>NZ_JANQOY010000164.1 GCF_028285565.1 Acaryochloris sp. IP29b_bin.148
GCTGTTGGGATTCAAGCGATTCCAAAGGGCATAGTCTGACCTGATTGGGTAGAAGTAGACCTCAAGCCATCGAAAAATGATGGTTTATTTTGCCGTGGAAGTGTTACCCAAAATCCCCTGTTTTTAAACCATGCCACGGATTCCTTCCGTGCCGCCGCATTCCCTTCGCCTCTGCCCTGTTCCTCGCCTCGTCTTTATTCCCATTCGTCCTCTGGCCCGAGGCCATGGAATTCTTTGCCATAGTCAGCTCCCGTTATCCCTTTCGTCTCTTCGTAGACGTCGCCGCCTCGTATAATAGGTTCGATCTTATACTTGCCTGCGGCTGTTTTCTCTATATTTATGTCCTCATCAGCGAAAATCTCCTCCTTAACTCCCCCATAGGGCGCTGCTTCCCACTCTACGCTTGTTTTTCTCTTTCTGGTCTTACCCTTCTGCTTCTTTTTCCCCTTTTGTGACTTTGCTTTTCCGCCGGTCTTAAATAGGTTCCTCGTTGATTTCTCTAACAAGTTCTTATACTTCTCTGCTTCTTTTCCCCATTTCTCTTCGTTATTCAAGTCCTCGTCCTCGGCTTCCTGCTTTTTTTCCTCTTTGTTCTTGAGATACTCGTCCTTCTGCTTCTCGATTTTATCTTCAGACTTCGCTTTTGCATACTCCGACCTCACATCGTTCATGGTCGGTAGCGGTCCCCACTTGATACACCCTACTTGCGTATAATTCTTTAATAATTTATCCTCAATCGTTATTCTTTGCACATCACTCCTCCTCACGCCGTTCTTATAATACTCCTGGAGATCATCGCATTCCCATATCTCATGGCCCTTCCTGTCGGGGAAACCCGCCGCCTTCCATTCTTTGACGTGCCTCATCCGTACCCTCTTCCCAGTACTCATTGCTACATGCTCCGCTCCGACGCCGAAAAGCACCACATATCCCTCGGGTATGTTTATCTTCGATAGGTATTGCATTATCTGAACCACATCTTTTGTTCGCTGGCCCCACTCCTTCGGCTTCCAATACAGTCCTCTCAAGCTTCCCTTCCTTCTCTGAACCGCTCGTGATAGAACCGGACCGATCTCTACCTCTTTTTCTCGCTGCCAATCGGGAAAATATTTCTCCATTGCGCCAATGCGTGGTGCCATTACACCTGCTAGCCCCGTGGGTTGCTTCTTTCGCTGGAAATTAGCTTTCGTGAAATAATCCTTGTTGATTATGCCTCCTTTGAATGCTGCAAATAATACTGTCTGCCAACAATTCATTTGCTCTAGTTCCGAAAGATTACCCCCGTTGATCCACTGCTTGATCCCATTTATCCACGCGTGCTGGGGGTTATTCCACTTCCAGGGGGGCTGGTCTTTTTCTGATAAGGCCTGGAATGCACGCAAAATTCGTTTAGAGCAGCGCTGTTTGACCTCACTCACGACTTCGTTCCAATCGAAAAAGATCATCCCAGTCATACTCTGTACAACCTGTTCAAGGGCGGGTATGTCCTGTGATTTGATCTCGAACCTGTCCAATTCTACCAGCACGTCATCAATGGCGTATTGGCGAGGCTTGGATCGATATGTTTGATATACAAAAATTGACCCATTGCCCAACTTCTCGTCATCGTTGAAGGGGTTTTTGTCCTCCTCCTCGTCACCTTTTTCGGCGTCGTCTTCAGTAGACCCGGTTTTCTCATAATCTTTCTGCCATTTCTTTGCTACCAAGGCCACCTCGCTTAATGTTATGGGCTCTGTATACTCTAGATGGTTGAAGTACCTCATAAACCATTTGACTTCCTCCTTACTCATCGGTCGTGCTCTATTCTTGCTCATCAACCATTTTGCGACCTCCTTCTCGAGCATAGGTTTACCGTTACTTCTGCAGACCATTGGCTTACGTTGCACCACAATTCGATCTGATTCACCCGTTTTCCTACTTGCATCCTGCTCCTCAATTGAGCGGTTAATCACATCTACTTTCTTATCCTTTGCGCTAATCCCCTTAACTCGGACAGGCTCATTTCGGGCCACCCGCTCCCCGTTGTCATCCGCATTCTTCTCCAACGCCGGATTCGCATTAATCGGCGTGCCATTCACATCGGGCTTTAAAGCCATCTGACTTTGCTGCACCAAATGGGTGGCCTCATGGCCCAGTAGCTTCGGGTCATTCGCACCACTGGACTTCACTACAATCTTGTCTTTCTGGGTATAGGCTGTTGCCTGTAATCGTTGGGTAGCCGCGTCATCCACATAGACCCTGGCGTTGGCCACCTCTGGATAGCCCGACTGAACAAAGGTATTCACCACTTGAGGGGGCAACGGGCGACCACTGCCCTTGGGCATCAGGTTTACCGCTTTACCCCCTCCCGAACCCTCTGCCTTTCGTTGCACATTGCCAATCATCGCGCCCCACTTTTTTGCGGTCGTTTCCTTGGGTGCGCGCGCCATGTTCTGACTATCTTGCACAGGCTGCGGGACGGAGACGAGCGTCTGTGCGTCCTCCTCTTGCTTTCGCTGCTGGACAGATACTTTAGACGACTTCCAAGACGACCTGCTTTGGGGCTCGAGGGTTTTCATAACTGGTCCTGGGATTAGGGTGGCTTTCGGTCAGGCGTTGGGTTAACCTGTGTCGGATTGGATTTCACCTATTAATGTTAATGTCAGCTTATATGAACCCTAACCCCAACGCATTAGATTGTAACGAAATGCTCCTTTTCCGCTGTGTAGTAGAGATCGTTTATGGTGCGTTCCTTCACCAACTTAAACTCTTCACACCGACCCCAGACCTGGTACACACCAGTCTCTTGGTGTTGCTGGCGCTGAGGATGTTCAGTATAGCGCTTCAGTACGATCTCAGGACGGCGAGCGATCACACTTCGAGTATGGGACCGGCTCTCTAAATGCATCCCGACTCTGCTTTCAAAAAGAGCTGGGTCGTTACCTCAAACTCAAACCCTGCACCGCTCAAAATTTTAAGGAAAAAAGAACAATCAAGGGCATGCTCACCCTTATTATTTGGATAACGCCGTGAGTTTTAACTGTGTTTTTACAGCGTTGCACTTGACAGATATCTGTCCTTATCCCAGCATCTATGACAGAGCCACAATCCACTCCCGTAGATCGCCCACCTGTCACCCTAGACGCCAACCAGCGGCTATCACGATCGTTGCTGTGGAAACTACAGCGTAAATTTTTTGAGCAGCACGGCATTCAAGCCTGGAACACGGGCAAAGTGCCTCACTATGTGACCAGCAATCCCTTCATTGCCAACACCTACGGTCAAATGGTGCTGGCCTTTTTGCGCGACTGGCTGGCAGCGGAGACAGCCGTTAGCACCTCACCCGTAGATCCCAGCCAACCCCTTTACATTCTCGAACTCGGTGCAGGTTCCGGGCGATTTGCTTACCACTTCCTCCAACAATTTTTTGCCCAGCCTCTCCATCCCCTCCTCCAACCGCTGTCGGTCAAATATGTCATGACCGATTTCGCCCCCCACAACCTAGACTTTTGGCAAACGCATCCTGCCCTAAGTCCCTACTTTGACCAGGGGCTTCTTGACATTGCTCAGTTCGACTTCCAATCTCCAGCCCCAATTCAGCTGATTCACTCAGGTGAGTGCCTGTCGGCGGAGACGCTGACCAATCCTCTGATTGTCCTGGCGAATTACTTCTTCGATAGCATTCCCCAGGACCTATTTGCGATTCAAGTCGGGCAGCTGCAGGAAACCCAACTGACCCTCACCATTCCAGACGTTGACACCGACCGACCCCCAGCGGAATTATTGGAGCGCCTGCAAATCACCTATGCCGATCACCCGGTTACTGTTGACTATTATGACGACCCTGCTTTCAACCAGGTCTTACAGCACTACTCACAACAGCTGGATGATACTAGCCTGATGCTACCGATTGTGGCCCTGGAGGGGCTGGCCCACCTGCGTCATTTGACTGGCGATCGCCTCCTATTACTCACTGCTGACAAGGGCTACAGCCGGGAAGTCGATTTAGCCCATCGCGACAAGCCCAAACTGGTGTTTCATCAGGGCTGTTTTTCCCTGAGTGTAAACTACCACGCCCTTGCCCTCTATACCCAACACCAGGGTGGCCTGGCCCTCGTCCCCCACCATCGGCCCAGAAGCTTGACCGTGTGCGCTTTTTTGTTTGGTTCCTCGACCACCGACTATGCTGAGGTCCACCAAGCCTATCACCAGTGGATTCAACAGACCGGCCCTGACAATTTCTTTGCCCTCAAGAAGACGATTGAGCCGCTATACCCCACCCTCAAACTGCCGCAAATTCTCGCCTATCTGCGTTTCAGCGGCTGGGATCACAATATCTTTTTGGGCTGCTGGCCTACCCTTATGGCCCTGGTCGAAACCGCTCCTGACGTCCTGCGGCAGGGTGTGGTCGAGGCCATCCAACAGGTGTGGGAGCGGTACTACTGGATCGGTGAAGATAAAAATCTGCCGCTCCAGTTAGCGCGGTTGCTTGCACAGCTTGGGGATGACGCTGCCGGGTTAGACTATCTGGAGCATTCGCTGCAGATGTATGGCGACACCCCCGACACTCGGCTGCACCAGGCTATCTGCCTCCTACGCCAGGGAGAAACCGCCGCCGCCCTGGGCGCGCTCGAGCGGGCCTTAAACCTTCAGCCACAGTGGGAAGTGGCTCAGGCTTTAAAGCAGGCGATTGAAACCGGCAGCGCCGACCTGGATGCCCTCATGGATGGGGCGATCCCCGCCTCGGTTGATCCCCTCAGCCTTAGCCTCTGGGGCTTACGGTTATTGTTAGAGCGCCACCTCGAAGCCGAACCTGCCATCCCTCTAGAAGCTATCCTTGAAGCCGAGCCGTTATCCCTGGCCCAGTTGGGCGACACCTTCAATCTTTCCCCCTTTGAGCGCACGATTCTTCTCCTCTGTCTGGGGTTAGAAATTGAACCCCAATTTCGAACCCTCTGTGCCCAAATCCATGGCGATAGCAACAAACCCTACGCCACACTGGGGTTGGCCCTCTCTGTCTTCTCCGATGCTGATTGGTCCGTGCTTTCTCCTCAAAGCCCCTTGCACCACTGGCAGCTGATTCAGCCTGAGCCGGGGCGGTTGCTCACCGATGCGCCGCTCAAATTGGATCACCGCATCCTTTGCCACCTGCTAGATGAACCTGCCCTTGCTCAACAACTCTCCGACCTAATGACACCCTTGTCACCTGAGGGCGTCATGGATGCGTTGCCCCCATCCTATCTGACCGCTGTCCAACGACTTATGGCCACCTGGTCGATGGCAGCCTCTCCCCAAGGATTTCCCTTGATCTGCCTTATCGGACCCGATGCCACCCCCCATACGAATGTCGCCGTGGCGGCGTGCGATCGCTTGGGGCTCCATCTGATGGCCTTACCCGCCGCCGTTTTGCCCACCGAGCCCCAAGCGCTGGGCCAGTTCCAACGCCTCTGGGAACGAGAAGCTCTGCTGACCCATAGCGCCCTGTTGCTGGACTGTGACATTGCAAATCCAGATGATCCGGGCCGAAGCGCGGCAATTTCTCTGTTTTTAGAACCGCTCAAGGTCCCAGCGATTGTCTGTAGTCGCGATCGCAAACCTCAAGTCCGCCGCCCCCTCATCACCGTTGAGGTTCCCCCCCTAACCTATGCTGAACAGAAACATCTGTGGCATACCCACCTAGATCCCTTAACCAAAGACCTTAATGGCTACATTGATTTACTCGCTGCCCAATTCCAACTGAGCCCAGCGGCAGTGCAGTCAGTCTGTATGCAAGCCAGTGGGACAATTCAAAATACGCTGCGAGCAGGGCAAAGCCTTACAAATCCAAAGATCCAAAATCCAAAATCCAAAATCCAAAATCATTTATGGGATCTCTGCCGCTCCCAGGCCCGACCCAATCTAGAAGATTTGGCCCAGCGAATTGAGGCTACGGCCACCTGGGAAGATTTGGTGTTGCCCGATCGCCAGAGGCTGATCCTAGAAGATATGGCGACCCATCTAACTTATCGGGCTCGGGTATATCAAGATTGGGGCTTTGCCAAGAAGGGCGATCGCGGCCTAGGCATTAGCGCCCTCTTTTATGGCGAAAGCGGCACGGGCAAAACAATGGCTGCCGAAGTGCTAGCGCGAGCTTGCAATCTAGACCTCTACCGTATTGACCTCAGCACCGTGGTGAGTAAATACATTGGTGAAACTGAAAAGAACTTACGTCGGATTTTTGATGCGGCGGAATCTGGCGGGGCGATCCTGCTGTTTGATGAGGCCGATGCGCTATTTGGCAAACGATCGGAGGTCAAAGACAGCCACGATCGTCATGCCAATATCGAAGTCAGCTATTTGCTGCAGCGGATGGAAGCTTATCGGGGCCTGGCCATCCTGACTAGTAACCTTAAGGACAATCTGGACAAAGCGTTTTTGCGACGGCTTCGATTTATGGTGCCGTTTCCCTTTCCCGATGCGGAGGCACGGGCCGAAATCTGGCGGCGCATTTTTCCGGCTCAAACCCCGACTCAAGGGTTAGACTATGACCGGCTGGGGCAACTCAAAGTAACCGGGGGCCACATTAGCAATATTGCCCTCAATTCTGCCTTTCTAGCTGCCCAATGCGATCGCTCAATCACCATGGAATACATTCGTCAGTCTGCACAGCGAGAATATCTCAAGCTCGAAAAACTATTGACCACCGAAGAAATCGAAGATTGGTAACCAGACAGTTGAAGTGAACCCTTGATCTTGGACAGTAAAATCAGGAATGAGAGAGAACCACATCACATGTATCACACCTGAAAATTATCCTGTTCATACCTCCACTTTTCTTCAAATTCACTCGGTGTTAAATAGCTCAATGATGAAGTTAGCGGCCAAAAGGTCTGGGTTAAGGGGTTGTAGCGAGAGGCAGAATTTGCTGGTCAACCCAGTAGAGATCCCATGCCTGATTTAGCATGATGGTCTTCATCGCAGCAAGAGCATCAGCAGTGGCTTCTGACCAATGCATCCCTCGTTCTTTTGGATTTTGTGGAGTGAACTGCTCAATCCCTTTTCCCAACAATGTTCTGTAGGATATAGAGTCCAGGATGCCCTCACTCTTGGTCATCA
>NZ_JANQOY010000180.1 GCF_028285565.1 Acaryochloris sp. IP29b_bin.148
ATGGCAACTTGCACCGAAAGGGTAAGGCGCAGATTAGCAGGCCTAAAATCCAAGCATTACGGGGTATGGATGCTGCTAGTGTCGAAGGGACTTTCCTTATTTCTCAGCACTGCCCGCTGCAAAATGTTTGCAGCGGGCAGTGCTGTTTTGTTCTGGCTGAAGATCAAACAGTGCCTTTTGCTCTCAGGTTTAATTTAAATCTATGGAGAGAAAAATGTAAAGATATTATTACATAACTGGGAGCCTTAATTATATTTTTGTTGCCCACCCATTTTTTCTGCGAATCTAAGGCACCACTGGCAACTTACCCCCTGACTGAAACACTTGACCCGCTTCGATCTCCCTATTTTTCGCCAAGGGACAGGGAGATTTAAGGTGGACTGAATTGTCTCTGATCGGGATAAAATCATCTGCTAGAATTGACGCAAGCTCATTATGGACGCGTATCAGATGGCATCTCTAGTTGCTTTTTGAGATTTTTTTGACATAATGTAGCGAGGGCTCCAATTTTGTAAAGGTGACAACACACACAGCTAGCTTTTACAGATTTTATGGTAAGTTCTCCCAATATTCATGTGGGGACATCACTAAGGATCGGAATCATCAACTATGAAATTTTCAAAAACCTGTAGTTCCTTGACTGTCTTGTCATTGGTCGTCCTCTATAACTCTATTCATACGCCTCTAAGCTATGCTGCTCAGCTTGGCCTAGGGGATTCTCTGGCAGAAGAGACAAAGTTAAACACAGATACAAAGCTAAATACAGATACAGCACTCGGTGTTTGTGGAGAGGATCCAGGCATTTCACCAGAAGCCCTACAAGCGCCTTCTAGTCCATTAAGCCAATCCCCTGCCCCCAACTTGGTAGCAAGCTCAGCCACCACAGACACCTCGGTTGGCATACAACAGCCCTCCCAAGCCTTAGTTGCCCAAGGAGGCGTGCAGTTTGAAGACTGTGGCATTGGTGGGATTGCGCCAGCAGGTGGCCTTCCTGCAGCAGCTGCTGGTTTTCCATTTGCTGCCTTAATTCCCGCAGGTGCAGCTGCAGCCGTTCTTCCTCTAGCCTTAACAGGGGGTGACGATAATCCTGCTACTCCCCCTGCTGCGGTTCCGGAGCCTTCTGAAGCTGCGACTGCAGGTTTGTTTGCATGCTTAGGGATTGCTGGAATTGCGGCTCGTCGCAAGATGAATCGATCTCGCTAGCCCGGCAATAGACTAAGCGAATACTGGAATAATAGCGCGGCGCATTGCTGACATTGATATCCTTCAAAGCAAAGCGCTGCTAGCGTTTTTGTTCGACATCTTTGATTCGATTATTTGCCTTGAAGTTATTGCACTTCAAGGCGTTAGATGTTTGTGTACTCTTGCTATAGCAATGGGGTTGTCGTCTGTGGATTCAAAATATTGGGATTGTCATCCAACTGAAACTGAGATGCATCCCTCAGCTCAGAACTCAGAGGTCTATCCCCAGCGACTTCAAAACCAGCATCACGAATAAGTTGGTAGACTTGATCGACGCTATGACCTCTAGTAGCTAAGTAGCCTTCAACAAAAAGGGAATTGGCTGGATAGAGTGCTAATGCTTGCAGTCCCCTGAGATGGCCCTCTCGCCCACCTCCAATCCGAAGTTCCGCTGTAGGATTCACAAATCGGAACAGACACAGAATACGCAAGCAGCGTTGAGGGGAAAGCTGATTGCAATCATAAATAGGATTTCCAGGAATCGGAATAAGGAAGTTTATCGGAATGGAAGGGACTTGATATTGGTGCAGCTGATAGGCAACATCGACGATATCTTGATCCGTTTCTCCCATGCCCGCAATCATGCCACTGCATAAATCTAGTCCGGCTGAACGGGCTGCTTTTAGGGTATTGATCCGATCTTGAAACGTGTGTGTGGTGACGATATCAGGGGTATGCGACTCACTAGTATTGAGATTATGGTTAAGGCGGTCGAGCCCCGCTTCCTTGAGGACAGTGGCTTGTTCATGATCCATCAAACCAGCAGAAAGGCAGGTTTGAATCCCCACCTCAGTTTTAATGCGGCGAATAATATGGGCTAAATGCTCAGTCCGTTCTGCGGTTGGCCCTCTGCCACTTGATACCATACAGTAGCGATAGACCCCTTTTGCTTTGGCTTCATAGGCTTCTTGGATAATGTCCTCTTCACTTTTTAGGGGGTATTTTTTGATCGGGGCGTCGGAAATCTTGGATTGGGCACAGTAGCCACAATCTTCGGGGCATAGGCCATTTTGAATATCATTGATGCGATGCAGCATCACCTGCCGACCAAAATAGGTCATCCGCACCTCTCCAGCTGCGGCGACTAAACGCAGTAGATCAATATCGGGGTCCGATAAGATAGCGAGTGCTGAGGACTGAGGAAAGGTTTCGTCTGACAAGGCGATTTTAACCCACTCATTGAAATCGCTGCCCATACTTGACCTCTGACTTCCCTAACGATGTAACTTAGTCAGAATATCCTATTGCGTCTACGGTCTGAACCAAACATTGCGCAACATTAAGCCCCATAAATGCGCCGGCCATCACCAGGGAGCAGCGTAAGTATAGAGGGATGGATTTTTTGACCCACGGTGACTTCGATATCACCATCCCAGTTTTCGATCGATAGGATTTTGTTATCCGGTCCTTGATAATCAAAATATTGGCACCGTTCAGCATTACGGTTGAGCGTTGATCCTTTACGGGTCATTTGAGCCGTGCCCGATCCTTTGTGGCGATAGGTTTCATTGGCAAAGGTGAGTTCAGGAGGCGGATTGGTACCCACTTCTAGGGCAGTGGTGACTTCCAATAGCGCTACTTCAACCACATCATCTTCTTCTACAGAGAGCCATTGACGACGGTTGCCGTCTTGGAGCAGATACTCCAGCCAGGAATAGCCCTGGTCGTCATAGACTAACTTGCCTTCAAC
Organism: Acaryochloris sp. IP29b_bin.148; assembly: GCF_028285565.1. Taxonomy (GTDB): domain Bacteria; phylum Cyanobacteriota; class Cyanobacteriia; order Thermosynechococcales; family Thermosynechococcaceae; genus Acaryochloris. Next base: position 2,933 of record NZ_JANQOY010000180.1, read on the forward strand.
GATCCAGTCGGTTCCCATATGTTGAACCACATCACCCACTTCTAGGGTAAAGACGGTGCGTTCGAGGGAGGGCAAAGCTTGGGGTTGAGATGCAAAGGGGAGGGATTTCCCCGATTGTTGTCTCATGTACAGGACAACACCCAGGATGCCCACGATGATGATAAATAGCCAAAGGTAAGCCATAGTCTGCCTCTAGAGTGTTTCAATAATAGGCCGACCAGCGAGGATCGGCTTGGTACTGAACGATAACGGGATCGGTGAGCCGATTGATCTTGGCGTTACCGATAGAAATATCTTTGGGAAGTTGAAAAAGTTCAGGGAGGAGGGCTGGGGTTAGGAACCGAGTGGGAATCGTTAGGCGTTGGGATGAAAACTGTACTGGCTTCGGCGAAGCCAAGACAAACCCCCAAGGACCAAAGCTCGGTACGTTTACGGTATAGGGATAAACTTGTAAATCAGTGGCCGCTAAGGTTGTGGCGATACAATCCATGACTTTTGGGGCAAAAAATGGACTGGAAGCCTGGGTGACGAAGATACCGTCAGGCGCGAGGCGAGCGAATAGCTGCCGATAGAACCCTTGGGAATAGAGCTTAGCGAGGGCAGGGCGATCGGGATCAGGGAAATCAGCAATGATCACATCAAAGGTATTGGGAAGTTGGGGAGCGAGCCTAAAAGCATCTCCAAAAACCACTTCTACCCGTGGATTGTCTAAGGCATGGGCGTTACCATCGGCGAGCACCGGGTACTGACGGGCGAGCTTGACGACAGCAGGATCCAGCTCAACGAGCACCACTTTCTCAACTTCCGGCCATTTGAGGATTTCCCGCAGGGCCATACCATCCCCTGCGCCCAGGACTAGAACTTGGCGTCGCTGGATGTTGGAACTCAGAGCGGGATGGACCAGGGCTTCGTGATAGCGATATTCATCGACCGTTGAAAGCTGAAGGTCACCATCTAAGTAGAGGCGCGTATCGTTGCCAGAGCGGGTGAGAACAATGCGTTGATATGTGGACTGGATGCGGCTGACAATCGGGGCTCTGTAGAGGGTATTTTCTAAGCGATCGCTAAACGGTATCACGAACGGGGCAAACACACAGAGGCCGATACCAAGGCCAAGCCCCCAATAACTCCAGGACCGCATGCCCCGAAATAACCGTCCCAAGCGAAATACCATAAAGGCGGGTAAGGAGCCGATCAAAACGGCGGTGGGAAATAGTCCTAGGAGGGGTAGAAACAGGACGGGAAAGGCCAGGGAGCCGATTAAGGCCCCGACATAGTCCAATGCTAGAACGCCCGCAAGGGCAGATTTAACGTCGCGATCTTGTTCAATAATGCGCGTCAAAATAGGAACTTCTAGGCCGGATAGAATACCTAAAATCAGCGTGACCAGAAACAGCCCCAGCCAAATGGGGCCATCGGCAACGAACACAACGAATAATCCGATCGGCAAACCAGCCGTTAAAGGGGCAACCACCAGTTCAACTTGCAGAAAAACGTTGAGGAGTTGGCGTTGCTGATTGTTAACAGCGATAAACTGGCTAATATAGGCACCTAAGCCCATCGCTGCCAGAAAGCCACCCACAGCTACGCCATAGGCTAAAGCAGTATTACCGACTAGATAGCTGGCTAGCGTCCCTAAGAGCAGTTCTGCCGCTAAGCCAACGCTAGAGGAGATCGCGGCGGCGGCTAATAACCAGCGTCGCTGAGCAGCAGTGAGTGGAAGCGGTTCAGGCACCACAGCGGTTAATTCTGACCCGGACATACCGCGGCTTATTTACCTACACCCAGACTACCGCCCCGGAATCCACTGTAGGAAGATCGAGCTGGGGAGACAACCCAAACTCCACGACGATAGCGTCCGGAGGTTCGGGTCCCTCGACGCGTCCAATGATTCGGTTGGCTCTCTTGCCGAAGCTGAAAGGCAGAACGCTGGGTATAGGCAGCCAAAATGGAAGCGGCGACAATTCCAACGGTTGCAACGGAAAAAAGTTTTGTCAGCATAGTTAAACAGGTTTCTACTGCCATCCTAAATAAGAACAAATCAAGTTGCACCCCTAGGACGGGGCGTTCGGGATCTTAAGCGGCTCCAATATGGGCAACTTTGACGGCCCCTAAGGTCACGGCCCCTTGCTTGATGATCAGCCGTGTCGAATCCACAGGGGCATCGGGGGTGACTTCGACATAAAACCCATAGGAGCTAGGTTTTTCCAGAATGAGGAAAAAAGTGGCCTGTCCATGGGTACTGTCAATGTCACCATCTTCGTCTCGCTTGAATCTGAGGGGCATCACTTCAGAAGCATTAAACAGCTCGTCGCCGTTGCCATCTCGAATCATCAGTCGACAGTTGAGAGAAGGCGGTGAGGTTTCATCAGCCACGGTTTTGACAACAACTTTAATAAGTTTGTTGGGACCACCTGCCGTGACACGGTCTCCGAGGTCGCTATCCCCAATGCTTTTATCGCTTAAGGTCGCTCCAGCCGATTTGGAAAACAGGCAGGTTAAACCGGCCATTAATAATCCCCCCCAAAAACCAGGCCATAAATAGCGAGTATCGATAATGCCCTGGTTGACTCTGATCCGAAAAGAGACAGGCTCAGTTAGGGGCTGGTTGCTTTTGGTGGCATACTCTAGAACTTCAACCACAACATTGATCGGTTCAGATTTGGCGCTACTAATATCTAATCCTGCATCTAGATCATCTTCCTGCCAGGTGCCCGTTTGTCCTTCTTCGCGCCAAATCCCTGACTCATTCCAAGCATTTTTGAGCCCGGCTGCCAAAACTTTGTCTTGCTGGTCACGGATTTGAACCTCGTAGGCAAGCCAGCGATTGGTGGGAATTTTGGCAGTGACATCCACTCTAAGAGCGCCAATCGATTGGGGTTTGATTTTAATGGGCTGTAATCGGGCGGGTTCCCCTTCCCGGGCTCGCAATGTTTTGGAAGCTAAGGGTTTGACAAAGAAGATAGAACTTAGACCTGCCAAAATAATCATGCCAACGGCACCGAGGGCCAAGTAGACCCAAATATTCATGAACCGGCGTGTTGTTTTATATTCAACGTGACTGGGCATGGGGGTTGATGACAGATAACAATATTAAGAGATGCAGGCAGAGTGATAGATGGCGATGGACCTGCAGGCCAGTATAGCTTGGCTAGATTGCGAACAATTTGACGAGAACGTTAAGAGTCAGTGTGGATCGACTGCAGAATTCAAGGATGAGCTGAGCGGGATAATGCTGAATGACACACAATAAACGGGTTGTTAGTGCTCGGATAAACGAACTTCTCTCAAAGAGCTTATGAAGCAAACTACGATCGCAGCGATCGCAACCGCTATTGTTCCCCAACAGGGCAGTATTGGTATCGTTCGCCTATCTGGTGTAGATGCAGTCTCGATTGCAAAGCAGCTTTTTCAGGCACCGGGAAACCAGCAGTGGGAGAGTCATCGGGTTCTTTATGGCTATATTCAACAGCCTTCAACACAGCAGGTAATTGATGAAGCTTTGTTACTGCTGATGCTGGCCCCTCGCTCCTATACCCGTGAAGATGTGGTGGAATTTCATTGTCATGGGGGAATAATTGCCGTTCAACAGGTGCTGGAGGCTTGTTTGCAAGCAGGAGCTGAGCTTGCACAGCCTGGAGAATTTACCCTCAGAGCGTTTTTGAATGGCCGTGTGGACCTGACCCAAGCGGAAGGGGTTGCGGATCTAGTAGGGGCACGGTCGCCCCAGGCGGCACAAGCAGCCTTAGCGGGTGTGCAGGGCAAGTTGGCATCCCCAATTCGGGAACTGCGGCAGCGCTGTCTGGATACCTTGGCAGAGGTGGAGGCCAGGGTCGATTTTGAGGATGATTTACCACCCTTGGATGAAGCGGGTGTCCAAGCGGAATTGCAGGAGATCCATAAGACCCTTCAAGCGATCTTAGCGACGGCAGACCAAGGAGAATTGCTGCGTAATGGTCTAAAAGTAGCGATTATTGGTCGTCCAAATGTGGGTAAGTCGAGCTTGTTAAATGCATGGTGTCGATGCGATCGCGCCATCGTTACCGACCTCCCCGGCACCACGCGGGATGTGGTGGAATCTCAATTAGTGGTGGGCGGCATTCCGATTCAGGTTTTAGATACGGCTGGGATTCGCGAGACAGAGGATCAGGTGGAACAAATTGGCGTTACGCGATCGCATCAAGCGGCTCAATCGGCTGACTTGGTCTTGCTCACCATCGATGCCTCCGCTGGATGGACCTCTGACGATCAGCAACTTTACCAAGCTTTCCAAGATCTGCCGATGATTTTGATTATTAATAAGGTGGATTTAGTCCCCAAAGAACAGGTGATCTATCCAGCCGCAATATCTCAGGTGGTGTCCACTATTGCGGCCCAAAATCAAGGGATCTCTTCATTAGAAACAGCGATTTTAGAAACGGTGCAAAGCCAGTCTTTACAAGCCGCCAATTTAGATTGGGCGATTAATCAACGACAGGCCGCCGCCCTGCAAAAAGCCCAAGCCGCTTTAACGCATGTTCAGGATGCGATCGCAGATCAGCTCCCCCTAGATTTCTGGACCATAGACCTAAGAGGGGCGATTCAAGCCTTAGGCGAAATCACCGGAGAAGACATCACTGAATCAGTGCTCGATCGCATATTTAGTCGCTTTTGCATCGGCAAATAGTCCTTCATTCAAATACTTTTTAAAGATTCACACATAGCGTTTATTGTGCTATTCATCAATAATTTGTTCCAAAGATAGGAAACTCTGGGAATTCTAACTAAGGGAACCTGAAAATCGGCTCAGGGCACCAAGACGTATTGCCTGTGGAATATAGCTTTTGTTTAAGTTACTGCGATATTTTTCGATTGCGAGTTTAGTTGCCTGTGGTAGCGCCACCCTCTTCTTACGGCACTACAATCAACAAACAACAACGACCCAACTGATTAGTGCGAGTGAGCAAAAGAACGTTGAAATCACCCAAGTTGTTTCTAATTCGGTATGGCCCCAACACAAATCCTTTTTAAGTTCCACAGATTCCTTATCGAAGGAAGACTTACAAGATCACCCGCAAATTGAAGACATAGACAAAACCGTTCGCCGTTTGATTCAAGGGACGTCGATTGCCAAACTGAAAATTTTTGATTTAAACGGTCGAGTGGTGTTTTCCACTGACACCAAACAAATTGGTCAGGATAAAGCTAAATATGCTGGATTTCAGACAGCGCGTTCCGGTAAAACGATCACTAAGCTATCCCATAGAACTAAATTCCGGGGTGTGCAGGGTCTCCTCACAGAAAAAAAATTAATTTCCAGCTATTTACCCCTGCGGCCTCAAAGCTCTGATGCCGAGATTGAAGGTGTGATCGAAGTCTATAGCAATGTCACACCGCTGGTGCAGCAGGTTGAGAAAGCTCAACAAGACGGGTTGATCGCCGTCATTATTACCTTTATCGGACTGTATGGGGTGCTGGTGGTCATTGTGGGTTATGCCCAAGCAATTCTAATTCGGCAAGAAAAGGCCAAACAGGAAGCTGAAGCTAAACTAGCGGAGGAATCTGAGGCATTAGCTCGATCCAATGAGGCCTTACTCCGCTCCAATAAGGAACTAGAACAATTTGCCTATGTGGCCTCCCATGATTTACAAGAGCCCCTCCGCAAAATTGAGGCCTTTGGTGATCGGCTGCAAACAAAATGCAGAGATGATTTGAGCGATCGAGGTAAGGATTATGTGGACCGCATGCAAAAAGCGGCGGGTCGCATGCGACAACTGGTCCAGAACCTATTGGCTTTTTCCCGAGTAACCTCAAAGGCGCAACCCTTTACGGAAGTCGATCTCAATGAGGTAGTGGGCAGCGTTTTAGATGATCTGGAAATTCGGATTCAGGAAACTGAGGCCCAGGTTGAAGTGACTTCGTTACCCACAATTGATGCTGAACCGATGCAAATTCGGCAGCTGTTTCAAAACCTGATTAGCAATGCCCTGAAGTTCCGTCAACCCGATCAGCCACTTTGTATCACGATTGGTGGGCAAGCGATTGACGAGAATGTTGATGCGACCACTGAGGCCGAGAGCCTCTACCAAATCAGCGTTGAAGATAATGGCATTGGCTTTGAGCAAAAGTATACAGACCGTATCTTTCGAGTGTTTCAGCGCTTACATAGTCGCAATGAATATGATGGCACGGGAATTGGCCTAGCAGTCTGTGCCAAAATTGCCGAGCATCATGGTGGCACCATTACCGCTGAAAGTTCACCGGGTCAAGGCGCAACGTTTTTCGTCACATTACCACTTACCCAAACCCCAATGGAGCCCCAATCATGACCTCAGTCAATGTTGCCCCAATCACAATTTTGATGGCCGATGACGATGAAGATGATCGGATGCTTACGGCCGAAGCCTTAGAAGAGAGCCGACTAAGTAATGAAATTCGCTTTGTCAAAGATGGCGAAGAGTTGATGGATTACTTGTTTCGTCGCGGTCAATATACCGATCCGAAAACATCGCCCCGCCCCGGTCTGATCTTGCTAGATCTGAATATGCCGAAGAAAGACGGGCGAGAAGCATTACAGGAGATTAAAGCCAATCCTGAACTCCGCCGCATTCCGATTGTGGTTCTCACCACCTCCAATACAGATATCGATATTTACCGCAGTTATGACTTAGGGGCCAATACCTACATCACCAAACCTGTGACCTTTGACGCCTTAGTTGAGGTGATGCAAACCCTAGGCCAGTACTGGTTTACCGTTGTGGCATTACCCCCGGAGAAATATTGTGAGGCATCTTGATCCACTGCATATCAAACTATTGCTGGTGGAAGACGATGAAGATGACTATTTCTTTTTTGAAGATCTCCTAGACGATTTTCAAAGCATCCAGTTTGATCTGGACTGGGCAGATACCTATGACAAAGGGATTCAAGCGGTCCAGCGTCACCAACATGATATTTACGTGTTCGATTTTCGTTTAGGCAGTCGAACGGGCTTGGATTTGCTGGAAGAAGTGGTCGCATTAGGTCATCGGATTCCGATTATCTTGTTGACGGGCCAGGAAGATCGCGAGATCGACTTAGCTGCGATGACGGCCGGGGCGACGGATTATTTGGTAAAGGGGACAATTACATCAGCCTTATTGGAACGTTCGATCCGGTATGCCATTAACCATACTCGGGCCTTAGTGGCGTTACAGGAGCGGGAAGAACAGTATAATCTGGTGGCCCAAGCTTCAAATGATGGGCTCTGGGACTGGAACTTACAAACTCATCAAGTTTATTATTCTCCTCGCTGGGCCGCGATTATTGGCCAAGAGGAAGCGGCGCTCCAATCTTCCATTCAAGAATGGTTTGACCGCATCCACCCCGAAGATAAAAAGCGATTTCGCACCGATTTACGGCGACATCTACGAAGAGAAACACCCGCCTTTGAATGTCAGTATCGAATGCTTCATCGCGACCAGTCTTATCGTTGGGTGAGTAGCCGAGGTATAGCCGTTTATGGCTCCAATAATCGCGTGGTGCGGATGGCAGGTTCACACACCGATCTCACCAACCATGTGGCGCTCTACGATCACCTTACGGGGCTACCGAGTCGGGCATTATTTTTGGATCAGCTTCACCGGACCCTGGCCCGCGTCAAACGCCAGACCAACTATCTATTTGCCGTGCTGTTTCTAGACTGCGATCGCTTTAAGCTGATCAACGACAGTTTGGGGCATGCCATTGGCGATCAACTCTTGATTGAAGTGGCCCAACGCTTAATCGCAGCGCTTCGACCTGGGGATGTGATTGCCCGCTTAGGGGGCGATGAGTTTGCGATTTTACTGGAAAATATCCCTGAACAGCGGTTGGCAGAAAAGGTGGCAAGTCGGTTAAATCGAGAACTGGAGCAAGCTTTCCAACTTCAGGGACATACCGTCTATATCTCTGCCAGTATTGGCATTGCCTTCAATTCAGACTATTCGCAGCAGCCGGAAGATTTGCTACGAGATGCCGATAATGCCATGTACCGGGCCAAAGCTTTGGGCAAATCGAGATATGTGGTATTTGAAGCCGCCATGCGCGATCGCGTTCAGGCATTGCTTCGGGTAGAAACCGACCTGCGAGCCGCCATTGCCAACCAAGAGTTTCAGCTTTACTATCAACCGATTATTTGCCTCAAAACCCATGAGATTGTTAGCTTAGAAGCGCTGATCCGTTGGCAACATCCTCAGCGAGGCCTCATCTCGCCCTTAGAGTTTATTCCCGTAGCAGAGGAGACAGGCTTGATTTTGACCATTGGTCAGTGGGTGCTCCAAGAGGCGTGTCAACAGTTATGGCATTGGCATCAGAGCCTGACCAATATTCCCCCCTTAAGTATTAGCGTTAATCTTTCCCGAAAGCAGTTTTCCCAGGCGAGCTTAGGACAACAAATTCAATCGATTCTCTCAGAGACTGGGGTCAATGCTCGTCACCTCAAACTAGAAATTACAGAAACCATGATTATGGAAAATGAGGTGATGGTTTCTGAGTTAATCAGTCAACTCCGTGCTTTAGGCTTACAACTCCAGATCGACGATTTTGGTACAGGGTACTCATCCCTTAGCTTTTTACACAACTTTCCCCTGGATACACTAAAAATCGATCGGTCCTTTATAGAAGGCTTAACAACGGATGCAGAAAAATCAGAAATTATCCGGACCATGATTACCTTGGCCCATAACTTAGGGATGACGGCGATTGCCGAAGGGGTTGAAACGCAGTCACAACTCCAGTGGCTGAAAGAAAATCAGTGCGATTGTGTACAGGGGTATCTAATTTCTAAACCACTATCCGCCGAACGGCTTCAGAAAACATTAATGCAATCGCACCGTGTATTTACCCAACCGCTAGAAGCTAGCACAGTTGGGATATCTGCCTAAGGACAGATTTTTCTCTGCCGTTGAGACAATTCCCCAAATGAGGTTTATGGCGAATGGTCTAATGGTCTGGATTGACATAAGACCGCAAGAATTGACTCAAACTGGTTTCCCATAAAGATTGATCAACCCCAATCAGTTGGTGGTGTCCTCCTTCTGGCGCGATGACTAATTGTTTGGGAGCGGATATTTGTTGAAAGAGGGTTTTGACCTCCTCTACTGTCGTCCACGGATCTTGTTGCCCCTGCATGACTAAGGTGGGGCATTGAACTGCTTGAGCATAGTCCACAGGGTTGTGACTAAAGCCATTGACACCATGCTGTACCCCACCCCAAAAGACGAGCAATTCTGCCAAGGGAAAGGAGGGGATATGGTGATGTCGCAGACGACTGCGAATGGCATCGATAAATCGAGCAAAGGGCAGTTCAAGAATCACGGCATCGGGTTGGAGGTTTTGGGTTGCAATTGCATTCAGTATTGCCGCACTCCCCATCGATACTCCATAGACAATGACTGGAGGCGGCAGTGTGAGGGAGGGCAACGCGTCGACTGCCGCAACCACGTCTTCCGCTTCCCGCATACCGACTGTCGTGGTGTAACCGCTGGAGCCTCCTACGCCTTGATAATCCACTAATAGCGAGTCATAACCCAACTGGGAAAACGATTGAGCGGGACCGATCAGTTGCCTGTCCTTGGTACTGCGATTGCCGGGGAATAGCACCACTGTCCCTTTTGCAGAAACACTAGCTGCTGGAATATGCCAGGCTTCTAACCAACTGGATGAATCAATCGGCAAACGGTGGGTGGTGTAGGATAAACCCCTTTCCTCGGGGGTGCGAATATTGGCGGGTTTCGGCAAGCCCAGCCCCCATTGCCCTGGCTCTCGAACATGGGTTAATGCATAGGCTGCCAGGTAAGTGCTGACATTCATACCCATCAGCAAAAAAATACTAAAGAAGAGCAACCGCCGACGCCAACGGTGAGGGAAAGTGGCTGAAGGCGCGGATACGGGCGTCCGCTTCATCATTTCTGCGGTGATAAAGCAGGCCAAACTTCCACAGAGTAGAAAGGCCAAAACCGGCTTAAGCGGGAGTTGCCAAACATTGACGATCTGTAATCCATGTAAGACGATGACCAGCAGGGCCAGGCTGGCCAGCACCCCCAACGTGATCCACCCTGCTTTAATCAAAGACTGGTATGGATTACTCATCGGTGTTTTGCGCTGGTACCATAATCGATGGCCTACCCTGCCGATACTGTAACCCCCAAGTTAACCTATGACGCCTTCTGTGATTTTCCTGGATGCCGTTGGCACCTTATTTGGGGTGCGGGGAACCGTGGGGGAGATTTATGGCCACTTTGCCGCCCAGGAAGGCGTAACGGTTGATACACAACACTTGAATCAGGCGTTTATAGAGAGTTTCTTGTCCGCCCCTAAAGCTGCGTTTCCAGGCGTTGTACCCCCCGATTTGTATAAACAGGAATTGCTCTGGTGGAAAGCAGTAGCTGCCCGTGCCTTCCAAGACGTGGGAGCATTCTCTGCCTTTACCGATTTTGATGCGTTCTTCCAAATTTTGTTTGATCACTTTGCAACGCCAGAGCCTTGGTTTGTTTATCCTGAAGTGCCGCAGGTCCTCCAACAATGGCAGCAGCAAGGCATTCGATTAGGGGTCGTTTCAAACTTTGATAGTCGCCTACATCCCGTTTTAGCAGCCTTAGAGTTGAGGGACTATTTTGAAACCGTCACCAGTTCTACTGAAGTCGGTACAGCTAAACCAGAGAGCCAAGTGTTCTTAGCCGCATTGGCCAAACATCAGATTGCTGCTGATAGAGCTTGGCACATTGGCGATAGTTGGGAAGATGACTATCAGGGGGCTGAACAGTCAGGACTACGAGGGGTGTGGCTAAATCGTTCCGGGAAATCTCCACCTGGACCAACCCATACAGAAATTTCAGATTTATCCCGATTGGTGTTGACTGCGCAGTAGTAACAGCCCTCCCAGCACCAGAGAGGGGGTGAGCGCTACGCCCAATGCCAACGGATTAGAGCTAGAAATCGGCAGAAGCGGGCCTAAATATTTGATGGCAGCCGATAGGATAGTGGAAAGCCCCAAGACTTTCAGAAGGAAGCCAAGGCTGTTGGGAGAGGGCGAGTTTTCGGGTTGTGGCATAATCCAGTTTAATCCTGCTGGCCTAGGGCAACGCTTTTTGGGGATATCCCCTTAACAGTACCGTATGCTCTACCTAATGACCTGCTGTGGTGACCGATGAGCCAAATCCTGCTAGTTGATGATGAGGTTGAGTTAACTGATGCCCTGGGCCGTTTGCTTAAACGGGAAGGGTACACCGTTGATGTGGCCAATGATGGCGAAGCGGCTCTACTCGCCGTGCAGCAAAAGATCAAACAGGGGCAGCTGTATAACTTACTCATCCTCGATTGGATGCTGCCGAAATTATCAGGAATTGAGGTCTGTCAAGAGTTGCGATCGCAATCCCAGCTCACCCCTGTGTTATTCCTAACAGCCAAAGATACCCTAGATGATCGGGTGCAAGGCTTGGATGCGGGGGCGGATGACTATTTAGTCAAACCCTTTGAATTAAGAGAGCTGTTGGCACGAGTTCGTGCTCTTTTACGGCGGAGTGAGCAGTTTGCCCAATCGTCACCGGAATCCTTATCACAGCGTTTACAAGTGGAAGGGTTAGAACTCGATTTGGAGAGCCAAATCGCCTATTGTCAGGGACAGGCCATTACCCTGTCAGAAAAAGAAAGCCAGCTACTCACCTATCTGATGCAGCACCCACACCAGCTCCTAACCCACGACCAAATTTACCAGCATCTATGGCCGAGTGGCGATCAACCCAATAGTAATGTCTTAGCAGCCCAAATTCGACTTCTGCGCCGGAAAATTTCAGCTAAAAATGCCTCTCCGCTCATCCATACGATATACGGTAAAGGATATTGGTTTGGTTCTAAGGTAGAGGCTGAACCGTAATATTTGTGGTGGTGGAATACCAGGGTTTTAAAAATAAAAAAGCTCTTGAGAGTCTTGCCGTGTTTCGACCTCAAGAGCTTTTCATCTGAATCACTCCTCACTGGATTAAGAATATCTCGATTGAAATCCAGTCCCTGTTTCAAAGTGACACTTTTTGGAGTGTCACCTCACTTTCCTAACCTGGGCAAATCCCCCCAATCACAAACTAGTAAATAGCGGGAAGTGTTCTGGATCACAGGCATCATGGTCCGATATCATTTACAGTCATTAGCAGCGCCAGCTCTAATCTAACCACCAATGGCTTTTTAGCTATTCTTGATAGTTAAGCCATTACAGACGGTTGCATTGCCTGTATTTCTCTAAGGTTCTAACCGCTACATTATTTTCCGTGTGCTTAGAATCCAAAGAGGTCCATACTAATCGCAATGCTCATTCAGGAACCCCTCGCAGCGCTGACGTTGCTGCTAGCTGAACCCTTCTTGTTTCCCCATGATTTCAACCTTACTAAACATGGAGGACAAACATGAGCCACCCCTTTAATCTCGATCTCAAAGCATTAGCGGCCCTCGATCTAGATGTGGTTGATCCGGTTACAGATGATCAAGCGGCATCTATTCAAGGAGGTTCTTCCCAGACCTTAACTGCAGTCGGCCCCGGTGAATCTGGCGAGTCTGGCAATGTCACCACCTTAGCCTTGGGAGAAGAAGGGGGGACGTATGATTTCCCACCTATCAATTTTCCCGGCGGCGGTCCATCCCCCTCCCCCTATCCCTCTGAAGATGAGCCCGTCTTTACCACCTTGGCTTTAGGAGAAGAAGGCGGTTAATTCGGTGACAGACACCAAAATACTGGTTCTAGGGCATCCCACTGATGCTCACGTTGCCCATATGCAATCCGCTCTAGAACAGGCAGGTGCGCAGGTGCGCTGTTTGGAAACTCACCATTTCCCCACCCAGCTGCGCTTTTCCTGGCAGGCAGATACCCAACAAGGGCAGATTGCATGGGAAGACGGCGAAGTGTGGATGCTCCAGGAGATTCATCGAATATTTTGGCGGCAAATTACCGGCGTTGCCATTCCTGACTTGGAGGATAAGCAGCAGCAGTGGATTGCTTACAACGACGCCATGAGCTTGTTGCGATCGCTGATCCAAGCCCAACCGAGTCAGTGGGTCAATACCTGGGAAGCCTATCAGTTTCACAAGGAGAAACCCTTGCAGCTGAGTGCCGTCAAGCAGTTGGGGGTTCATATTCCCAAAACCCTAGTGAGTAACGATCCCCAACAAATTACTGCTTTTGTCGATACTCTAGATCAGGTGATCTTTAAGCCCGTATATGGGGGAGCCCATGCTCAATTAGTGTCTCCAGACCATCTTGATCCACAGCGGCTACAGCTAGCGCTGCGACTCTCCCCGGCCACCTTTCAGGCCTATATTCCGGGGACCAATATTCGCACCTATGTGATTGGGGATGCGGTCTTCTCAGCCGAAATTCGCAGTCCCTCCGTTGATTTCCGGGAAGACCAAGCGGCAGAGCTGATTCCCGTCGACTTGCCAGCAGCCATCCATACTCAGAGTTTAGCGATTGCCACCGCCCTGAAGTTGAAGTGGACCGCCATAGATTGGCGGCTGACCCCCGCCCAAAACTATACTTTTTTGGAAGCCAACCCCAGCCCCATGTTTATCTACTTTGAACAGCAAACAGGGCATCCCATTACATCGACCCTGGTACATTTACTACTAGAACCCAGCTGAGTCAAGCCTCTTCCTGAGACGGCGGTATCAGGGTGCCAATCACAATCCACGGATCAGCGACTTCCGCCACCCACTGTTGTTTCAAGGGGTCAGTACGGGAGCGATTAGGGGCAGTGACCAGGGCCACAACTTTTTCGACCTGATCAAAGTTAGCGGACAACGCTAAGGTTGTTTTTAAAAACTGACGCAGGGCTCGGCGCTGAAGGGCAAGGGGAGCAGCTTTGAGGCAGTCCCGATTGATGCATCCCAGCCATAGGGGCATATGAGCCAGAGATATCTTGGGCTGTTGTGGAGGAAGGGCTACCGCTAGCAATCGTTGAGTTTCGGCCTCCAGAAAGGCAACGTCTGCTTGCAAAATAGCAGCTGTGTGGGCAAGGGCCGTTTCCACTTGGGGATTGAAATGTTGCTTGAGATAGGGCAATACGACTTGACGAATGCGGTTGCGACGATAGGCAAGCTCTTGATTCATCGCATCTTGCCAAATGGGTAATCCCTGCTGGTCACAAAATTCTCCGGTTTGGGCTCGGGTGACGTCTAACAAGGGCCGTACGAGTTGGATCTGAGCGGAGAGGGGACGTTGCCAGCTTAGGGCTTGTAATCCGTCTGTACCACTGCCTCGCATTAGATTGTAGAGCAATGTTTCAGCTCGATCGCTAGCCGTATGGGCCGTGACCACGAGCGGATACCCCTGTTGTTCAGCAATGTCAGTTAACATTTGATAACGCCACAGTCGTCCTGCTTCCTCACTTTTCAATTCTGTGGGAGACTGTCGGGCAAAAAGAGAGAGCTGATATTGGTCAGCAAGGCCAGCCACATGTTTAGCATTTTCAGCTGCATCGGGTGGCCAGCGATGGTCGCCATGGGCAAGGGCTAAGTGCCAGTCCCACTTGGGCTGTAAGTCCGTGAGTAGTTGTAATAAACACAAGGAGTCTTGACCGCCAGAAAGCGCCAGTAAAACCTTACTGTGCTGGGGTAAAAGTTGACGTTGTCGCAGTGTTTGATGGAGCTGAGTATGAAGAGAGGTCCAACGCTTAGAATGACTCACTTGCTATCTCTTAGAAACATCTAAATAAGGGCAAAGAAGTCGCTCTTAGATCAGAAAGAAGAGTATGTAAGACTCTTTCCCCATCGGGCAAAAAATGATTTGAGTTAATTTTTAAGCGGCCGAAAAATACTTCGGAAAAATAAGAATTCAAAGGACATCGATACATCTTTCAGTTGGAATGCCATACTTGGGGTTATGAGTGTAAGCAAGATCACATCATAATTTTTTATTAAGTTTTCGGGTCTGATTCGTTTTCTAGAACTTTCATGGTGAACTCACAAGATCATTACAGTGTGCTGCAAGTGTCTCCACAGGCAACGCCAGCAGATATTAAATCCGCCTTTCGTCGACTGGTTCGCCAGTATCATCCTGACCTCAATCCCAATAGCCCCAGAGCGGCGGCAGCTTTTCAGAAAATATGCACGGCCTATGAGGTGTTGAGTAATCATGAACAACGGGTGTTGTTTGATCATGACTATTGCCCCCCGTCTCCATTGATTGAAGAACCGGGTTCGGTGATTTTGCAAGATGCTCAACAATATTTTATGCAAGGGGTGCACAAGGCAAATCGACGCAATTATGCCGCTGCGATCGCAGACTTTACGCAAGCGATTCACCTAAAAAAAGGCTATCTAGAAGCGTATATGGGGCGATGTCAAGCTCGGTTTACACTGGGCCATAATCGAGAAGTGCTCCGGGATTGTGACCATATTTTAAGCCTACAACCCCAGTCAGCTCAGGCCTTCTTCTTTCGGGGACGAGCCTGTTATCGCTTAGGACACTTGGATTTAGCGATCGAATCCTATGCCAAGGCGATTGCGATCGAACCGGAATATGCCCAAGCCTTCTTTCATCGCGGCATTGTTTACATCAAAGTTCAAGAACGATTGGCCGCACGAGACTTACAAACAGCCGCCGTTCTATTTCGTCAACAGGGGCATATTGGCAATTATCAACGCGCGATCGCCACGCTTAAGGATTTGAATCGGAAACCTGCCAATGTTGCGCTCAATCTGCCTCGGAATGGGGTAGCGTTGGTCGCAACAACCCTAAGGACCTTGCCACAATTTTTAGTCAGTCCTAGTAATGCCGCCCTACACGTTTGGCAAAGCCAACTCCCGTATCAGTCGGTGGGCATCAGCCTGATTTTTGCAGGACTGGCCCTGGGATGTGTGGTCGGGGGCGTGCATTTCTATGACCCTACTTTCCTAACGTTGTCCTATTCACAACTCTTACTCTTGGGCACCGCTGCGTTCTGTAGTCTAGTGTTAACCGGAGGATTAGTCCGGCAGATGGTGGGCAAAGGTGGCAGCTGGTCTGGCGACTGTCTGATTGCCGGGGCAGCCGTTCTCCCGGTTGGAGTTTGGGCAATCATCAGTGGCCTGATGATGGGGTTAGGTCAGATCGAGCTGATAACCCTCAGCTTGTTTACCGCTAGCTACGCCATCCTGAGCTTATACAGTGGGTACACCAAAATTGGCCAAATTTCAGAATCCATTGCCGCCTTTGCCGTACCTGCCATCTTGATGATTTGTTATGGAGTCACGGCTTTGATTTATAGAGCCTTAACATTGCAGCTGGTCTAGGGGGACAACGTAGAACATCAGGTTCTTCAGAAATCTAGAAAAACCAGCCATAGGAGTGTAGACCTTTCCCCAGCAAATTGACGCCTAAGTAGCACACCCACACCACCAAAAAGCCTCCTGTGGCTAAATAAGCGGGACGACGCCCTTGCCAGCCTCGGGTAATGCGAGCATGAAGATAAGCAGCAAACACCAGCCAGGTAATTAGCGCCCAGGTCTCTTTCGGGTCCCAACTCCAAGGGGCTCCCCAAGCCTCATTAGCCCATACGGCCCCAGCGATAATGCCAATGGTGAGCAATGGGAACCCTAAACCAATCATGCGATAGCTGAGGTTATCCAGAGATTCAGCCAAACTCAAGCGGTTGAACGAGAGGGCAGGCGCTGCTGTGGAGACAGGGGTTAATACAGCCGTTGCTTGGGCAGATGCCACTGTTCCCTCTTCTAGGCCCGCAGAGCGGTCTGTTGCCTCAGACGATTGGGGTTGAGCATCCCGTTTGCGAAAACTACCCGTGCCAATTGAACTGCCTTTGAGTTCAACAGGTTGCCCCAAGGTCACAATTAAAAAGGCAATTGCCAACAATGACCCCACGATTAAAGCGGAATAGCTCAGCATCATCACGCTAACATGCATCATCAGCCAGTTGGATTTGAGGGCGGGCACCAAGGGAGCTGAAGTCTGCATTTGATCCGGTAAGGAAAGGGCGGCAAAGGCCGTAATCCCCATGGCGACAGGCGCAGTGGCGGCTCCCACTAAGCGACTGCGACTGAGCCATTCTGCTAATAGATGAATGGTGGTAACGCCCCAAGCCAGGAAAAATAGTGACTCATAGAGATTACTAATGGGGAAATAGCCCCCCTCGATCCAGCGGGCGCCTAACAAGCAAGCCATGCAGAGATTCGCGATCGCCATGCCTGCCGTGCCCAAGGTGGGAAAGACGGGGATCTTCGGAAAGGCCAGCCCTCCCCAATAGATCAGCATGGTGACAAATAATACTGCAAAGGAAAGATTATCAAGCTTATTCTGGAGAAGAACCAGATCCATCGTTTTTAATCCTTATTCTATGAACCGTTGAGCCAAACGCTCAGAGATAGCATTGGGTAGACGCTCACTTTACATCCTACCCAATTACGGACAGCTTGTTACGGCTTGCCGACGGTCGCCTGGAGTTTTAAGAAGGCTGTTTGGGCCGCTGCCTTCTCGGCAGCTTTAATCGAGCGTCCCTTCCCGGTTGCTAGTTGTTGGTCTTGCACCCAAACTTCAGCCGTAAACCGCTCCTCGACTGAGGGTTGAGCCTGCTGGGATTGATTGTCTTGGACCCGATATTCCGGCAATTCTTGATAAGTGGCTTGGGTCCACTGCTGCAGCGCCGCCTTATAGTTTTGATAAGCGGGGTCCGTGCGGACCCGTTCTGCTTGCTGTTGAAAATGAGGTTGCAACCAAGGTTGAATCAGGGATAAATCCCCTGTACTGAGGTAAAGGACGCCTAACAGCGCTTCAAAGGTATCTGCCAGTCGGGATTCTTGGCCTTGATGATCGTTCACTGCGCTCGGCCCTAGCAGTAGGAATCTTTCAAATCCATAGTTTAAGGCGAGGGATGCTAGGTTGCGATCGCTCACGAGTACCGAACGAATGGCCGTCCATTCTCCCACGGAGCCTTGAGGATTTTCGGTCCAAAGCAACATCGCCGTCAGCAGCTTGACCACAGCATCTCCAGCGAACTCTAACTGCTCGTAATTCGCTTCATTGGAAACTGATGGGTGGGTAAAGGCCAGGTCCAATAAATCCCAACGGATGGGAGCAGCCACGGGCAATCCTAGCCGCAGAATCAGCTTTTCTAATTGTCGGCGTCGCTGAGGGGGGCAATCAGACATCAATAACAGAGGATCCAAAGAGGGGATAAACGATCAGGATAACCATCTCAAAGAAGGGGGAAGAGCAGGCGGTAAGCCGGGTTCTGTTCTCCTTTGCCTGCAGGGATTGCCCCTTGCAGACCAAAGAAGGGTAGTTATCTATCTGGGACGCCTGTTACCAGACGCCTCTAGCGGCGCTACAACCGAGGACAGGGAAAAGACCAACCATTGCCCTCTGCCTTGCTCTCCACCGGGGTTTACCGAGCCAACGCCTCTCGACGTTGCTGGTGCGCTCTTACCGCACCCTTGCACCCTTACCTGTGAGCGTTAGGCTCAATCGCCCAACACCCCATCGGCGGTATGTTTCTGTGGCACTCTCCTCACGGTCACCCGCACTGGGCGTTACCCAGCAAGTCTGGTCTTTCGAGAGCCCGGACTTTCCTCAGGC
>NZ_JANQOY010000112.1 GCF_028285565.1 Acaryochloris sp. IP29b_bin.148
ATTAGTCTTCATAGTTGTAAAGTCTCTCTTTGGGTATTGGATTCAAGTCTTTTTCGCTCCCAAATATACATTACCCATCCCTGAAACTTTTCATATCACTCAAGTTATCTCTTCCATAAAGTTCCGTAGAATTACAGAGAATCTAAAGGTATTGCCTCCAAGATATGTACATCTTTTCGTGGTAAATACTGAATAGTTGGGTTCTACATTCACCAAGAAAGACCAAGCACTCTACTTTGGTAGTCTTAGTTAGTTCTGCAAGCATACATTGTAGTGGTGAACAAACATCCAACTCGCTTGGGTATAGCTGCCTAGCTTTTTCGTTTTGGACAACAATAGTGCCTCTGGGACTAGACGAGATACTCGCTAACGTAGCATACAGTTGAAACGGCTTTGCCTATTTCCTTACCTACAATCTGTAGCGTTTCTGTTGTGATGCTAACTGCCTCCAATGCGGGCAACATCCCGGGCATTTTGCTCAAAGGCTGCAGATAGTGCATCATCGCCACTAAGACCATCCTCGATCGCAGCCTGAATCGCCTGCAATACCCGCTTATAATCCCGTGGCATCACCTTGACAAACTTGGGCACCATGGTTTCCCACTCCGCCAACACCTTCGTGGCTTTGGTGCTTTGGGTAGCGTCAATATGACGTTGAATGATCTCTTGTAGATCTTTGATTTCCTCAGGATCGTCGAGGGTCTCTAGCCCCACCATTTCTTGATTGCAGCGGGTGGCAAAATCACCGGCTTCATCTAACACATAGGCGACGCCTCCACTCATCCCTGCTGCAAAGTTACGTCCTGTGGGGCCGAGGATCACGACCTTGCCTCCGGTCATATATTCACAGCCATGATCGCCTATAGCTTCCACCACCGCTTGCACCCCAGAATTACGAACGCAAAACCGCTCACCAGCAATCCCGCGAATATAGGCTTCACCACTCGTGGCTCCGTAGAAGGCGACATTACCCACAATAATGTTTTCTTCTGCCACAAAGGTAGATGCCTTCGGCGGATAGAGGCGAATCTTACCCCCACTCAGACCTTTGCCAAAGTAATCATTGGCATCGCCTTCTAGTTCAAGGGTGACGCCTTGGGGAACGAAAGCGCCGAAGCTCTGGCCTGCACTCCCTTGGAAATGCAGATGAATGGTATTTTCGGGTAGGCCGTCCCAATGGCGCTTGGTAATCTCGTTGCCCAGGATAGTACCCACGGCACGATTGATATTTTTGATGGGGAGTGTGGCCTTCACGGGTTCCCCCTTCTCTATCGCAGGCTGACACAGCTCTAGCAGCGTGGTCATATCTAAAGACTTCTCTAGACCATGATCTTGGGGAATTTGGCAATAGCGACCAATATCATCCGGAACGTCGGGTTGATAGAGAATGTTGGAGAAGTCCAGTCCTTTGGCTTTCCAGTGGTCAATCGCCCGCCGGGGTTCCAGGACATCCGAGCGGCCCACCATTTCATTCAGGGTACGGAAGCCCAGTTGAGCCATCAGCTCCCGTACTTCCTGGGCAATAAATTTCATAAAATTGACGGTATGGGCCGGGTCGCCAGTGAATTTCTGGCGAAGTTGGGGATTTTGGGTGGCCACGCCGACCGGACAGGTATTCAGGTGACAAACCCGCATCATAATACAGCCCAAGGTCACCAGAGGGGCGGTGGAAAAGCCAAATTCTTCCGCCCCTAGGAGCGCAGCAATCACGATATCCCGTCCCGTCTTCAGTTGGCCGTCGGTTTCAACGACGATGCGGCTGCGCAGATTATTCAATACCAGCGTCTGATGGGTTTCGGCAATGCCCAATTCCCAGGGCAGACCTGCATGTTTAATGGAGGTTTGGGGGGATGCACCCGTGCCCCCATCGAAACCAGAGACTAGCACGACGTCGGCATGGGCCTTGGCTACCCCTGCAGCAATGGTGCCAACACCCACTTCGGATACCAGTTTGACATTAATGCGAGCGGAGCGATTGGCGTTTTTAAGATCGTGAATCAACTCGGCTAGATCTTCAATGGAGTAGATGTCGTGGTGAGGTGGCGGTGAAATCAAGCCCACACCTGGCGTAGAGTGCCGCACCTTGGCAATCCAGGGATAGACTTTGCGGCCAGGGAGCTGCCCCCCTTCTCCGGGCTTGGCGCCTTGAGCCATTTTGATTTGAATTTCCTTCGCTTGCGAGAGGTAAAGACTGGTAACCCCAAACCGACCGGAGGCGACTTGCTTAATGGCGCTATTTTTGGAATCGCCCTGGTCATTGGTCCAAGTAAAGCGTTCAGGATCTTCGCCGCCTTCCCCGGTATTCGATTTGCCGCCGACACGATTCATGGCAATTGCCAGCGATTCATGGGCTTCCTTAGAAATAGACCCATAACTCATGGCTCCGGTTTTAAACCGCTTCATAATCGCTTCAATGGGCTCCACCTCCTCTAAGGGAACGGGTTGTCGATCCTTGAAGGCCAACAATCCCCGGAGGGTAAAGAGTTGTTCATTCTGCTCATTGACCAAAGCCGAATACTGCTTAAACAGTTCAAAATTCTCAGTTTGGGCGGCCTGTTGCAACGTATGAATCACCTTGGGACTAAAGAGGTGCGCTTCTCCTTCCTTCCGCCATTGGTATTCCCCACCCACATCCAGGGTTTGGGTTTCCACATCGCGATCAGGGAAGGCATGGCGATGCCGTTGAATGGCTTCTTGCGCCAAAACCGCCAGATCGGCCCCTTCGATCCGAGAAGCGGTCCAACTAAAGTATTGATCTACCACTGATTGGTTAAGGCCAATGGCTTCAAAGATCTGAGCACCGCGATAGCTTTGGATGGTGGAAATGCCAATTTTAGACGCCACCTTGATCACCCCTTTGGTAGCGGCCTTAATATAATTTTTACAGGCCGTCTTCGGCTCAATATCGACCATCAACCCCTGATGAATCATGTCGTGAATGGTTTCAAAGGCCATATAGGGATTGATAGCACCACAGCCATAGCCAATCAGGACGGCGTAGTGATGAACTTCACGCGGTTCGCCTGACTCTAGAACTAGGCCGACGCGGGTGCGGGTGCCTTGACGAATCAGGTGGTGGTGTAGTCCTGCAACAGCCAATAAGGCGGGAATGGGTGCCTGGTCTTGTTCGATCTGGCGATCGCTCAAAATAATTAAGCTGGCTCCAGTTGCGATCGCAGCATCTGCCTGCTCACAAATTCCGGTCATGGCGGCTTCTAGCCCCTGTACCCCAGCCTGCGGATCAAACAAGATGGGCAGCGTGACGGATTGGAATGGATCACCGTTTAAGGCTTTGAGCTGAGCCAATTCAGCATTCGTAATAATCGGAGTTTTTAGCTCAATCAAATGGCAACTTTCGGGTTCGGCTTTGAGTAAATTGCGCTCCGCACCAATCGTGGTTTCGGCTGAGGTAATAATCGCCTCTCGAATCGAGTCGATGGGCGGATTGGTCACCTGAGCAAACAGCTGCTGGAAATAGTTGTAGAGCAGCTTGGGCTTATTGGACAACACGGCCAACGGGGTATCTGAGCCCATCGCGCCAATGGCTTCCACACCATTGTTGGCCATCGGGGCAATCAGCATCCGTAGCTCTTCAAAGGTATAGCCAAAGGCCATCTGTCGGCGGAGGACGGTGTCCGGTTCGTAGTCTGGGGCAGGCGTGGCCGCAGGCAGTTTATCGAGTCCAACCATTTGTTGATCGAGCCAGTCCCCATAGGGGTGCTCTGAAATAATTTGGTCTTTAATTTCCTGGTCAGCAATGATTCGGCCTGCGGACATATCCACCACAAACATACGGCCCGGCTGCAAGCGACCTTTCAGGGCAACCCGCTCCGGTTCGATCGGCAACACGCCCGCTTCAGAGGCCATAATCACCAGATCATCTTTGGTGACGTAGTAGCGAGAGGGGCGCAAGCCGTTGCGATCCAGCACGGCACCAATCATGGTGCCATCGGTAAAGGAAATCGAAGCGGGACCATCCCAGGGTTCCATAAGGCAGGAATGGTATTTGTAAAAGGCTTTTTTGGCCTCGCTCATGGACTCATGGGCCGTCCACGGTTCTGGAATCATCATCATCACCGCATGGGGAAGAGACCGCCCCGCTAAGAACAACATTTCTAAGGTGTTGTCAAAGATTGTGGAGTCACTCCCTGCAATATTGATAACAGGCTGTACCTTAGCCATATCCGCGCCAAACCGTTCCGACTCGAACATGGACTGGCGGGCATTCATCCAGTTGATATTGCCCCGCATGGTATTGATCTCACCATTATGGGCAATGTAGCGATAGGGATGGGCTCGATCCCAACTGGGAAAGGTATTGGTGCTAAAGCGAGAGTGTACTAGACCTAAGGCACTCTCGAAGTCGGGGTCCTGTAAGTCGGGGTAATACTGTCCCACCTGAATGGGCATTAGCATGCCTTTGTACACCAGAGTCCGACAGGAGAAGCTGGCCACGTACCAGCAGGGATCAATATCTGTGGGACGAATGGCATTGTGGGCCAGTTTACGCAGCACATACAGCTTGCGCTCAAAGGCCATATCATCCGCGATATCTGCCCCACGCTGAATAAACACCTGTTCCATAAACGGTTCGCTGGCCTTGGCGGTATTACCTAGCGACGCATTATCAGTGGGGACATCCCGCCAGCCAATCACGGACTGGCCTTCACTGACGGCTACTTGCTCAAAGGCTTGCCGACTGGCCTGCCGCTGCTGGGGATCGGGGGACGAATAGATCATGCCCACGCCATACTGTCCCGGCTCCGGCAACTCAAATCCTAAGCGAGCCGCTTCTTTTTGGAAAAATCGATGGGGAATCTGCATTAGAATCCCGGCCCCATCGCCGGTATTGGTCTCACACCCACAAGCTCCCCGGTGATCCAGATTCACCAAAATCGTCAGGGCTTGTTCGATAATGTCGTGAGACTTTTGACCCAATTGATGAACGACAAACCCCAATCCACAGGCATCATGCTCGAATTGTGGATCATAAAGACCTTGTTGGGCCGGAACAGTATTGCTATTCATATTGGGTGATGTGAAGGGTCGACGAGTAACTGGACTGAAGATGCTGTCGCTCAACAGCAGGTCAGCTCAGACCCGCATTATAAGCTTTAACTCCAGTCAGTCTAATATTGTCCTACGAAGAAACCCAGATGACTGTCGGTTTTAATGCAAATTCAAGGAAAGCGATCGCAAAGAGGTATCACCCTTCTCGTTATCATTTGGTGATCCACGATGAACTAATTCTTAGCGTTGAGGCCAAGTTGCTGCAAGTCAATCCCAGCTTGGGAGGCGGACTCTGTAAACACCTTGATAGGGATGCCCAAATTAATGCCCACTTTGCCACTGACCTGATTGCCTGCGGCTCGTCCATGAATCCCAATCAGCCGACCTTCAGGATTGAAGATGGGTCCACCACTCATGCCAGGGGCTGTGTTGTTGCTATAGAGAAGGCCATACCCTTCTTTATCTCCGGCTTGCAAGCCTACAATTTCACCTTTGGTCACTAAGTGAGTGGGTTGAGTAATCGCTTGTTCCGGCACCGGCCAACCAGACACATAAATGTTCATGCCCTGCTTCGCCAGCTCAGAATTTCCTAGACGAGCGACGGGATAGCTCTGATTACTAGTGAACGCTATCATGGCTAAATCGTGTTTGGGCAAGCGTCTGATCTTTTGAGAGGAAACATCAAATCTCTGACCATCGTGGGTGACAATTTCATATTCATCAGGTGTAGCCACCACATGTTTGGCCGTGAGCACGTAGTAAGTATTGTTGGTCTTCGTAATGATCACTCCAGAACCAGGGTTCTGCCCTTCAACTAAGACGGTCGTTTGCTTAGCAATTTGGTAAGGGTCTGCTTGGGGCGCAGACGGTGGAGAGACTGACTCAGGGGGAACGGGGCTGGGGGAGGTAGAAGCTGACGCAGTCTCAGCGCTTTGTTCAGGGGAGGGTTGGGCTGGCGTTACTGTAGCAGGTTGCCCGGTGTAACGAATACCAATGCCTTTCGCCGTACTTTTTCCCCAGGAGAATGCGCTTGTGCCCTCACGATTCACATCATTGATAATGATGGCATCAGCCCCACATTTACAAGCTGCTTGTTTTAAGCGCTTCGTTGCTTCTTCAGGAGACTTATTGCTAAACAGCGTGCTACCCGTGGATGCATTGAGCAAACAAAGCTTTTCGAAGGGTCTTTTAATATCTGTTTCGGCGGTATAGAGTTTGATTACACACTTTTTCGGCTTAGCGGGTGCAATGGTGTCGACCAATGGTGTACACCCTTTGCCACACCCTTTTTTATCAGCGATCAGCAAAGGAGTGACTTTATTGATCGTGAGAGTAGACTGCTCTGGGGTATCGCATTGAAAAGGCTCAGAAAGGGAAGCAGACAGAAAAGCTGCAAATACAATATCCATTGATTTTATCTATGGGTGATCACGTCATCACAACTGCAATGAGTTAGTGAAAGGGCTAGCAACCTCAGTCTTAGGCTACAGAACTCTGGTTATTTGATCCACTCTCACCGCTAGTAGCGAAGTGTCTGATACCCAAGGGGTTTCCGCTGAATCATCCTGATCATTCTATGAGCTACCTCTATAGAAGACTATGCCGGTGTTTGCCAGACTCTTAGTCAGCCTTCTTTGTTGGAGTTACCCCCCATGAGCTTAAAGACTGACCTACTAGAGTCCAGCTTTGCCCAAATTCGCGATCGCAGCACTGAATTTACGGACTATTTCTACAACACCTTATTTACGAATTACCCCCAAGTTCAACCTTTATTTGCGAATACCCATATGCAAAGTCAGGCCAAGAAGCTATTTGCCTCACTGGTGTTGTCGATAACTTGACGAAGCCTGGCGTACTAGGGGATGCCCTAACGGGGTTGGGGGCTCGCCATGTGCAGTATGGGATTTTACCGGAACACTATCCTATGGTGGGGGGAACCCTACTCAAAACCTTTGCCTTTACGCTGCAAGAACAATGGACCCCAGAACTCGAAGCTGCCTGGACCGATGCCTATAGTGCCGTGACCGAAATCATGCTAGAAGGTACTAACTACTCGCCGGATGTCCTCCAACTTAAGAAGGACTCGGTTTAAGGGGTTCTCCCGATGCGAGCTGATGGAATGGACGTTTGGAACTGCTGAATTGCCGCCATCATCTCTGTAAACTTGGGATTGGCCTCCTTTAAGATTGTCCCCTCTTCGTTCTGAATGGCTTCTTTCAGGACGACATTAGCATGGGAAATCCCCAATGCCTTGGGAAAAATATAGAGGTGAAATAAACTTGGATCGGACACAGACTGCAACGCCTTAATTCTCTCTAAGCTCGCTGTAGTATCAGCCTCAGAATGGGCCGCAAAGACTGGCTTGGCAAAGGGTGCTTTAGGACTGAATTCCTTCAGGAGACCATCCGTTTCCTTAATCAGCCTCGCTAGTTCTTGAGCCCCATCCAGATCAACATGGGTATAACTGTAGGGATGGTCGTCACGAACTAAGGGAGGCGCTGCTTTGTTCAGGATAGGTTCTAATAAATCGGGCCAAAAAGTTCTCAATACTCGTTCTTGCACCTCGCCCAACAGTCCAAAGCGACCACCCTGTAAATCAAGTGCAGCAGAAAAGAGGTAGAGTGCGCCGTTAATCCGAGGGCTAGTGGCGGCTATATAAAAGCTCAGGGCACCCCCCATTGATAAACCTCCGATGGAAACAGTTTCGGCCTTGCTGTCGGCCGCATGGACGGCAAATCTAACATTCGCTTTCCACTCTTCTAGCTCTACACCTTCCATCCCCTTGGGGGCCTTTAAGCCGTGAAAGTGCAGAAGCGGTAAGTAGACGTTATACCCCAGCTCTTGGTAGAAATACTCCCCAATTGCGCTCATAAAATAGGGAGAGTCAGACAAACCCTGAACTAGCACAATCGCTTTTTCAGTCGGTTCAGCCTGTTCAAAGATCAAAGGATGACAGCCATCCCGTACTTGATCCTGGCTAAAGTAATTTTTAAATTCTGCATAATACTCATCCCAGATCCGACCAGATATGCCTGCAATATACTGTGTCACTTTGATTCCTTGGTTGCTATGGAACAATAAATTGGTTGACCGATTTGACGATTGCTAAGGCTAAATCTAAAGTGTTTTATTCCTAGAGATTTATCGTCTTTATGTCTTGTTTTTATGCAAAGTGAGCCGATTTTATATAAAGGAAAGTAAATAATGCTGACATTCAACAAGCACCAGCTATCGAGGGATAATTTTGAGGGGGTTCTTCAAAGTTAGGCTATGTCAGCTTCTCAAGAGATAAACGTTTTTGCCCAAATTCGCGATCGCAGCACTGAATTCACGGACTATTTCTACAACACCTTATTTGCGAATTACCCCCAAGTTCAACCTCTATTTGCCAATACCTATATGCAAAGTCAGGCCAAGAAGCTGTTTGCCTCACTGGTGTTGGTTGTCGATAACTTAACGAAGCCAGGCGTTTTAGGGGATGCCTTAACGGGGCTGGGGGCTCGCCATGTGCAGTATGGGATTTTACCGGAACACTATCCCATAGTGGGGGGAACCCTACTCAAAACCTTTGCCTTTACGCTGCAAGAACAATGGCCCCCAGAACTCGAAGATACCTGGACCGATGCTATGGTGCCGTGACCGAAATCATGCTAGAAGGCGCTAACTATTCACCCGATGTCCTCCAACTTAAGAAGGATTCGGTTTAGGTTATTCCCCCGATGCGATTTGTAGAACGGACGCTTGGATGGTTGTTGTATTCTCGACGTTTCAAGAAAGAATATGAAGTGCTGACCAGGACGGCTGTGGCTCTTGTATCTGTGGTGATAATTCGACTGATGGTTTAGAGGCTATTTGAGGAGTACTAAAACCTCTCAAACAGCCTCTAAACGTTTGACCGTGAGGGATAGCAAGGTTGACTCATATCTGTTCTGTCGGCTAATCAGAGAGACTCTCTTTTTGATTAGCCTTGAAGCATAGTTTAGAAACAGAGAATTTTTTATTGTGTAGTTATGACACAAATAAAGTATTTTTTCTATAAATAATTTTAACATTTCTTCAGGTTTAAAATTGAAAAAAATATAATACCTAAGAATTAAATTAATCTTCCATTCACTACATCTTCACATACGAACAATAACGTATTAAATGTTGACCATCGAAAAATCTTAATATGGCGATCTTAAATCAAGACAAATTTGACCAGAAGATTTTGCAACTAGTTAATCAGGAACGATCGAGTGCCGGATTGAACACCTTGAGTTTAAGTCAGAAATTAGATCAAGCGGCTGATGGGCATTCCAAACGCATGGCCACTGGTGATTTCTTTAGTCATAATGATCCGCAAACTGGTACTAGCGCAGGGGATCGTATTGAGGCTGCCGGATACACGGATTGGTCGACATGGGGTGAAAATATTGCAGCAGGGCAAACTACGCCAGAAGCCGTTGTTCAAGGATGGATGCGCAGTTCAGGACATCGCGCTAATATCCTTAATCCAAACTTTACCCATATGGGATTGGGATACCATTTGCTGACGAATGATACAGGACAGGTGAATTATTCTCACTATTGGACCCAAGTATTTGGTGCAGGTGCCAATCCAGGCAACTATGTAGCTCAAACAGATGGTCAAACCACTCCTCCACCCCAACAACCCCCTTCTCCAAAAACGCCGACCGCTGGGAATGATCTACTAAAGGGTACAAATCAGTCAGATAAGATAGCTGGTTTGGCTGGGAATGACACGATTAAAGGCGCAAATGGTGCTGATACTTTATCGGGGAATAGTGGGTCAGATTCCATCTACGGTCAAGCAGGAAATGATCGTCTCTATGGGGGTAAGGGGAATGACCGTCTTAAAGGTGATTTAGGTAACGATCTGCTCAGAGGAGGGATAGGGAATGATTACCTAGAAGGCGGGTCAGGGAATGATCAGCTTTTTGGAGAGAGCGGAAAGGATAAACTTCGAGGTGGGAGTAGTCGAGATACTCTAGATGGAGCCCAAGGAAACGATTCTCTTTATGGGGACGGCGGTAATGATCTGTTACAAGGCAGAGAGGGTAATGATCGCCTCTATGGGGGTTCAGGTCGGGATAAAGTAATCGGCAATAAAGGAAACGACACCATGTATGGTGGCCTGGGTAATGATTCCCTTTACGGAGGAGAGGGTAGTGATGTCTTAATGGGGATTGGCGCTAATTCGAGTGCCTCTAAATCTCAGAAAGATACACTGAAGGGGGGGACCGGAGGTGATTTGTATATTCTAGGAAACAAATCCCAAGCGTTTTATAACGACGGTAAGAATAACTCACTCGGAGCAGGAGATTATGCCCATATCGAGGGATATGAGGTTACCCAAGGTGACAAGATCCGCCTACATGGAACTGCAAGTGATTATCGTTTGGGCTCATCGCCAAAAGGTACTCCTTCTGGTCAGGCTATTTTCCTCAAAACATCGGGTACAGATGAGCTAATCGCGATTGTTGGTGGAGCAAATAGCCTGAATCTAAACGGCTCAGGCTTTACTTACACTTCTTGAGTTTAAGTTCTTACTTGAGGAAAAAAATTTAGAGCTTGAGTCCTAATCAGGGGTCAAGCTCTAAAACTATTCTGGAATGAGCTTTTAGACCTTTCAATCATTCTCCAAAAAATCGACACTTGTTTTTGGAGGAAGGGATTGTTTATTCGTTGATTGTGTCTCAACAAAGTGGGGGATAGGTGACTCAGTCTTGCCATTCCCAGAGATACTCCGTCAGCCCTGCTCATTGTTTAGCCGTGTGGGCAACGATAACGTTGACTGCCTTTACTGGGCTAACCATGTTTGTGGGTCTTGGGATGACTCACATTGCATCAGCCAACAGGAAAACTCAACTCCCGATAGGTTTAACAAACCCACACTTTATGGACTCACGACCGCATTAGGTGCCTCATCCTTGTGATGCCGTAAGGCGTTGTATTTACAGTCAGAAGTGAATACTAACTCGGGGTAGATTCAAGATAGGCCTGCATGACTTGAACTTGATTTTTATCAGGTGAGGCATAGTGATGCTGCTCTTTGACAAATGCGATCGCATCCTCCAATGCCAACCCCTGCTTCTGGGCAACGTACAGACAACAAACAGAGGCCGAACGGCCCACACCTGCTAGGCAATGCACATAAACGATATGGCCCTTGCGCTGCCAACGATTCAAGATCTTGAGCGCATCATCAAATTGTTCTTCGGAGGGAACGCCTCCGGTAAACCCATCTGGAATAGGGACTCGCTTCCATAAAAACCCATTTTGAATATCATTGGGGACAGGCTGTTCATCTTCTTCGTTTAGGCAAAGCACAGCAGTGATGCCTTCGCGTCGAAGTTGAGAGGCAGAAGAGGTTTGGTGGGGAAAGGAACCCACAGCCAATTGATTCGGTATGATCCAGGAAAAGCGTTTGGGCATGAAAGGTAGCTTTGTTCGGGGCGAAACAAACAATAACAAAGGTCAAACTCTAACCTAGCTTATCTGTGGATCATTTTGATGTGACCCAGATAAATGGATAATGACCTTTCATCGTTCGGTAACAGAGATAAACAATATCTTAACGGTTACGCATCGCAGCTTAATAGTGCAGCATCCAAATTTCATTTCTATACTGCCCATGACATTGAAGTCTATTGCATCGAGTTCTGAATTTTCTTCCTTAGAAGCAGCCCTCAAGCACTACTTTGGTTACGACCAGTTTCGAACGGGTCAGCGACCAGTCATTGAAGCGGCTCTTCAGCAGCAAGATTTAATGATCGTGATGCCCACGGGCGGCGGTAAATCCCTCTGTTTCCAGTTGCCAGGCTTGTTGCAACCGGGGCTGACAGTCGTGATTTCTCCTTTAATTGCCCTGATGCAGGATCAGGTGACCACCTTACAGGTTAACGATATTCCAGCCACCTTTTTGAATAGCAGTATTGATGCCACCACAGCTCGGCAGCGCATTGCTGAGATTTATGCTGGCAAAATTAAGCTGTTGTACGTGGCTCCCGAGCGGCTACTCCATGAGTCCTTTCTCAGCCTGTTAGATCAGGTCCAAACTCAAGTGGGATTAGCTGCCTTTGCCGTGGATGAAGCCCACTGTGTCTCTGAGTGGGGACATGACTTTCGACCCGAGTATCGGCGTTTAGCAGAAGTGCGGCAACGCTATCCCCAAGTTCCGGTGTATGCCTTAACGGCAACGGCAACTGAGCGAGTTCGCCAGGATATTATGCACCAACTGCAATTGCGGCACCCCTTTGTGCATGTCGCGAGCTTTAATCGGTCCAATCTCTATTACGAGGTTCGCCCCAAGTCCCGTCAGGCGTATGCCGATCTCTATCGCGAGATTCATCAGCAGGGTCAAGATTCGGGTATTGTCTATTGCTTAAGTCGGCGGGAAGTGAATGAGGTTTCAGCCCGTTTGCAGGCGGATGGCATTCGGGCTTTGCCTTACCATGCAGGGATGGGCGATAGTGCCCGTACCCTCAATCAAGAACGGTTTATTCGAGACGATGTCCAGGTGATGGTGGCCACGGTGGCCTTTGGTATGGGCATTGATAAACCGGATGTGCGGTTTGTAATTCACTACAACTTGCCACGCAATATTGAAGGGTATTACCAGGAGGCAGGCCGAGCGGGCCGGGATGGTGAACCGTCTAAATGCCTACTGTTCTTTAGCACTAAGGATATTCACACCATCGAATGGCTGATTGAACGTAAAGTCGATCCAATAACGGGGGACCCGTTAGAAAATGAACAGCGAATTGCCCGCCAACAGCTCCGCCAGGTGATTGACTATGCCGAAAGTACGGTCTGTCGGCGAACAGTGCAGCTGGGCTATTTCGGCGAAACCTTTGCGGGAGACTGTGGAGGCTGTGATAACTGCTGTCACCCCAAACCTGTAGAAGATTGGACAATCCCGGCCCAGAAACTATTGTCCTGTGTGGCTCGTTGCCAGGAACGGTATGGGATGAGCTATATCATCGATGTGTTGCGTGGCTCCAAAAGCAAAAAGGTCTTACAGCGTCGTCATGACCAGCTTTCCACCTACGGAATTGGCAAGGACAAAACGGTGGATCAATGGCGGTTATTGGGCCGGACTTTGCTGCATCAAGGTTTGCTTACAGAAACAACGGATGGCTATCCTGTCCTCAAACTCAATACTCTGAGTTGGGAAGTGTTGCGACATCAGCGGTCCGTGTTTGTGCCTGTGCCTGCGGCACCTGAACAGGCACGGCCCAGTGCCCGCAGAGAAGAAGCAGAAGCGCTGTTTCAACGATTACGAGAGTTGCGAAAGGAGTTGGCGGATCAGCAATCCGTTCCCCCTTACGTGATCTTTGCCGATTCCAGTTTAAAGTTGATGGCCCAGCAGCAGCCTCAGACGATGGTGGAGTTTGCCAAGATTTCGGGGGTGGGTAAGCGCAAGTTGGAGCAGTATGGTCAGCAATTTACAGCAGCAATACGCACTCATCGGCAAGAGCAGGGATTGCCCGTGGTCAGTGAAGCGGATGCCGCTGAGTTGGAGGAGTCCTCAGGACCAACGACGCTCAAATTGTCTAATACTGTGTTAGCGACCTTTCAGCTCTATCAGCAAGGCAAGACCCTAGAAGAGATTGCATCTGAACGGGAGCTAAAGTCCAGCACAATCTCCGTTCATTTGGAAGATCTAATAGAGGCGGGTCATATTGAGGAGATTGAGGCGCTAGTGACAGGCAATGATTCGGGAGAAACCTTTAGCGATCGCAAGCAAGCGATTACTGAAATGATTGAAAGGGTGGGTCCCATTTCCCTATCGAAGATTCGAGAAAAGCTGGGAAATACCTACTCCTACGAAGAAATTCGATTGGTGAGAGCCTGGTGGCAGCGCCAACAATGAAGGTTGGAGTTGACAGAGGATGCCCCTGTCATAGAATCTGAAGACAAACCCCAGAGAATACGTGCAACTATGCCGCCATTTTGGCCCCGAGAACCCGATCGCAAAAACGATACCGCTTTTCGTCGCTTTGGCGATCGCGTCAATTTAGCCTTCAATATTGCTATTTATGCCACTGCCGCCACGTCTCTATGGTTTTTTAAGCTGCTGATGTATCAAGATTGGCCCTGGCTCAAGAATTTAACGCTGGGCTGGTTAGGGGTGATTGTCTTACAAGCTATCTATGTACTAGCGATTGCCGACTATAGCGATGCAGACGATACCAAACCTATTTTCAAAAAAGATAAGGATAAATTAGCAGAAGAATCTGGCGAGTCTACTGAAGGATAAGCCTGTTTTAAGTTGGATATTTCAAAGTCGGTTTCCTTGAACAGTAATTTCTTGGTTTAACTGTTCTCCAATTTCATCTTCAGCTATATCCAAGTCATAATCCATTTGTAGCCCCAACCAGAATCGGGGTGACATATCAAAGTATTTCGCTAGACGGAGGGCCGTATCTGCAGTGATTCGGCGTTTGCCATGAATAATTTCATTAATTCGTCGAGCTGGAACTCGAATGGATAATGCTAATCTGTTTTGGCTTAAGCCCATCGGCTTTAAAAATTCTTCCAGCAGAACTTCACCAGGATGAATCGGTAGCAGCTTATCTTCACTCATAGCTCACTAATGGTAGTCAACAATTTCGACATCAAAAGCGTTACCATCTCTCCATTTGAAACAAATTCGCCATTGATCGTTGATGCGAATGCTATGCTGCCCCTCTCGATTTCCTTTGAGTTGTTCTAGACGATTAGCAGGTGGAACACGCAAATCTTGCAGGGTATCTGCTCGGTTAAGCATTCGTAACTTGCGTAGTGCTGTTTGTTGAATATCTGACGGGAGCTTCCGTGAACGTTGGCGATCAAATATTTTTTGCGTTTCCTTATCCTTGAAACTGCGAATCACGTTCTATGAACTTTAGGTTCTATATCGTTAATTATAACGTGCTGCGTTAAACGCTGAACCGTATAATCCTGCCATCAGGAATGCAAATTCTCCATCAAAAGGTGTGATCTTTAATACAAATGTGCTAGGGAATAGGATAAGTTTCTAATTTTTCAGTATTGCTGTCCATGAAGTTTATCCATCCACTCGCTCCGATTATTGTCACTGCAATTATTGCTGCTCCATTTCAGGGTGCCCAGGCACTGAGTTCAGCAGAAGTGAGTGAGATCGCAGAGTCAATCACCGTGCGGATCGATGGTCCAAGCTCGGGGTCTGGGGTTCTGATCAAACACCAAAATGACGTGTACACCGTATTAACTGCGGCCCATGTGGTGGCTACAGCGGATGAATATGAGGTGGTCACTAGAGATGATTTGCGATATCCGTTGACCTATCGCAACGTCAGAAAATTTCCTGGCATTGATTTGGCGTTGGTGGAATTTACCAGTGCCAAGTCCTATCAGGTGGCAAAACTAGGAGACTCATCAAACGTAAGGGCGGGAGAATCAATTTACGTTTCTGGATTTCCCATGCCGACGGCTGCGATCACTGAGCCTATTTGGAATTTTTCTGAGGGGAAAGTGACCGCGAATGCCAAACGGCCTTTGGCCGATGGCTATGGATTGGTTTACAGCAACAACACCTTACCGGGCATGAGTGGTGGATCCGTTCTAGACAGCCAAGGCCAACTGATCGGGATTCATGGTCGGGCAGATGGTGAACGGCAGGTCAAACGAACAGAAACCGTGTACGTGAAGACCGGCTTTAATCTGGGTATTCCCATCAATACCTTTTTAAGTTCAGTGAGTACGGTTAATCCGGCTTTGGGATTTTCTGGAAAAGTGGCAACAGGTGGTGCTAAATTGACTCCTGATGATCTGTATGTGCAGGGGACTGATAAATTTCAGCGGGGGAACTACCAGGGTGCGATCGCAGATCTAAACCAATCCATCGACCTCAATCCCCAAAACGCCTTTGCCTACAACAGTCGCGGCAATGCTTACTTTGAATTATGGCAATACGAAGATGCGATCGCCCAATACGACCAAGCAATTGCCCTTAACCCTAACTATGCCGAAGCCTACTTCAATCGAGGACTCGCTCACAAGCTTATAGGGAATAACGACCAAGCCCAGCAGGATCAGCTGAAATCAAAGCAGCTTTTAGGCGACCAGGTCGAATCGTTAGAAAATAAGGCCGATCGCATTCAACAACTCCTCGATCAAAAACTCAACCCCTTTGAGCGACCTTAGGCATTTAACGGGTTGCGAATTTTCGCCATGCCATACTGATAGCAGGGTGTTTGAGGCTGGCAACCATGACTGTAACAACCTATAAATGGACAGTGGAACGCTATCACCAGGCGATTGAAGCTGGACTATTTGATGATCAGCCGGTGGAATTATTACAAGGAGATATTGTCCTGATGCCACCGGAACGAGAGCCCCATGCCTACTACAACACTGAAGCGGGTGATTATCTACGGGGCTTGCTAGGGAGCCGAGTCAAAATTCGAGATGCTAAGCCGATTACACTACCGAATGATTCCGAGCCTGCCCCAGATATTGCAATTGTCAAACCACTAGGACGAATTTATCTAGACCACCATCCCTATCCTGAAGATATCTTTTGGCTAATTGAATTTTCCCAAACGACGCTGGACAAAGACTTGGGCCAGAAAAAAGCCGTTTATGCAGAGGCAGGTATCCCCGAATACTGGGCGGCTAATGTGAGGCAACGTCAGCTCATCGTGTTTCGAGAGTTGGTGCAGAGCCGTTACACCACTGAACTGACGCTAACAACAGGTACGATTTCTCCTTTAGCCTTTGTAGATGTTCAAATGGAAGTTTCTCGATTAATCAATCTCTAGAAGAGCGCGACAAGAGTATTCAAACAGCAGAACAACCTCGTGTAATATAATCGCGCCGTCCAACTTCTCCAAAAACTTTAGCGTGACCTTCACTACAAAACTACCTGGAATATTGCAATAGAGAACATGGACAATATCGTCATCATCGGTTCTTCAGGTCACGCCAAAGTCATCATCGACATCGTGCAGCAGGAAGGCCGATACAACATCGCTGGCCTGCTGGATGACGGCCGAAATGTGGGTGAGCAAACTTTGGGTTACTCCGTTTTAGGCCCAGTAGAGGATTTACCAGAATTGGTGACAGCTCATGCCATCAAGGGGGTGATCGTTGCCATTGGCGATAATTTTGTGCGCTCACAAGTGGCAGGACGGATTCAGGACGTATGCCCAGACCTGCCGTTTGTTTCTGCTATCCACCCCAGTGCATCAATTGCAACAGAAGTTTCCATCGGAGAAGGGACGGTCGTCATGGCAGGGGTTTCTATCAATCCATGTTCTTCAATCGGTCGATCCTGCATTCTGAACACCCATTCTTCTCTGGATCATGATTCAGTTTTAGAAGATTTTGCCAGTCTTGCTCCACATGCCACCACAGGCGGTAACTGTCATATCGGCCAGTATTCAGCCATCAGTATAGGAGCAGTTCTTGTTCACGGTATCCATATCGGCGAACAAACCGTTATTGGTGCGGGTTCGGTTGTTATGACGTCCATTCAGCCCTTTGTTGTGGCCTATGGAACGCCAGCAAAAATTATCCGTAGTAGGAAACCAGGAGACCAGTATTTGTGATTCTATTTTGCCGTGAGGAGAAGTTTGATGCAGCGATTCTTTGATCTAACGATAGCGAGTTTAGGGTTGCTTTTTTTGATGATACCCATTGCCTTTATTTGGCTGGTGTTAATTGTCTCTGGTTGTAAACCTCCCTTGTTTTTTCAGAAAAGAATTGGTTGGAACGGTCAGGTCTTTGAAATTATCAAATTTCGGACGATGACAACTGAATGTGATAGTTCTGGCAAGCTGTTGCCTGATGAGGATAGAATCACTCGCCTAGGCTATTTTCTTAGGAAAACCAGCTTAGATGAGTTGCCAAGTTTGATCAATGTGATTACGGGGCATATGAGTCTTGTCGGACCACGGCCATTGTTAGTGGAATATGGCCCTCTGTACACAGACGAAGAGGCCCAACGTCACCTTGTACGGCCAGGAGTGACTGGGTGGGCACAAATCAACGGCCGCAATGCTTTAAGTTGGGATGAAAAGTTCAAGCTTGATATATGGTATGTCAACAATCAGAGTATGAAGCTATATTTTTCTATTTTATGGAAGACAGTATTTTCGGTTCTGACTCGCAAGAATATTTCTGCAGAAGGGTGTGCAACGATGCCAGATCTGCGGGATGAGCGGGGTTGGGATGTGTCTTGACGCTATCCCCTGCGCTCTCATGATGGGGAAAAGAGGATGCTAGAGCATAGTTGGAGGGTGGATCGCTTCTCCCATCGTCAGATTCAAAGGCTATTCTAAAGAAGGTGAGCGATTAACCTTCCGCTCCATGATATAAACCCTAGTCGTTGAGGGTAATTTAAGGTATGGCAGATCAAATTGCGACTGCAGACGTTGAAGCACTGGCCGCTGATATAGGCGAAAAAATCTACATCGATGTGGCCAAATGGCATCTCTTTCTCAGTGACGCCCATCTGCATCAATCCTTAGCAGAGCAATTTTGTAACCTTTTGGAAAACGGATTGCTGGAAGAACCCCAGATTCTGCAAGTGTTGTCAGATGTTTCTGTACCACTGGGGGGAGGCAAACGGAAACTGCCATTAAGTGATCTGGTGCCCACTCAGGGACAGCAAGATTTGATGGATATTCTGACCGACTTCCGTCGTCGTCTTGAAGCGTCTGGATATAGTTTTTAGCGTCTGAAGTGAGCATCAACCCTAAATTTTCTCGTCAGGTTCGCAACGGCAAAGTGGTGTATGTGACTGCAACCCCTCGTCCGCAGCCAGATCGCGCTCGTCCCCAGTCCATGCCCAAGCGCCTATTGGGTCCATTTCAGGCCAGTCTAAACCTATTGCTGCTCACGGGAACGGTCACAACCGTCATGGGGTTAGGTTGGCTCAGTTTTCAGGTGATTACCGATCCAGATGTCGCCTTTTGGCTCAATCAGTTCTTGCCAACCTCGAAAACGACACAGACCGCGACTCATCAACCGCGAACATTACAGCAAATCTTGAAACGCCTGCAACAACAGGAACAGTCTCCAGGTAAACCCATTGTGTTGGCCGCTGAATCAGCGGCTCAAAACCCTCTGGTGGCCACCAAGGATATTTTGGTCCCGATTTACGACAAAGATTGTGCAGAGATGGCCTGCCAACAGCTTCAATCTCTCCAGGTGTATCGGTCTTTAAAATTACCGGCCTTGCTAAGACTCTTCCAAGGTAAGCGCTATTATCGATTGCTTGACCAAGTCGCCATCAAAGGGCTGAGGGAATCCAAATTGGTGAACCTAGCGAACAATCCCCGTTTAGTCACGGGGTCCACTCGTCCCCTACCCTTATCCCGAATTGAGGCCTATCATCCGGCCCCCAAACCCGGATCTTGGTTGCGTTTAACGGGACTGCGCACGGAGGGGAGTGCAACGGCCACCTATGGCCAGGTGATGTATTTTCATCCTGATGAAGCCCGTCTGGTGTTGATGTTAAATTGGGCCAGCCCTGCGGGAGAATATCCTCGGTGGCAGCAAGTCACAGGCAATCAACAGCCGGAGTTAATGGTCTCGCAAACCGTTGGCTTGGAGCCTCGGTTTGCTGTGTATCAAATCCATCCAGCTCCCACGGGTGTTCTGCAGATGGAACGTATTTCCCTCGCTAAACCGGCGTTTGCGGATCAAGGTTATGCCCAAAGTCTATTATTAGCTCGGAGTGGTTTATGGTCTCCTGCACAGAAGGGATTGCTGGCAGTCAAGCAGAAATACCCCCAGCGATGGTCCCCTAAGGCACAGGCTCAACTGGACTATATCAATCTCCATGCCAAGGTCGCTCAGTCCCAAGCCAAACAAATTTCTGCAAATCCAGTCCAAAGCATTGTGGCACGCTTAATCAATGGCGAATGGCGGGCTGCACTCAAGATATTTCAGACCCCGAATACAGAGCCGTCGGAAGTAAGAGAGCTGCTATTGGCAGATCCAGGACGACTGGCGACTCGGGTAGATGCATTTTTAGCCGTTTATCCAAAGGATATAAATGCCATTGCCTGGGGAACACTCATCCGTCATCTACAAGACGATCCTAAAACGGCTTTAGGGTGGGCTCAGCAAAGAACGGGTAAAAACAAGGCTGCCCTCCAGCGGATTAAAGCCCTGGTGAAGCGACTTGATCAACCGAGATATACGCCCAAAGAACCTTTACCCAAGATACCCAGACTTCCTTCTCCTGAACGCGACAGCAAAAAACAGTCGGTGCAATCGAAACCTCCTTCTCCTGAACGCAATAGCAAAAAACAGTCGGTGCAATCGAAACCTCCCTCTTCTGGACGCACCAGCGAAAAACAGTTGGTTCAGCCCAAGAAGCAACAGATTGCACCGGGCCAGTCCTCCTCCCCTCCGACAGCCAATCAGGAGAGTACAATTCCGCAGGTGGAAACCACTCCCCAGGTAGAAATATCTCCTGTGCCTTCATCCACTCCTACCCCTGAGAATCAGACGTCTCCAGAGCTATAGCAATGGATCAT
Source organism: Acaryochloris sp. IP29b_bin.148 (assembly GCF_028285565.1). Taxonomy (GTDB): domain Bacteria; phylum Cyanobacteriota; class Cyanobacteriia; order Thermosynechococcales; family Thermosynechococcaceae; genus Acaryochloris. Next base: position 20,529 of record NZ_JANQOY010000112.1, read on the forward strand.
TAGACTAGCAAAAATGCAATGGAGTGGGTTCTCAATTTTCTCATCTACTTGTGTTCAAGCTATTGATTGTCCTGCCTAATAAATCAAAGAGCTTTTCATTATCTTCAGAATAAAACTCCTGTAGTTCACAGATAGTTGATTCTTCTAAATCATCTGAATAAAAATCAGGAAAAATTTTCCCAACATAGTGATTAATTGGCTTTAGAAACGGAATGTAGTAGTTCAGTAAAAGCTCACCTGTTTTGATATTATATGAATTCACTTTCCTTTCAATTTTATTGAATTTAAATCTTGGGTCAGCCCCTAAAAATTCACACACCTTTTGCAGCGATTCAGTAGGGTGTTTAACAATATCTTCCTCGTAGCTTAACACTAAAATACTTTTTGAGGAGAAATAATCATAGTATCTCTTAATTTGAGAATAGTATTGTCCCCTGCTGATGAATTGATATTTTAATTCCTCAGAATTATATTTTTCATCTCCCGATAATATTCCTAACAAAAGAGTATTACTATTCAGGAGCGGTGATATTCTACCCTTGCGCTTATGATGATTTATTGCTGACACTGCCCGTTTGATGGGATTTCGAAGAACTACTATCAGCTTAACATCGGGAAGATTATGATAAATTCGAAGACAAGCATCTGGATGACTTAAATAACCTGGGGTTTTTTCTCCAATTAGGGTTTCATTATTAACTGAAGCGAAATAGGATTCATACCATTCCATACCTTTATGAAAGTTATCTTTATTATTAAAAAAATAAATTTCTGAGTTAGCCATAAATATTTCAGGATGGTCACCAAGAATCCTAGCTAACCAACTAGTCCCAGACTTTTGCGCACCAATAATCAAAAAGTTTGGCAAACTCATTCTAGTAAATCTCCAATTTATCTTGTTAAAAATACATAAAAAGCGATCACAAAAATTTTTAATTAGGATTTCAGAAACCCTAATTAAACTCACAAATCAATATAGTGAAATCAAGATATATCTCCAAGCAGGATTAAGCTAATATGACGCCTGCCTGTTTTTTCTAAGATTAATTCTTATTAGCATTATTTGAAGTCAAAACTGTCAGTCTAAGTGAATGAGTACGACTTTAAATATTATCACCGAATAAAAACAAGGCTACTGAGACCATTTTTTTTCAAACAAACTGCGAATTGCCCTTGAGCTAACAGTGCCTGAGTCACCTGTCATAGAACTTTGTGTATAAGGCTGTTGACCTATGATTTGCTTATAGCCTTGAACACACTGAAACTCTTCAGATTGTCCCCTCACTCCAATTAGCTTACTGGAGACTGACTACAGGATGGAACTCAGATAGAAGCGGCATTTAACAGCTTTGAAGACAGTGAATGTGTTGGCCCTTATTTTAGAGACAAAGGACAAGACAGTTCTTCCATTGATGCGGTATCCTGTAGGTTTCCTACTAGCCCATATGGGTGGGGCATCAGCCCCGTTTTCACCCTCCTGATAAGTGATCTGAGTTTATGTTCACTGGTATTGAAACTCTAAAAGGAAGAGATCTGCTGAGCCTTGCAGATTTCAACGCCTCGGAAGTGCTCAGTTTGTTAGATCTGGCAGCTCACATTAAAGCGGGCCAGGTTAAACCTCATTGCCCGAAGGTTTTAGGATTGTTGTTTACAAAGGCTTCTACCCGGACGCGGGTGAGTTTCTCGGTGGGCATGTACCGTTTGGGAGGACAGGTGATTGATCTAAGGCCAGATGCAACGCAAGTGGGGCGTGGAGAGCCTTTGGAGGATACTGCTAGAGTCTTAGATCGCTATCTGGATGTGCTCGCGATTCGGACCTATGAGCAGCAAGATTTGGTGACCTTCGCCCAGTATGCCGATATCCCTGTAATCAATGCCCTCACGGATCTAGAGCATCCTTGTCAAATCTTTGCAGATTTGCTGACGTTACAAGAAGCGTTTGGTCGATTATCGGGGTTGACCCTGACCTATTTAGGGGATGGCAATAACGTTGCTCACTCCCTGCTATTGGGCTGTGCCTTAGTCGGTGTTAATATTCGGATCGCGACCCCCAAGGACTATCAACCCCTATCAGATATTGTTGAAAAGGCCAAGGGATTGGCGGGCGATCGCAGTTCCGTTTCAGTCACCACTGATCCTGTCGAAGCCGTTGCGGGTGCCCATGCGCTCTATACCGATGTCTGGGCCAGCATGGGGCAGGAAGACCTCGCCAGTAATCGTATTCCTATCTTTCAGCCGTATCAGATCAACGCATCGTTACTCGCTCAGGCCGATGCTGATGCCATTGTCCTCCACTGTCTCCCGGCCCATCGAGGGGAAGAGGTGACGGCAGAGGTTCTAGAGGGGGTGCGATCGCGCGTATGGGACCAAGCTGAGAATCGCCTACATACTCAACAAGCGCTACTAGCCAGTGTTTTGGGCGCTCAGTTCGAGTAGTCTTTGCTAACAGGGGAACGTTAGGAATGGCGGCTATCTGCACAAGCCTATGAGTAACAGTTCGATCCAACCTGCAGTGATTACTGCGGTCATCCCTGATTCAATTGCTGCTGAGATTGGGTTTGAACCCGGCGATCGCCTGGTCTCGATTAATGGCGAAGTCCCTCGTGATCTGATTGATTATCGGTTTTTGTGCGCTGACGAGTTTTTGACCTTAGAAGTGCTGGATGCAGCGGGTCGGCCCCACCAAGTTGAGATCGAAAAGGACTTGGATGACGAACTGGGTTTAGAGTTTGAAACAGCCCTCTTCGACGGTTTGATTCAGTGCAATAACCACTGCCCCTTTTGTTTTATTGACCAAAAACCGCCGGGTTTGCGTCCGAGCTTATATCTCAAAGATGATGATTACCGCCTCAGCTTTTTGTATGGCAGCTATTTGACCCTGACCAATCTACCACCACGAGAATGGCAGCGGATTGAGGCCATGCGCCTGTCTCCGCTATACGTGTCTGTTCATGCCACCCGGCCTGAAGTCCGGATCCGACTGCTCCAAAATCCGCGAGCCGGTCAAATTCTGGAGCAGTTGCAGTGGTTTCAGGAACGACGACTGCAAATTCATGCTCAAGTGGTAGTCTGCCCAGACATTAATGATGGTGAGGTTCTGGACCAAACCTTGACCGATTTGGCACACTTTCATCGGTCTGAGATTCCGGCCGTGGCTTCAGTTGCCGTTGTCCCCGTGGGGTTGACCCGCTTTCGTCCTTCTGAGGACGCGCTGAGACCCGTTGATCCAACAGATGCAGTCCAAGTGATTGCCCAGATGCAACAGCAACAAACTCAGTTTCAGCAAGACTTTGGTACGACCTTTGCGTGGCTGGCGGATGAATGGTTTCTAATCGCGGGCCAAGAGTTGCCACCCGCTAGCCATTATGAGGACTATCCTCAAATTGATAATGGGGTTGGATCTATCCGACAATTTCTACAGCAATTTGACCAGGCAGCCCACCAGCTGCCATCTCGTATCGCCTCTCCTAGACAATTGACTTGGGTCGTGGGTAATACAGTAGAGCAGGCGTTTCAACCGATTCTAGACCGCCTCAACCAAGTGCAGGGATTAACGGTTACCTTGGCAGCCCTCCGCAGCGACTATTGGGGGCAAACGATGACGGTGACGGGGTTACTGACGGGGCAAGATATTTTGCAGGCGTTACAAGATCGACCCCTTGGGGATGCGCTGTTATTACCTACTTTGATGCTGAAGTATGGAACGACTCAATTCTTGGATGATATCAGTGTGGCAGACTTGTCTGCCACACTGAAAATTCCCATTCTGCCAATTCAGGGTGGGGCAAAAGATCTGGTTCAGGCTTGCTTACAACAATGACACCCGTCTCACAAGGCTTCTGACTGATTTGCGTAACGAGACAACACAATCAAAAGGTCAATGTTAAACTAATAGCTTAAAAGACACGGAGGCGGAATCACGAATTCTTCGTTAGAGTTTACGGACAAAGTCCTTATTCATCAGAATGATATCGTGAGCTGATTTTAGGATTTCGATAGACTATAAACTGTCGTAGCAGCATCGGGGGATAGTATGCAGACTGGTACACAAATCTTGATGATTGAAGATGATGATCAAGATGTGGAGCTTGTTCGTCAGTTCTTAGAAGTCAAACAGACCTTCCCCGTCACAATTGAGCACAGCAAAACCCTGTCGGAGGGCATCAACCTCCTCAAAGACAGCGAAGAGATTGATTTAATTTTGTTGGATTTGTGTCTGGCCGATACCCAAGGTTTGGCAACCTTTTATCAAGTCCACGACTCCTTTCCTACAATGCCATTGATTATTCTGAGTGGCAATTCCGATCAATCCGTTGTCCAAGAAGCCTTGCAAGAAGGAGCACTCGATTTTCTGGTGAAGGGTCAGTTCGATGATCTCTCCCTCCAGCGTTCGATCCAACAGGCTCTGAAACAGCGGCAGCAATCCATAGAGACCGAATATCAAGACTTCACCCTAGATGCGTTATCTCGACAGCTTAAGATTGCTCAACAAGAGCTAGAGCAGCTGGCTGAGGTTGATCGACTGCCCCAGGTTTACAACCGTTGTCGGTTTGATGAGGCCTATCTCTCAGAGTGGAGTCGCCTGACTCGCGAAGGCGCACATTTGTCGTTAGTGTTGTGCGAAGTGGATAACCTATCGGCCTATAGAGAAACCTATGGCGATCAAGTGGGAGAATATTGTTTGCAGCAGGTGGCTGAAGCCATGACTAAGGTGGCCAAACGCCCTGCTGATTTTGTGGCTCGATATAACGATCAAACCTTCATCGCGTTGTTGCCGAATACTGATTTAGCGGGGGCAACGTATCTAGCGGAGGCTATTCGCACTAGTGTTCGTGCTGTTCCATTCCCGCCAGAAGGTTGGAAGGTAACCCATTCACCCATTACGCTCAGTTTGGGGGTGGCTTGCCAAATTCCACGAGTCCAGGTGGCCCCCTCTTTACTCATTGAGGCAGTACATCAGGCCCTTCATTTTGCCCAAGAACAGGGGAAAGATCGGGTACAAATTCACCATACAGGCTGTGCGGATCCAGATTTGCACTCCAATCAAACCTTACATTGGGTAAGTCGATTGTTACGGGCGCTAGAGAGAGATCAATTTCAGCTTTATGCCCAGCCCATCTATCCGCTGAGGGGTGAGCGCACAACCTATAGTTATGAGATTTTATTGCGGTTGCAGGACCAACCTGGTGTGGTTTGCTCACCTAGCCTGTTTTTGCCCATGGTGGAACAGTACGACTTCATGACGAGACTCGATCGATGGGTGATCAAAAACTTGTTGTCTAGTCTCGATCAGATATCCTCGCGCAATCTGTTAGATCTCCAATTTTTTGTCCATCTTTCGAGCGCGACATGCCGAAACGGAGAACTCTTTGATTTTCTCCATCAACAATTTGCCCATAATGATCGAAATGCCCAGAGATTCTGTTTTGAGGTCACTGAAAATGTGGCTCTCAGCCATCTAACACCGGTCATTGAGTTAAGCCGAATCTTAAAGTCGATGGGCTGCCAGATTGCTCTGGATAATTTTGGCAGTGATATGTCTGCCTTCATTAATCTGAAGACCCTTCCGGTTGACTTTGTGAAAATTGATGGTCTTCTCGTTAGAGATATTGCTCAAGATCAGATTGCACGTGGGATTGTGGAGTCTATTCACAATGTCGCTAAGGTGATGGGGATGCAGACCATTGCCGAGCATGTGGAATCGGATGTGATTCTAGATGAGATCGCAAACGTGGGGATAGATTATGCCCAAGGTCATTACTACGATCGGGCAAAGCCGCTACTGGATGTGATAACAGCATCCTAGAAATCCAGACATATTTGTATGGGAGTGAATCTGGACTCTTAACTAATTCTCAGCAGAGTGTCGATCATAAAATGCCTTTTTTTTCAAAAATAGATAATTTTTCCTGTATATTCTGCAAAATTTGTGCATCTCCAAGCTCAGCCGCACTGATTTGAGCACAACGAAATTGATGAAGGGATTTTTGAGATTCTCCGGCCTGATCGTACAGTGTTGCTAGACCCAGTTGAGCCAACAGTAATTCCTCCAAATTCTCTGAAGTGGTTGCCAAGTCAATCGCCTTGGCAAAATTTTTCTCAGCTAACAATTTAAGGCCACTTTTCAGATAAACATCTCCTAATAGCCGATAGACCTTACTACTTTCAATGTTTAGATTCACTAAATGCTCTAATTCAATGATGCTTCTAGCGGTAAGTCGATAATTCGGATAGATGTCTTCTACCAGCATCAAGGTTTTAATGTCTTGGGGGAGATCCATCGCCTGGATGGCAGAAATTTCTGTTTCTGCTGCCGTTGCTTGCTGCTCCGATAATACGTTGAACCGTGGTTTTAGCGTCTCATCAAGGGACGTGCTACCTGTATCTGCTTGAACCACTAAAGTATATAAACGCCCTGGCTTGAGCGTTGCCGTTCCCTTGGGGTAGGGGATCTCAGTTTGGTCCGTATTGATCTGCCATAGTCGTTTCTCTCTGCTTGAAAGGGTTACTACATAACGTTCTGCCTTCTGAACTGGGTTCCAGCGGATTATAGGTGTTGAATGGAGCACTGAACCAGAGCGAGGAGCAATCACATAAGGAACAGAGGCATCACGACCACCCGCTAAATCACCCACTTCAACATGAGGTCTAAAGGCAGAGGGTGTTCTAGGGCAACCATTATTGACCACGGATATGGTGCCAGCGGGCACGAGCCAGCGAGTTTTGCCGTTGGGACAAATCACGAATACGCGGCTGCCTCGCTGAGGCTGAATAAAATCTGCTCCAGCCAGCACTGTTCCATGAAGCGCTTTCTGAAACCGTTGCCATCCCCGACGCCGAACTTTAACGTTGCCTTGAATGGATAAAATTCTGGCCCATCTAGCTTCAGCAGAACACTGGACTGTACCTAAACAGAAGGTAGACAGGATTAAAACGCTGATAAGCTTTCCAGCCGTTGGGTTCGCTGAACATCGTTTTTTTATGACTCTGGCATTGAAGAGCCTATAAGGATAAGCCGTAGTTGAAAAGCGTTTAAACAACATTGGTGTGTTTCTCGACTTTTTGTCTCAAAAGAGGTTACTTGCGTACGTTTGCAGCATCTTTAGACGTGGTTGAGTTCGTTAACACTTTGCGCGCCATCCCTTCCCAGACATCGTGTTCAGGGCGATTGGCATATGCTAAGCATTGCTCCCAAGCTTTCTCGACTGAAGGCAGGGAATTGGACTGGCCATTATTTGAAACCGTACTTGGAGACTGAATGGGTATCGCGTTCTGTTTTTCTAAGACCTGCGCCAGTAAACAATAGGCACCGGGACGTTTGGGTGTCATCGTTTCGCTAAGACGAGTGGCTTCCATCAGTTCTGTTTCAGCCTCAGGGAGGCGATTTTGGGCTAAGCGCACTTGGCCTAAATTCTTGCGCAAGGCGTATTCTAGTTCAGCGCCTTGTTGATGAGGAGCAAGATCTTTTAAGGCTAAACGGAGTAACGGGCTGGCCTTGGCATGGTCTGATTCAAGGATATACAGATGGGCCAAATTGTTGTATGCGGGGAGATGCCCGCCTTTGACGGCCTTAAGATATTCCTTCTGAGCTTGATCGTGTTCTTGATATTCTTCATAAATCACCCCCAGACTAAACTGAGCCTCTGGAAACTCTGGCTTTAACTTAATCGCTCGCCTGAGATGAGCTTCGGCACTGGCCCAGTCTCCATCCTGATATAAGGTTTTGCCTCGCTGGAGATAGAGTTGTGCAAGGGCAGGTAAGCCCACGGAGTGGAAGCTCAAAAGTCCTGCAAATAGAACAGCTGTTAGGTAGAATTTGAGTCTGGGCCAGTTTCTCTGTGCTGAAGAGCGATGAGAGAAGAGCGATGACAATAACTGCTGCCCCATTTGTGTGAGAACGCCCCCACTTGCCAAAAGCGTAATCACGATAGGGACCAGCGCCCCCACTGAACTCCAGATGCCGATCCATGCCGCTCCGACGATAAAACGAGTGGCAATATCCTGAGTGATGGCTAAATTTAGGGTGACGGTTGCTAACGTTAAGCTTCCCCATAACCAATGATGAGAGTCTTCGGCAGGGTACCACCACCAGAAATGAGTAGGAGGGTTAAAGCTTTGACGCCATATTGGCAATTGTGGGCAGTCTGCCAATCGAATCGCTTGTTCTTGTAACAGAGCGTCTGCTTCAGTTAGCGTCAACCATAGGGATAGGGGGATCTCATCTGTGTTCGGTTGGACGGCTATTTGTTGTAGGAGGTGCTGGATGCGATCGCGACTTTTTAATATCCCCAAAACCTGCTCTTCGGACCAGTCTTGTGCCTTAGCCAGTTGAGAAACAGTCTGACTATAGTGCTTGCAGGTTGTTTGCAGTAATTCTAGCTGTCTCATAAATGATGCCAAACTAGTCAGACAATTTTAAGGACGACTCACAGGTGATTCCTGGGCCGGAACCACTTCATACAATAAGGACAGGACAGCCGTCTGATTCACATCAACGGCAGATAGATCAGAGCGTGTCGCATTTGGATTGCTGCTGCCCCGGCGAGTATCGAGGGAGCTAAAAAGGTCTTGCATTGCTGTGTTGGTGTTGATCTCTCTGTTAGAGGCTCGTTGTTGAGTACTAATGCGGCTGAGGGTTTTAAGGGCACCACGCAGTGACTGCGTACTGGCGATAACGAGCAGTTGTGTCAGACCATAGGGATCTCTGGCCCTCAGTGGCCCTAACTCAAATGATTTACCTGCCTTGAGAATGCCCTGACTCAGGTCATCACTCGTTGGTGGAAATAAAACAGTGACGTCTGCGTCTGCATCAACGACCAATAGACCAATATGGAGATCCTGAATCTCTTTGTTCCGAATCGAAATCGTGACCTGATGCCCCTCAGGAATGGTTTCAACGCCTCGTTTGGTTAAGGTGGGAACGATGATTGCGGTACTGTCGCTCCCCCTTGTCGTGGTGGAACTGCGGGAGCGATTGTGATCCACGGATAGTTCAATATTGAGTTTTGAAGCCTTTTGATTGACCATCAGCGCCAGCATGCGGCCAATCAATAAGCTTTTGAGCTGGGGTTTAAGACGCTCTTTAATAGCGGCTGATACCGACTGAGTCGGTGACCCAAAAGACCCCTGCAGGATAGGTTCTTGAGTCGCAGTCAGTAAACCAATACTATTGACCTCTGGCAAATTGGGGACCCCGGCCCGCTCAAGACGCTGCTGAATCTCAAGGGTGAATCGGCCTAAGAGAACGTCAACGGTTGCCCCTGAATGAAGTTGGGATACTTCAACAAAACGATTCTGTTGGAGGGATGCTATTGCTGTTTGTTTTTCCTCTGCTGTTAGCGTATCGTCTAGACCCACTCGGAGTTTGAAATTATTCGGCAGCGTTCTAACCCGCTCTTGTAGAAAGCGGCCATTAGCGGCAGAACGATTGGAGCCACTGATTTTCCCTTCGGCAGTCAGTCCAGTTCTGGGTGACGCTTGTTTGACCTGCCCAATGGCATTGCCTTGATCGTCGATCAGAGAGAACTCAGCCCCCTGGTCAAAGGCAGCCAAACTGTGAGGGTCCAGTCCTCCTAGCCAAAGTTTGACATTGTTATTGGCTAAGGTTTCTAAAATAACGGCTTCTGCGGACTGGGTAGACGGTTGGAAGTGATAGATGGGCTTTTGTTTAACCTGTTCGTTGTTTTCTGGATCGTATTCAGGAATTTGACTGTGCTGAGACAGTTGCGTTGTGTTCCGAGCCACGGCTGGAATCGTTTGGCTAACGGAAAGGGGCGCCGTCTCCTGCCACAGATGTTGGGTTAAAAGGTACGTGAAGGCCCCTGCATAAAAACCATCAAAGGGATAGTCGGCGGATTGCTGATTCTGCTTGGAGGAAGTGACAACAATTCCCTTCCCCTCATCGGACTGGATACGGTTGATAAAGTCTTGCGGTCCCCATCCCAATTTTGATAGCCACTGCTGTTGGTAGTCCCATTCATTAGCCACAATGTTAGGGGCCTTGTTAGTCTGAAGCTCTATATCGGTCACGCGCGATCGCATCACCACATTACCGCGCTTACCCCCACCGGAATAACAGCAGTCCAGAACGAAGGTGACATTATCTGTGGGTAGCGCCGACCGCATCAGCAGTAGCGTGTGTCCCATAATGTCTTGGACTTCGTTGCTTCCGGTTTCTGCATAATCAATGGGGACAATCGTGCTGTTCTGGCAATTGTCGTCGATGCAGTCACGATCTAAGTTTTTGAAAAATTCTTGCATACGCTCGAATTCTTGGACTTGAGCACCATGACCCGAAAAGTGGAAAACAACGACATCCCCCGCTTTGGCTTGCTTGAGGAGATATTCATGGTAGGCATCTAGAATGCCTTGGCGAGTGGCCTGTTGATTCGTCAAGGTATGGACGTCTTTGGGATTAAATTTGAAGCGATGAATTAAGAGCTGCTTTTGAAGTTCAACGTCTGTGACGGGACCATGCAATTGATCGAGTAATGGATAATCGTTGATACCGATTAAAAGGGCCAGCTTACGTGGAGTGTTTTGGGCCAATACTTTGCCGTAGTTTAGGGCGCGATATTGGAGACTTAGTTGACTGAGCCCAATTGCACCGAGTAAACCTGCCCCACTTTGGAAAAATTGACGTCGTTTCATAATCAAGAAAAGAATAAATTACTGGGCTGATCCGATTAAGGTAAACGCTGCCCAATTCGCTGGCTCTGGGTTGTCCTTCATGGTTTCAAGCATGGCTTGTCGCAAGGCTTGCGCTTTGTCTAAGCCCTTTAGATGCCACTGGCGATAAAATTCCGTCATCAACTGGGCTGTAGGCATATCTGGGACAGCCCAAAGAGAGACGATAACGCTAGGAGAACCAGCAGCAATAAAGGAGCGGGACAGACCAATAACGCCATCTCCGGTAATATCTCCAAGGCCCGTATCACATGCGCTTAGAACCACTAATGAAGCTTTTAAATCTAGCTCATCAAGGATTTCTGAAGTAGTGAGCAAACCGTCTTCTTCCTTATCTTTATCGGGTGCAAGGGCAAGTGCACCTGGAATATCTTGAATGCCAGAATCTTGAGGTTTTCCATATTCCAACAAGCCGTGGGTCGCCAGATGAATAATGCGCGCACCTAACATTTCTTGACTAACTCTAGTCTCCGTTGCATCTGCATCGGTTAATGCTTGACTACCCAATAAGGCTGCAATATCGATGGCTTCTTGTCTGGCACCACGAAGATCAGAAAGCTGTTTCTTTGTTTGGTTATTTACGTCCCAAACACTGGGCATTTTAGGGTTGCCAACTACTAAGATATCTTCAGGACTGAGATCATTAACTGGATCTTGAGATTGACGCTTCTGATAAGTTAAATCTAAGACTTGAATGGATGGAGCAGTTAGGATAGTGTGTTTCTTTACTAAATATTCTTCAGATTCATTTTTAAGTGCTGGAAATGGCGTGAGAAAGAATTCATTTTGAGGAATGAAAACGACATGATCCTCTGAATTATCTGGCAAGAAATCATCTATTGGATCTATGAGAATTTCATGCATTTTTTTAAGATGATTGGATTGAGCCTTAGGGTTATAGTCGATCTCAAAGCCGCCTCGAGTTCTTACACCGATCGCTTTCCTGCTAGATTGAATAAGTTGAGCTAAATCAGAATCTTTAATATCTATTTCTATTTTTTTAAATTTCAATATCCCTGTTGGTTGAACTACCCATATATATAGCTCTGTGCCTCGTCCAAGTTGTTTTCCGAAGTGAGTAAAGCTATCTTCAGGAATAATGGAATATTCAACGAGGGTGAGATTGTTTTTTATTGCGATTTTTTGTATTTGTGAAAAACTAATTAAAGAATTAACGGATTTAATTTCTTCTGAATCTTTAGATGTTAGTAATTTTCTAAACGCCCTCGCTCGACCCTGCTCAGATGCAACCAATGCAGCATCGTATTTTTTTTTCTTTACTAATACTTGTTGAAGGAGATTATAAGAAAAAACTTGCGTATCAAATAATGACACGTTATTGATATCTTGCTGGCCTGGCTTTAGAGATTCTAAAAGTTTAATAGCCTGCCGGATTTTAACTTCTGATGCAGAAAAATCGCCAGAATTATATAGAGAATGTCCCCAGTTGTTAAGGGATCGAGCTTCTAATAGAGGAGAATCTATTTCTTCTGCAATTACTAAGGCTTGCTGATAATAATCAATTGCCTTTTTGTAGTTCTTAAGATCAGAAGCAATAAGCCCTAAACTACCAAGTGCAGAACTTTCCATGCTACGAATTTTATGAAACTTAGAAATTTCGAGGCATTGAGTGTAGTGGTTAAAAGCTTGCTCAAATTCTCGCTGAATATGATAAACCATGCCAATATTGAGCAAGGAATTTGCAACAAGAGGATGATTTCTATCCTGGCGAGCCATCCTCAGTGCAGATTTATGATACACCAATGCCTTTTTGTATTCTTTTAAATTGGTATAAGTAAGTCCCAAGTTCCCCTTGACGATTTGCTCTGCATAACGATCACCAGTTTCTTGAGCAATAGCTAAACTCTCCTGATATATTTGCTTTGCTTTTTTATAGTCGCCTAATGACTCATAAACATTTCCTAAATTGATCAGTACTCGACCTTCATCTTGGCGTTTATTAAGCTGCTGCATAATCTCTATAGCAGCCTGATTTACTTCAATAGATTTAGAATATTGTCCTAGTGCTTTATAGGCTTGACCCATCTTGGATCTTATTTGTCCTTGATAGAACTTACTTATGGGTAAACTTGGTATACGCAGTAACTTTAGATAAGTATCAATAGATTTTTGGTATCGCTCTTGCTCCATGTATGCAGTCCCGAGAGATATTAATGTATGACTAACACCTCGTGAGTCTTTCAGTGAAATGTACCCAGACAATGCTTTTTCAAAATAAGTAATAGCTGTCTCAATATCGTTAGCCTTAAATTGTTCAACACCGATCAAATACAGTTTATTGACTTCTTGAAATTTATTTTCTCCTGACTGAGAAATTATCTTGGCTTCAGTTGAAGCCAATGTTTCACTAGAAAAATAGTATAAAAAGCTAAAAACAACAATAACACTAACAAATAGATGATGAGTTTTGAGTAGCATGATCACCATTTATTCTCTTAAAAAACAAGAATTTCAGGCAGGGATTACTATGAAGATCAGTTAAAAACAAAGGCCCTGCTGGAACATAAAATGACTTAGAGAGCTATGCTGTAAAGCTTTTCAAGAAGTGATAAGCAACAGTAACCAAACTCATTTAAATTGGACTAGATTTTGGGGAGCAATCATCGGATGAATTAGACTGCTTTTGTTTAGGTTGATTAGAATTAAGGGGATTCTTAACTTCTATTTTCATAGAGAAGGTAGCTGATTTTTCCTTCTTGCATATATTTTCAGTTTCCTTATTCTCTAAGTTAAGATTTCTAATTTGCTTTTCATCTTTGCTAGGAGGTTCAGGTGGAGGAGGCAAAGGAGGGGTATAATTCACACCACGGGTACTTCCATAAAAAGTTGAATTTTCATCTTCAATTATAAAAATTGATCCAGCTATACCACTAGCATCTAAAGGAACGTTCTTAGATCTAGAATTCTTGGCATTAATAAAGATATGAAAATCAAAAAAATCAGTATCTTTAGGCCTGCAGCCTGAAGCAGAGCAGCTAAAATTTTCAGGAGATATCTCTTCAAATCCTCCGTCTTTTTTCTTTAGAATAAATGGATCACCATTATTTATAATTGATTCAGATTCAGGACCAGCAGAGAAAGCTACATCTTTGTCACCTAGTACTTGAATCTGATTAGTCTTTGATTTATTATTATAATTTTCCTTAATATGTTCAACAGATGAATCACCAAAACGGATGGTAATGGGAGGAGCATCATCTATACCCGCATTTACAATAATGCTCGCAGGAATATTGTCATCAAACCTTATTTGGGTTGTATCTTTTTCTGAGACTTTTATTCCTTTATATTTTAGGAAATTTTGTATTCCAAAACTTTTAACAGATACAAACCCGCTCTCTATAATAGTACCATCTATACTATTTTGATTCTTAGTGCCTTGAATTCGGACTAATCCATTCAAAGCTTCAATATTCAATCCACCAGCACCTGTAGTAATCGTTTGGGTATTAATATCCCCTTTTTCTGAAACTAACTCTACAGAACTTGCTACTGTTATCCCTAATTTAGTAGAAGTAAATAAAGAATCGATATCGCCAGCAATCATATCTCCTGTAGTTCTGATAATAATATTTCTTCCTTTGGCAGTAATTGATTCCTCTTGATCCATCATAAACTTCCCACCAGCTTTGAAGATTACTGGTACAGAATCAGGCTCTTTTGAACCATTGTTTTCTAAAAACTCTAAGGATAATTTTGGATTAATACTGATGTCATTTTCGGCGCTGACAATAACTTTTCCTTCTTGAGATTCAAGAGCCATAGCATTAATGGTAATATCTGAATCTTTAAAATCATCTTGGAGTATTTCTGGAAGTGAATCCTCTTCATCTACAGTGCTTGGTTTATCCGAGATAATAATATTTCGTGGGTCTAACAACAGTGTTCCCCATTTACCGTGACTCACACTGACATCAACTAAGCCATCAAAATCTAGCTTTTCTTTGCCTGAAATTTCTACAAATCCACCATCACCAGACTGATTACCTCCCCAAGCATTGACATTTCCATAAAAACCCGTCACTTCATCCGCCCAAACAATTACCTCGCCCCCATCACCCTCAGCAAACGCATTAGCATTAATCACTGAATTCTCACTAATAAATGTGCGTTTTGCAGTGGGTATTGATCCTTTACCTTGAAAATCCCCACCAATCAGGACATTGCCCCCATCGCTATCCCCCGAAACATCAACAACAGCATCCACCACCCCAACTCTGTCACCCAAAACTAAAACCGAGCCACCCTTCTGATTCTCAAGCGTATTAGAAGCATCAATCTTTCCAGCAGCAATAACAGTCCCCGCAACCGGATCAACGCTGACATTAGAACCCGACAGCACAAGCTGTCCCTTGCTATTGACACTTAGATTTGTTGCATTCTGAATATCCCCACCCGTCAACAGATTAGGCAGAGAAGTAATCGGTAGCGTCCAATCATTAGGTAACGTGCCTGCTGTAGAAAGAGGCTTAAACTCTAGACTCAATAGATGATTCTCTTGGCTCAACCGCACTAGATTCTGCCCCGGCACCGCCACAGCATTCACCTGCCCTCCAGGAGCCTTCAGCTCACCTTGGTTAATGACTATTCCCCCCATCAACGTTAAATTTTGACCTGGGTTGACAGATAAGTTACCTGTATTGGTAATTGCGCCGGGTTCCTGCGTTGTAAACGCAAAAGCGGTAGGAGTTCCCACTAAATTGGCATAGTCATTTGGGCCTGAACCACCAAACCAATTAGACTCAAAGCCAATTCCATTGGCAGTCGTTGCTGTAAAAGCAGCAGGCACATCTAAGGCAGCATTGGGACCAAAGATCATGCCAGCAGGATTCATAAGATAGAGATTGGCATTGCTGCCTGTTACCTTAATCAGCCCGTTAATCACAGATGGGTCACCCCCCATCACACGACCTAAAATATTGCGGGTGGCAGGGTTAGAGAGAAAATTAGCAACCTGCTGCTGACTGAGGCCGAACTTCTCAAAGCTATGGAATAAATTGGCTCCATCCTTAGAAAGTTGTCCTCCACTGATGTCAAATTGGTTGCCTGATTTTGAAATTTGGGTATCTGTACTATTAGATTCAGCCTGGATTTGGGCCTGGGTTGGTAGTGCAAAGAATACTGTACAGGTAAGGGATGCAACACATAAGCTGATGGGTCTCACGTTAACTCTCCAGTAAAAGCAAAAAGCTTAATCACTACTGAGGCTGAAATAGACAATGAATTATGCTCATTTTTTTGCGAGCACTGTTCTTAGCTAAAGTCGAAAATAAGTGAGTCAATCCCACAGGTGCCGACGTATATTTATCTATAAAAAGAAGAAAGATTATGCAAAAAACAATGATATTTATACCTTTATGGAATGAAAATATAGAATTTATCCTGCCTATATAACGAAGAGTATTTTCATGTAATTAAGGATTTTTTGCTCCCTTAAATCTCTATTTGACTTTCCCCGACTGGAGGTCAGACAGAGAAAGCTATCCATACCAAAATATCGATTTTATTTATAAGCGAATCATTCCAGTGCGGTGTAATTCTGGGCATATCCCGAGGTTAGGGGAGTTAATTTTGAAAACCTCTAAAGGCCCTCACCCCCAGCCCCTCTCCCAGAATTGGGAGAGGGGAGCTAGATGCCATATAGGTCTTGCATTTCTCCCCCTTCGCCCAAGGTTGGGAGAGGGGGGCTGGGGGGGTGAGGGCCAAACTTCAAGATGCTCTCCCCCAACTGTTGGATACGCCCTGTAATTCCTCCATGGCATTAAGCTCATAGCGTACTTTTCGGCCTTGAACTCAATATTTGCTTCAATTCCCTGCATAAAAACCTAGAATTCAGCAGATAAAACACTGAAGCACTTACTTATCTCCGTATTTCTTTATTAGATAAATCGTGAGAGTACAGTCTCATTGAGATCAACTCTTCCAATAAGAAGCCCACAGAATCTACTTTAAGTTGATGAATTTGAGTCATCTGCAAGCATTTGGAACGAATGGATGAAAAATATTTTTTGGCATTACTCTGCTCAAGATATGCTGCATTGGCTTGGAACTAATAGCGTAATGTCAACTATCTTGATCCTTTACCCTGTCCTACCCGTCCAAGCAAATATTAAAACTCCAGTTAATGTTGATGCTCCGTCAATTGCTCCAACACCTTCTATCCCACCTATTGCGCAACAAACCCTTCCCCGGACTAATCCCAATGATGATCGTTTATTGCCGTCCACAATACCGGAAGAACTACTTAAAAAGCAGCCTCAAGAGCGACTAGAAATTGAAAAATCACCTACTCCAGAATTAGATGTTGAATCTGCTGATCCAAACCTGATTATTGATGTCAGCAAAATTGTAGTAGAGGGCAATACCATTATTAGTGATGAGGATATTGCTACGATTACTCAACCTTTAGAAGGGAAACCTGTCCGTCTGAAAGAACTGCAAGGCGTTGCCAACGAGATGACCCGACGCTATGTCGAAGCTGGCTACCTGACTACTCAAGCGGTCTTAGGCAATCAAGTGATTGAAGCAGGTATGGTCACAATCAGCGTAATTGAAGGGGCCTTGCCAACCATTGAAATTGAGGGCAATGGTCGGTTGAAGGAGAGCTATATTCGAGATCGCATCCAATTAGGTTTAAACAAACCTCTGAATACCACCAAACTGGAAGAGAACCTCAGACTGTTGAGCTTCGATCCCTTATTCAAAGAGGTGAAAGGCAGTCTCAAACCTGGAAAAGACCCAGGAGAAACGCGCTTAGCTGTACAAGTCAAACGGCAAAAACCCTGGTCTCTCAACCTTGGCATTGATAACTATTCCGTACCTAGTATTGCACCCGAGCGGGCGGGTGCTACTTTCACCTATCGCAACCTCACAGGACTCGGGGATTACGCGACGGCTTCATATTACACGGGTTTAAACCTGGGTGATTTTGACCGAGCTGCTTTAAATCAATATAGCTTTGGCTATGGCGTTCCTCTCAACGCCATGAATGGCACCCTCCAATTTCGAGCAGATATTAATAACCGCAAGATTACAGATCCAGCCTTAGCGGCCCTCAATATTGAGGGGAACTCGGAACTCTACGAACTCAGTTATAGGCAACCCGTGATCAGGACTCTCCGAGAAGAGTTTGCTCTATCGGTGGGCTTTGCTATTCAAGAGGGAGAAACGCTGATTAGCCCACCCTTCTTGGATACCAGAGATCGCAATCGCGTCCTCAGTTTGGGCCAAGATTATCTCAGACGAGATCCTCAAGGATTTTGGTCAGCTCGTTCCCAATTTAATCTCGGTCTCGATATTTTTGATGCGTCGGCGGGCAGTTTTTTTAGCTGGTCGGGACAAGCCCAACGAGTGCAGCGGTTAGGCAATGATTTTCTCTTAATTATGCAGGGCGAACTGCAATTAACACCCGATACTTTGCCGTCCTTCTATGACTTTGTGATTGGTGGTGGTCAGTCACTACGAGGCTATCGCCAAAATGCGCGATCGGGGGACAATGGCTACCGTTTGTCCATAGAAGGTCGCATTCTAGTTCTCCGTAATTCCCAAAAAGAACCGACCCTCCAGTTAGCCCCATTTTTTGATGTTGGCCAAGTTTGGAATACTGGCAACGACCGTGTATTTGAAAACTTTTTAGCGGGGGTAGGGATTGGCGTTCTTTGGGAACCGTTCCCTCGCTTCAACCTTCGCCTTGATTATGGGCACCCCATTATTGGCATTACCGAAGGGACACGGAGCCTACAGGATGAAGCGATCTATTTCAGTGTTAGCTATAGCCCTTAATGTCACAATGAGGTGTGTGTCCGGACTGGGTTTATTCCTGTCTTCCGATGGGATACTTTGACAGAGCACTATAAAATCTGATTGACGTTATCTTGTGCGAGATGACCCTGCACTGAGTTCTGCGATCAAGATTGTCGCTTGGTTGTAGAACCTGGGCCAGCGCCCCTTTATAAACCTCTATAGAAACCACATCCCACCTTATGATCAAACCGTTTTCTCTGCTGTGCGCTAGTCTATTATGCGCGTCGGTTCTGGCAAGCTGTAGTAATTCCAGTCAGCCGGGAGCAAGCAACTCCACCAATGCGGAAGGCCGATTGCTAAAGGTGCTCAATCAGAAGAAGGTGCGCTGTGGAATCAGCGGTGAATTACCAGGCTTTAGCTTTGTGGATGACCAAGGTAATTATTCGGGCTTAGATGTGGATATTTGTCGTGCGATCGCAGCGGCCTTATTTGACGATCCCAATGCCGTTGAGTATCGCCCCCTCAACGCCAAAGAACGATTTACCGCTGTCCAAACGGGGGAAGTGGATGTCCTTAGCCGCAACACTACTTGGACCCTAGAGCGAGATAGCTCCGTCCGCATGGCCTTTGCTCCTGTGGTGTTCTATGACGGCCAAGGCATAATGGTCAAAGCAAATAGCGGCATTAAAACCCTTAAGGATTTCCAAAATCGGGCCATTTGCACCCAAACCGGAACCACCAACGAGAAAAACCTGGCCGATCAAATGCGTAAGCTCAAGGTGGCCTATAAATCCGTGGTTTACGATGATATCAATGCCGCCTATGCGGCCTATATCGAAGGTCGCTGCGATGGTGTCACCTCAGATCGCTCTCAGCTTGTATCTCGGCGGACATCCCTGCCGGACCCCGAGAGCCATACCATTTTGGATGAGGTGATGTCTAAGGAACCCTTAGCGCCTGCGGTTGTGGATGGGGATTCTCAATGGGTAGATGTTGTACGTTGGGTGGTGAATGCCACGATTGAAGCGGAAGAGCTGGGAATTGAGCAGGGGAATCTCGCCTCCTTTGCCAACAGCGACGATCCCGTGATCCAACGATTCCTGGGAAAGAAGGATGAATTGGGTAAAAGCTTGGGCTTAAGCCCCGATTTTGCAGCGCGAGTAGTCAAGCATGTGGGCAATTATGGCGAAATTTATAATCGTAATTTAGGTCCCAAAACCGGACTTAATCTACCCAGAGGCCAAAATCAACTGTGGACTCAAGGGGGATTATTATATTCTCCGCCTTTTCGTTGACATCCTCATCCAGCCAACCTAACGGTATGGTTAGAGATTCCTCGGATCACTCCGAAGATTTCCTATTTCAGTGCCAGTTGACTAGAATTCAGATCACAGGGCCATGAGAGAGTACGCAGGGGTCAAATGAGTCCACTGGCTTTGCTTAAACTCATTCGATGACCGATGCTTTCAAAGCCTTGCTGTTGATAGAAATGAAGAGCTGATGTATTGAAATCACACACCTCAAACCAAATCCATTTCAGATCGTCAATTTGTTGGGCAAAGGATTTCATGGTGGAAATTAATAGTGCTCCGATTCCCTGCCGCCGAAATTTATTCTCTACGTAGATTTGGTGTAAAAAAATCGTTTTTCTAGGGTGAGAGAAGATCGTTTCTTCACGCTCACTCACTTCAAAATGAATGTATCCGACAATTTGGTTTGCGATCGCAGCCACATAGATAATCTCTTGATCTATTTTTTGATGCAGATAATCAACCGCATTTTCAAACGTCAATGCTCGAAAGATCTCAGGACAGGCTTGGGAATGGATTTGGTTCAAGCTCATCATTTGCTCAGCGACTGCATTGATGTCTGGCGTTTCTAGCCTACGGATTATTGGAGCATTTGTCATATGACCAAGATTGATAGTCGGTGAGCCGGATACTGCCCACCTTAGAACACAGCTTTCATCGCTGCTTGCACCTCACTGCGGAGCTTTTTGGACAGGCGAAACAATTCACGTCCAGTGGTTAAATAACTGTCATCATAGGAGAGCGTAAACCGCTCTAGATCTTCGATACCATCTTCAACATGGTTGATGCAGTAATACAAATGGGCAGCGACGCTGGCAATGTTGCCAGGATTGGGAAATGATTGGAAGGCTCTCTGAGCAGCTTCTAAGCGCGTGCGGCAATCGGTGAGGTAATCCTGAAAGTCCGCCATTAGATCGTCATCGTAGGGATCTGCGGATAGGCATTGAATTTCAGAGGCCAGCGGATTAAGGATTTGAGCTAAGTGTCGATTCACAGGATTGTAGACCTGTTTTAGCCATTGCTGGAGCTGTATTTCTGTGGTGCGTGCAGTTTGCGTGGGTTGATGGTAAGTTTGGCTGCGGGCCGTGGTGGCTGCAGTCTGAGCGGTCGATCGCCCCGCCGAAGCGGTCTGACTTTGATCATAGACCGAGCGTCGATTCGGATCCTTTAAAACTTCATAGGCTGCGTTCACCTGAGCAATGCGCTCATGATTTGCCATTTGATGGTGGCTATCGGGATGAAATCGCTTGGCTAACCGACGATAAGCAGACTTGATCTCGGCTTGAGTGGCAGCCGGATTCACTTCTAAGGTTTGGTAATGGGTATGACCAGACATGAGGTCATTGTACTGAAGCA
The DNA here is from genome assembly GCF_028285565.1 of Acaryochloris sp. IP29b_bin.148. Classification (GTDB taxonomy): domain Bacteria; phylum Cyanobacteriota; class Cyanobacteriia; order Thermosynechococcales; family Thermosynechococcaceae; genus Acaryochloris. The sequence goes on from NZ_JANQOY010000112.1 coordinate 41,645, forward strand.
AGACAGGGTTGCAAACGCCAAATCTGAGATTTGAACATTCCTTTAAACTCCTGGCGTCCATCAATAATAGAAGAATCGGATGAGTCCTGTGCGATCAACCCAGGGAGATTCGTTTCCGGGTGATTCATGCTTAGAATGGAACCGTGGATGCAGACTAGTTTGATGTTAGGAGTTTCCCATGCCCAATTTTCTCAATACCCTACTAGGACGCCACCCCGAACAGATAAAGGCGAATACTGAAATCTATACTTGGCAGACCTGTCCTTACTGTATTCGAGCCAAATTATTGTTGTCTTGGAAAGGGGTGAAGTACACCGAGTATAAGATTGACGGTAATGAATCAGCACGGGCTCAAATGGCTGAGCGAGCCAACAGTCGCAGAAGCGTCCCCCAAATTTTTATCAATGACGTGCATATTGGGGGCTGTGATGACCTTTACCAGTTGGATTCAGCCGGTCAACTGGATCAGCTGCTGGCCCAGCCCGCTTAAATAATGCAGGCAAACGTGGCACCTCCCTGATGCACTTGGTCTTGCTAAGCACATCAGGGAGGCGTTTGAGTCTCAAAAATTGAGTGCTATCTCAAAGAAGAGGGATAATTTACAATTTTTTTAGCTAATCCCAGCTGCTTCAAAGCGCAGATGGCCCACCAGGTCACGTCGATTTCCCACCAGCGGAACCCTGATTTAGCCACATGGGGATAGGTATGATGATTGTTATGCCAGCCTTCACCGTAGGTTAATAGCGACACCCACCAGAGATTTTGAGCGCCATCATTGGAGGCAAAGGTCCGATAGCCCCACAGATGAGAAGCGGAGTTAACCAGCCAGGTCGAATGCCAAAGTAGCACTGCTCGGACAAAAATACCGTAAACGACAAAGGACCAGCCTCCCATCACATATAGCAGAGCCGCTAAGGGCAATTGCAGCAACAAAAAGTGGCGATCTAACCAGCGATAGAACGGTTGGCGATTTAAGTCAGGGGCGTTCTGGCGATAGAGTTTGGCATCAAAGTACTCGGGGCGAGGATAGAAAATCCACAGAATATGGCTCCACCAAAAGCCGCGCTGAGCAGAGTATGGATCGTCATTAATATGTTCGGTATGGGCATGGTGTTGACGGTGACCACTGACCCAGAAGATTGGCCCCCCTTGAATGGCAAGGGAACCTAGGGTTGCGATCGCATACTCCAACAGTCTCGGTACACGAAAGCTGCGATGACTGAGCAGTCGATGGTAGCCTAAGCAAATCCCAATCCCCCCCAGCAGCCAATGGAGAAATAGAGCAACGCCCAGCGCTGACCAGGAAAAGTAACGTGGGGCCAGCACAACTGCCAGCAGATGGAAGGTGGCAAAAAAGCCAACATTGACCCAACTCAGCGTAGGGGTTTGTCTGCCCTCGGGGGCAGTGATGACAGAGTTCGCAGTCATAAGCATCCTATGGAAAAAGTATGAGGTTCAGCGCTAGCCCATGCCTGTAAAGTGGGGCCTCGCTTTTTGATGAAATCCAAGCTAGAGTAGCAAGTGTTACTTGCATGCTGACATGCTAGCACCTATTTTTATATGGTGCAAGTGTTACTTACATTTTACCTATGCCATCTCAATCTTCAACCCGCCAACGCCTGATTCAATCTGCACTCCGGCTCTTTATCACCCAGGGTATTAGTGGCACCACAACCCGGCAAATAGCCGAAGCCGCTCATGTGAACGAAGTCACGCTTTTTCGGCACTTTGGCAGTAAGCATGGCTTGCTACTGGGGGTACTGGAAGAATCGGCCGCCTTTGAGAAGCTGGGACAGGCCCTAGTCAGCCAGACCAGTCCCTCAGAGCAGCCAGAACAAGGATTAAAAGAATATGCAAGTTATTGCTTGCATGCATTGGGGCAAGTCCCCGATCTGATTCGCTCTTTAGTGGGAGAAGCGGACCAGTATCCCGCCGACAATCGCCTGGCCTTAGGCAAACGTCTGACGGAAACCAATCAATATCTGGCACAATATTTAGCGTCTTTTATGGAGCAACGGCATCTCTCCTCTCGGTTACAGGCTGATCAGATGGCCAGTCTATTTGCCTGTCTGCTGTTGGGGTATGCAGTGGTGGAGTTTACAAGTGACTACCACCAACTCTGGGATCACGAAGAAGACTTTCTGGACTCTGCGGTGCAAATGATCTGGCATGGCGTTCTGGCGACCGTGCCCAGCTCACCCGCTGACCATCCCACTGTTGTGGCTGATTTGCCTGCGGATACGGTGCACTTGATTTTGCGACAGGCTAAAAAACAAGGATTGCAAGATTATGCGCTCGCCTATGTTCTATTTGGGGCTGGGGTATCACCACAGGAATTGGTGGCGTTGTTGCGATCGCAACAAATCAGCAACAACCAACAACATCTTCTCCAAGTTCAAACCCCAACGGGCAGCCGCCAAGTTGCCGTTAATCAATGGATTATGGGCAAGCGTCTGGGGTCCTATACCGCTAATCCGCTGACCAAATGGCTGAAATCGCGGAAAGACGATGCCCTGACAATGTTTATGGATGATCAGCAACAACCCCTTACCGTCGCGGCCATTCAAGATCAATGGCAGTCTTGGACGGCAGGAACGACAACGCTCGCAGGCTGCCCGCCCACTCTGGACCAAGCGCAGCAAACTTGGTGTATTGATATGTTGATGCGAGGGGTGACACTGGACAATCTCAGTCTGTTGACGGGGTGGTCGTTAGATCAGCTAGAACCTTATGCCCTCAGAGCCCAAGAAAAGACGGCCTTGGAACAAGCCACTCGTCTAGACCAAAAACCCGGTTCAGGATCCGCCAGTAAAACCTAAGCGGGCCGTCTCAGTTCGCGCAATACCCGAAATAAGCTGCCTGAGAAGGAGACGTTACAATCTAGGACATAACGTCAGTTTTGGCAAAGTTTGTCAACAGTCCTAAGTTTAGATGCAGTCCTTTACCCCCCAGAAAGATTGACCCATGAAATTTCGATACATCTACACTCGCCTAAACGTTGAGAATTTCCAAGCTTGCAAATCCTTTTATCGCGATGTCTTAGGACTGAATATCAGGTTTGAGGATGATATGGATGAATATGTGGAGTTTGATGCGGATGCTATTCGAATTACGCTCTTCAATCGCCAAAAGCTAGGTGATTTTATTCCTAAGAGTGAAAAGTTAAGTTATGACGATCACAGTGCTCAGATCGTTCTTACATTCCAGGTTAATAATTTGGAAGAGACGATTACCCATCTTAAACATCACAAGGTAGAGCTGTTAGCACCTCCGACCAGTTATCCAGACCGAGGATTTCTCTCCACCTGCTTTCGTGACCCAGGCGGCAATCTGATTGAGATAGAGCAGATGACCGATGTACTTATTTCATAATCTTGCTCGACAATGGCTGAACAAAAGGCTGAGACTCCATGACCAGTCATTATTGCTGTAGATGATGATTCTGCAGTTTTACAAGCCGTTTCTCAGAATTTCCGGAAATCCGTCAATCTTTTAGCGAATTAATTTACAGCGCCACATCCTCTCACCACTTCTATGAATGCTTGCAGCACGGCATTTGAATTATCGCAACGTGATGCCAAGGATAAATCAACCTGGGGGGCATCACTAAGCTGCCGATAAGCGACCTTGGGCCTCTGAAATTGTTGGACTGATGCAGATAGCAATGCTATCCCCATACCTGCTGCTACAAACCCGAGAATGACCTGCATTTCATCCGCTTCTTGAACGACAACGGGACTAAAATTTGCCTGTTGGCAGGCGACAATTGTGCGATCGTAGAGACCACAGCCGCGATGTCGCTGAAACGTAATGAAAGGCTCGTGCGCTAAATCTTGAATTTGGACCTGGTCTTGAGCTGTAAGAGGATGTTGCTCTGGAAGTGCGACTATCAATGGTTCTTCAAGGATTGTTTCAATGCTCAATCTTTCATCCTTTACAGGGGACACCATAAACCCAATATCTATGCGTTGTTTCAGAAGGGCATCAAATTGCTCTTCTGTGGTCATCCCATAGACCTCTAAATCAACATCTGGAAAGCGCTCGCGATACTGCTTCAAAGAGGCCGGGATCACGTCGTAGGTTGAAGATGCTTCGAACCCCACCACCAGTCTTCCAACCTCACCTCGACTGGCGCGTTGGGCCACTTGTATAGCGATTTTGGCTTGGGTTAACACTTGTCGAACTTCGGGCAAAAACGCCGTTCCTGCTGCTGTTAGCTCAACTTTACGCTTGGTTCGGTGAAAGAGTTCTACGCCCAATTCCTGTTCAAGCTGGCGAATTTGACGGCTCAAGGGAGGTTGGGAGATAAGTAGACGTTCAGCCGCTCGCCCAAAACTCAATTCCTCAGCAACCGCCAAGAAATATTGAAGTTGTCGAATCTCCATAACAGACTGATACCTAAAAAGTATTAGTTGTGTTCAAAATCGGTATTGGACAAACATTACAGGCACTCAGTAAGTTTAAGAGGTCTTTTGCAATATGGGTAAAAAAATAAGAGGAGACTTTGGTGCAGGCAGTGTCAATACTGCTTTGCCTGGAAGCAATGACCTAAGAATTATCTCCAGTTATTAGAGGGGTCTAGTACCAAGCCGACAATGGCAAATGACTTAATCACGTAAGGGCACCAAAAGGACTGAGACTGCAATCCAGACAAACTTCGAGGCATTTGACAAAAACGAGTGAGCAGCTATGCCTCCTTGATATCGTTGCGATAGAGGGTTGTTCACTCAGGTAATCCAGTTGTTTACTACACCATTTATTCAGTACACATCATTGTTTCTAGCCAGTGATCTTGATGACCAATATTCTGATTGTCTACACCACAACCCTCGGCAATACCCAGAAAATGGCGGCAGCCGTTGCCAAGGGGGCTCGCTCTGTTACAGGAGTTGAAGTCATCTATAAAAGTTCTGATGAGGTGGAGATTGACCAAGTTAAAACCTGCCAGGCTCTGATTGTGGGCACACCCATCCGTCATCGCACCGCTGATGCCCGTATCAAAGGATTTATTGAAGATACGCTCGAAAAATTGTGGCTCACGGACGACATGGTGGGCAAGGTCGGCGGTGTGTTCAGTGTAGGGGGCGGCTACGGCAATATGGGTGCAGGCTGTGAATTAGCTCAATTAGGTATTCTGAGCGCGATGGCTGCCTGCGGCATGGTGTTGGTGACTTTGCCAAAAACAACGCCAGGGTTCGAAGTGGCAGGAATGCATTGGGGACCCAACGGTCGTTCTGGTGGACCCAAGATGGAGCCCGTTGGGGTCACCGACGCAATGATTGAAACTGCTTTTCATCACGGGGGGAATATTGCACGGGTCGCGATGGCATTGGACAGTAAAGCGGTGATGGCCCGTGGTAATGTTGCGCCTTCTCCAGAAATCGCTGACTTGTTTTTAAACGGCTAACGCAGACTGAAATTATCTAGGAGAAACGAACAGATGACTGTGGTTCAATTCAGGCAAGAGAACTCCGCCCTGCTACTGATTGATCATCAAGTGGGCACGATGAAACTGATTAAAAACCTTCCCCTCACGGAGGTCGAGAAGAACACCATTGCCCTTGCCCACATTGCTAAGACCCTCAACCTGCCTGTCGTTTTAACTAGCAGCCAGGAAGATCGGTTTCAAGGACCGCTGATGGAAGCTGTGGCTAAAATCCTACCCGATGCCTATGAAGCAAGAGTTAAACGGGCCGGAATTGTGAACGCTTGGGATGATCCTAATTTTGTTACAGCAGTTAAGGATACCGGAAAGACTAATCTTATTATGGCCGGTATTACAACCGATGTTTGTCTTATTTATCCTGCTATGAGTGCTATCCAAGCAGGCTATCGTGTCCAAGCCGTTATGGATGCATCGGGTTCCCCGTTTCACCTTTCTGAGCAGCTTGCCCAGCAACGCATGCATGATGCAGGTGTGGTGTTGACGGCAACGATTACGCTGATTGCAGAGCTGGTTCAAGACTGGAGTCGTCCAGAAGGCGTTGAACTTCAGCAGATGTTGTTTAGCGATATCCTGTCCTCAGACTTCATTGAAGGTAATCAGACGCCCTACTAATCGGGTTGATACAGTTCCCCGTGACATCAATATTTTGAGCTTGGAAATCGTATGAATACCGATATACTCGCGAAAATGACGGCAGATACCCGTGCTCTAGTAGAACAGATGCAGTCTCAGAGTTCCTCTCCTTCCCCTGAAGAGAATTGGATTGAGGTCATCCGCAGGGAATATCGGCAGATCATCCCTCTTGCTGGTGAAGTCACAGCGGTTGAGACCGTTGAATCGCTTGAGGTCTCATCAGACTCTTGCTCAATCCAATTACGGCTTTATCGGCCTGCTCCCGGCTACCTACCTGCACTGGTCTATTTTCATGGAGGTGGATTTGTCAGTGGCGATCTAGATACCCATGACCGACCCCTACGTGCGGTTGCTAATCAAAGCGGCTGTGTGGTGATTGCAGTGGAATACCGTCTAGCACCGGAATTTCCTTTCCCAGCAGCTCCTGAGGATTGTTACACTGCCTTGCAGTGGGTTCGAGCACGAGCTAAGCAGTTGCAGATCAACGCTAACCAGATTGCGGTGGGAGGAGATAGCGCTGGTGGATTATTGGCGGCAGTAGTTTGTCTGATGTGTCGAGATCGCAATCAAGATCAGCCCACCGCTCAGATTTTGATTTATCCCAATACAGATCTAACGGCAGGCACTGATTCCTGGTATGAACTGGATTTCTTACATCCATCTCAATCTCGCGCCAATTTTCTCAAGCAGATTGAGCTATATACGCCCGACCCAGCAAAGCGAACACAGCCTTATGCCTCGCCTTTGTCTGCTTCTGATCTGTCACAGTTGGCACCTACTTTGGTGGTCACAGCAGAGCTTGATGCCCAACGCGACGAAGGGGAAAGCTATGCTCAGCGATTGCGTGAAGCCAGGTGTTTGGTGACTCACACTCGCTACCCCGGTGTTATTCACGGTTTCTTTCAACTGGGTGGGGCGATCTCTTCTGGCAAGGTAGCTATACACGAAGTCGCTAGCTTTCTCCAGCTTCGTTTTAGCACTTCCACTTGCCGTAGATTGTGATATTGGTTTAATTTATGCGGCAATTGACTTAGCATTCAAAGTCAGAGTAAAGAAGCAACTATGCGCGTTTTTATCATCGGTGGCACAGGCTACATTGGTACCAGTACGGTTAGAGTTTTGCAAAACAGAGGGCATCTGACCACAGCGCTGATTCGAGATGAGAAGCGAAGTTCGCAACTCCAAAGCACAGGGGCAAAAACCCTGCTCGGGGATCTTGCCAATCCCGAAACCTTGACCACCGCCATACAAGCTAGTGATGCTTTAGTTTACACGGCTGCAGGTCAAAGCGAAGCCTACGCTCAAGTAGAGGAAAAGGTCATTAAGCATATTCTGACTATACTTGAAGGCAGTGATAAGACTTTCGTCAAAATCACTGGCAGTATGGTCTTTGGCGATACCGGGCCAAACGGATTCTCTGAAACAGCAACATTCAATCCGCCCCCACCTCTGGCAGGAGCAGCAGCGCTATCGGAGACGATCAGAGTAGCTGCTAATCGAGGGATAAAAACGGTTCAGATCTTTCCATCTTATGTCTACGGACGCAACGGCGGCGATATCCCTAGCATTATGTTGAGGGTAGCAAAACAAGAAGGGAAGGGCATCTATGTTGCTGATGGCAAAGCAATGTGGTCCACTGTTCATGTAGATGATGTTGGCCAGCTGATTGCTTTAGCTGTGGAGAAAGCATCAGCAGGTAGTATTTTGTTCCCTGCTACATCTGCTATGACGATCAAGGAGATCTCTCAAGATATTGCTGATGCTGCAGGGCTCGATCAAGCAATAGGGTTAACGATGGAAGAAGCACAGAACAAGCTGGGCTTCTTTGCGATTCCACTGACACTCAATCAGGTCTTTAGTGATCAGGCCGCTAGTCAGTTGGGCTGGCAACCTCATGAACTGTCGTTATCAGAGTCACTCAAACATGACCATCAAATCTGAATCAATCAGGGACAGTACAGCTCAATATGTTTCTCCTATGTTTGGGAGAAAAGTGATGAATCTTTGCTGGCAACCATTAAAGTTAGACACAGTAACAAGACTTTTGCAGATTCCTTCTACTACCCCCAACACTCTTTAACTATGCATTGAGCATTGGGCTCTCGTAGCAAACGGTTGATTCCCCCCTTCCCTTTTATCAGAGGCTATCTGTACACAAGAATCTGAAAACATCAGAATATATTTTGCTAATGGCTGAACAAAAAGCTGGGACTCCAAAACCTGTCATCGTTGCTGTAGATGATGACCCTGCGGTGTTACAAGCCGTTGCTCGCGACCTCCGCAAACAGTATGGCGATCGTTTTCGAATTATTCGGGCGGACTCTGGGGTAACTGCTTTAGATACGGTTCAACAGCTCAAGCTGCGGGGGGATATCATCGCTCTCTTCTTGGTCGATCAAAGAATGCCGCAAATGAGCGGGGTTGAATTTATTGCACAAGCTAGTGAACTTTTCCCCATGGCTAAGCGAGCCCTACTCACAGCTTATGCTGATACGAATGCCGCCATTGATTCAATCAATAAGGCCCAACTGGACTATTACCTTCTCAAACCCTGGGATCCACCAGAGGAGAAACTCTACCCCGTCTTAGATGATTTGATTCGAGACTGGCTAGCCACCTTTAAGCCTGAATTCAAAGGGGTTAAGGTGATTAGCGATCGCTGGTCTCCTCAGTCCCATGCCCTGCGAGATTTTTTGGCTCGTAACCAGGTCCCCTACCGCTGGTTAGATATAGAGAGTAATCCAGAGGCCCAGCAGCTCGTTTCCTGTGCGGGAGAAACGGATTCCCCTTGCCTCCCCTTGGTGTTATTGCCTAATGGCGAGAAGCTGGTCAAACCCGGCACAACAGAGCTGGCTCAAGCGGTGGGGATGCAAACAGAAGCTGAGAAACCCTTCTACGATTTAGTGATTGTGGGGGGTGGGCCTGCTGGCTTGGCTGCAGCCGTCTATGGGGCCTCAGAGGGCTTACATACCGTTATGGTGGAACGGGAAGCACCAGGGGGGCAGGCGGGCACTAGCTCACGCATCGAAAATTACCTGGGTTTTCCCGTCGGGTTGAGCGGGGGTGACTTAGCCCGTCGGGCGGTGACCCAAGCCAAGCGCTTTGGGGTAGAAATCCTCACGCCTCAGGAAGTCTCCGGCATTCGCATTCAGGAAAACTATCGCATTATCACTCTCTCAGATGGCAGTGAGATTAGCTGCCATGCCCTCATTCTAGCCATGGGAGTTGCTTGGCGGCGGCTCACTGTACCCGGAATTGAGCAGTTTACTGGGGCGGGTGTCTATTACGGTGCAGCTCAAACTGAAGCTGCTGCCTGCCAGGATGAGGAGGTCTACATCGTGGGGGGAGCCAACTCAGCGGGTCAGGGAGCCATGTATTTTTCAAAGTATGCTCGCAAAGTGCATATTCTAGTGCGAGGTGAATCCTTAAAGAAAAGTATGTCGCAATATCTGATTGATCAGATTGCTGGAACTGACAATATTGAGGTTTTGCCGTTCCACAGCGTGGTTGAGGCCAAGGGGCATGAACGCTTAGAGCAGATCCTAGTCAAAGATTCTCAAACGGATGAAGTCAAAACCTTTGACGCCAACTCTCTATTTATTTTTATTGGGGCAACGCCGAGTACTGATTGGCTAGAGGGGGTGGTACATCGAGATCAGCGAGGCTTTATCTGCACTGGACCCGATATTCCTCAGGAGACGCCATGGCCCTTAGAGCGGGATCGTTTCTTGCTGGAAACCAATGTGCCAGGAATCTTTGCAGTAGGAGATGTTCGGCATGGCTCGGTAAAACGAGTTGCCTCTGGCGTGGGAGAAGGGTCCATCTGTGTCCAGTTTGTTCATCGTCATTTAACCAATGTTTAGCCAGGGGCTGTCATGCTGTGTTCGCAAGCTCTTTTGCAAATCAAACCTTTTCAGGTACTACCACCGGAGCGGTTGGATTGGATCTGCGATCGCACACAACATATCCACTTAGCTCCAGGTGAAGTCCTCGTCCGGGAAGGCGAGCCCCCACTGGGATTTTTTATCCAAGTCAGCGGTCAAATTACCGTAAGCCGTAGCAGCAATGGCGCGGATATGCCCGTAGGTCGTCATGTGAGTCCATCTTTCTTTGGAGAAATTCAATGCCTGACGGAAGATTTAGTTCCTGTTACGCTCACGGCTGATACTAATACCGACCTCTATCGACTCAATTGTCCTGACTTTTTAGAAGTTCTCCATAGCTGCCGTGACTTTGAAAAAGACATCTTTTGCACCATGGAGAAGCGGTTACGCGGCCTAGAATCTTTTATTCAAAGCCGGGAAAAAATGGCTGCCTTAGGAACACTTTCAGCAGGACTGGCCCATGAACTCAACAACCCGGCAGCCGCTCTAGTGCGGGTACTTAAAGACGTGAAACCCGCCATCCTGGAATTGCAACGAATGAATTTGGTGTATGGTCAACACCAAGTGGATGATGAGCATACTCAGCAATGGTTGGCGCTAAGAGATCACGGTTTTAATGCCATTGCCAATCCCCAAAATGATCCTCTAGTCTTGGGGGATCGAGAAGATGCCCTGACTGACTGGCTAGAGAACTATGGGGTTGACGAAGCTTGGAAGTTGGCTGAACCACTGGCTGCAGGGGAAGTAGAGCCTGAGACCCTTGAGCTGCTTATGAATCGCTGGCGTGATAGTGATACTGAACTACGGGATATGGGACTGAGATGGTTAGCGCTCTCCTTCGATGTCATGGGGCTGATCACCAAAGGGTTGGATGGGGCAGAGCGGATCTCGACGCTAGTGCAGTCCATGAAGTCCTATTCCTATATGGATCGGGCAGCCCAGCAAGAAGTGGATATCCATGATGGTATTGAAGATACACTGCGCTTGTTTGCATTCAAGCTCAAGCATGGCATCAAGGTTGACCGTCACTATGACCAGGACCTCCCTAAAATGATGGCCTTTGGCAGTGAGCTGAACCAGGTGTGGACCAATCTATTGGATAACGCCATCGACGCTTTAGGGGAAAGTCCTCCCACTTCCGAACCGCCTAAAATTACGATTCGGACTTGTCAAAAGAACGGCTGTATCCGGGTTGAAGTGGAGGATAATGGTCCTGGTATCCCGACTGAGATTAAAACTCGCATTTTGGAACCGTTTTTTACTACCAAACCCATGGGGAAAGGCTCGGGATTAGGATTAGATGTCGTCCGTCGGATCGTTGAAAATCGTCATGGCGGCAGCCTAATGGTGGAATCTGCACCGGGAAAGACGTGCTTTGCGATTTTGTTGCCACTCACTCAGTAGAGCCCTTCTAGTTGTATTGCCAATCATTTTTTTGCATACCACCACAACCACAGGTTTACCCTCTGCTCAAGAACGGCACAAAGGCTAATAACGCAGGCTGCTGGATTATGACCCCAGAGGCGCAGAGTCGCAAATAACTAAATGTCGGGTTCCATCAATCAATAGCCATCCTTCTTGGCGCAGATGACCTAAAAGACGGGTAATCGTCACTCGAGTGGTCCCGAGGAGATTGGCTAGCTGTTGGTGGGTAAAACGCACCTCTAGCCGAATCCCCTCTGGCGTCACCTGACCAACTTCCTGCTTTAGCATCAGTAATAAGTGCTGCAAACGATCGCTCACCCGTCGCTGGCTAATCATGGCTAGAATGGCTTCTGTTTGCTGCAAACGACGACTCAATTGTTGCAAAACGCCTTGAGCCAATAACGGGGAACTCTCTAGCTCAATCTGATTCAAGCGCATCAAAACCACATCAGACAAAGCGACGGCCTCATAGGGATTTAATTGGGTTAACGGTAACCCAAAGGGCATGGCTGGATAGACAAAGCCTAAAACGGCTTCATCGCCAGTGGGAAATAAGGTGCTCAGTTGCACAATGCCTCGGCAGACGATCCATAGGTCCTGGGAAGCCATCGGGATGGTTCGTCCACTTTTAAAGGCGTAGGTGTGACGGCCCTGATAGGCTTCTTCAAAAATTTGACGCCAGTCCGTGGGCGGTGGAGCGACGGGGACCTGTGATTGCAGCATCGGTTGGTTAGGGAGGTAGTGATCTAGTCCTACCCTACGAGACCGTGCTAAAGCAGAGGTAAATGCCTGGTTGTGAATGGATTAAGCTCTCACAAAGGATTAATCAGATTATGATTGAGCCCTAAAATTCGCACACTCTACCCTACATTCTGGGCATCCTAAGGACAGCGTGAGAAGTAACCAGGCCTTATGTTGCTAATTGATCGAAAAGATTTAGAATCCAGAGGAATTGAATGTCATGGGGTGTCAACCTTTATCTTTCTGAACAAGTGTTTTCAGAAGGGTCAGACCTTTGCCAACCATCAACGAGAGACTGCGATCGCATCTTGTCGCCAAATGTTAGACGCAGGACTGATGAGCCTGATTGTCAATTATCAGAGCCATTTCACAATTTGGATAGAAACGAATGATGTGCCGACGTCTGAGCCTACTCCTACTGCATCCACCACTCCTCAAGGTCAACCTAGAGAAGAGTCCTCTGAGCCCAGCGGGACGTCCAGAACGTTCTTGGCTAAGCTTAATGAACCGGTAGATATGAAAGCGGTCATGACTAAACTGAACGAGCCGATCCGTTTTAAGTCTTTATTTGGGAAAGAGGAACCGTCCCAACCATCAGAGCGTTGAAATTCCCCATCCAGATCGCCCGGAATGCACCGGAGTGTAGTCAATGAGGCAGATACAGTCTCTGCCCCATCAACGAGATAGAGGGGGCAAAGCCCTACTCAGCCGGTTGAACTTGGCCAATCACATTTAACTTGCCATCTTCTTTGACCGTCCAGACATCATAAACACCTAAAACATCGCCATTTTCATCAATATCGACATTGCCGCTGGCTCCTTGGTAGTTGATTTCTTCACCATTTTGCAGAAGCTTGAGGGCTTCACAAACATCAGAAGTCTCTTTGCCTGGTCCGTTGGCCACATCTCGAAGTTTAGTTGCGATCGCATCGCCCGCATTAGACTTTGCCGCTTGAGCCGCCAAGAGAACCAGAGCCGTAGCATCCCAACTTTGGGGAACATAGGCCGGCGGTGCTTCATTTTTCTTCGATTTCCACAGGGCCGTCAAGGATTCTAGGGCCGTACCATCCGCCCCTGGAACTGTTCCCAGTGCTCCAGTAATAATAAATTTACCATTGCTAGTTTTACCCACTTGGGTTGCAAATTCATCGGACTTGACGCCATCGGTCAGCATCACTTGCACCCCTTCCATCAGCCCCTGCTCATAGGCTGACTTCAGCAATAAGGCCCCCGTCTCTGGATAGAGAATAGCAATGACGGCATCGGGTTTATTGGCAAAAGCGGCTGCCGCTTCGGTATCAAAGGTGGTCGCCTTGGGATCATACCGAGTAGGCTTCGCCGCGTTGAGCACCGTGCCACCTAGTTTTTTAAAAGACTTGATAAATTCTTGTTCAAAGCTGATGCCATAGTCATTATTGATGGAGACAGTGGAGACCTTCTGAAATCCTCTTTCCTTGGCTAGCTTGGCTAGGGCACGCGCTTGGTAGGTATCCGGGGGAGCCGTTCTCGCCCAATATTGAGTGTCCCCATTTTTAAAGTCTCCCGATTGGGCTCGCCCGGTAAATTCGGTACTGGTGCTGCCCGGAGAAATCAGCAAAACTTTATTGCGAACAGCGACATCGACGGCAGCTTGAGACACACTACTGGCAAAGGAACCCACAACCGCCGACACTTTCTGCACTTCCACCAGGTTAGTCATGGCTTGGCTGCCCTTGGTGGGGTCCGTCGCATCATCCTCAGCCGTCAGCTTGACCGGCTGCCCATTGACGCCACCACAGGCATTGACGGTTTCCACCAGTAAGGGAACAGTACCAATCATCGGTCCCCCTAAGGGGGCTAAGTCACCTGTAGAGGGTAAAAGAGACCCTATCCTCAGGCCCTCACCGTCCCCGGAGCCCGGTGTATTTCCCCCGACTTGGCAGGCACTGAGAAGCAGGGCCGATGCCAAAGCCGTAAATCGGCGCAGATGGCGGGGAGTTAAGGGATAGCGCAAAGTTTTTGATCTATTCATTGATATTCTTTCAATCCTCACCCGGAAGAGTCACTTTCGTTTGTCAATCTGCATCGTAGATCGTCAATGATGTTAAGTCTAAATTAAACCCGTAAGTAATGAGTGATTTAATCCAATTGAATTGGCCAATAGGAGATTCACCCTGCTCCTCAGTTGATAAGGATATGGTTGGGTATCCGCTGATATGGCTTTAGTGGACTCGATTACAAAGAGTGAGACGATGTTTTTCCTAATTTTGATGGGTGGCTTGGCCTTTTATTTGGCCTGGAATCTGGGGGCCAACGACGTGGCCAATGCCATGGGCACCTCTGTGGGGTCTAAAGCCATTACGCTGCGGCAGGCGCTGATCATTGCTGGCATTCTGGAGTTTACGGGAGCCGTCATCTTTGGGCGGCAAGTGGTAAACACCCTAACCCGAGGTGTCGTCGATACCCAAGCCTTTATCTATGATCCGCAAACCCTCAGCTTAGGGATGATTGCGGTCCTGATCACCTGCGGGCTTTGGCTACAGGTGGCCACTTGGCAAGGCTGGCCGGTGGCCACCTCTCATGCCACGGTGGGGGCGTTAGCGGGTTTTAGTTTGGTGGCCTTGGGAGCATCAGCCGTGCAGTGGTCTACCTTAGGCTGGATTTCGCTGTCTTGGGTGCTAACACCTGTGTTGAGTGGTGCGATCGCAGCCCTGTTTTATCGCCTGATTCAGCAAGGGATTCTCCAGCAAACCGATCCCTTACACCAATTAAGTGAATGGATTCCTTGGCTGAGTATCAGTCTGGTGAGTGTGTTTGGGGTGATAGTTTTGCCCCAAATGACCCATCCGCTTCAAGGATGGTTGCAGACCCATTGGCATTGGCCCTTACCGGAGCAAGATCTGGCGATTGCTATCGGTGCCAGTGCTGTACTTGCCCTTACCCTATGGAGTTGGCAACGGTTGCCCCAGGATGCGTCCGGTCCAAGGGCGCAGCAATTAGAAGTTGAAAAACAACTGGCGACGTTTCAAGTTTGGAGTGCCTGCTTTGTGGCCTTTGCCCATGGCTCCAACGATGTGGGGAATGCCGTGGCACCGCTAGTCGTTATTTCGGCAATTTATACGACCCACACGATTCCGACAGCAGAGGCAGCTGTTCCCCTATGGATCATGGTGTTAGGGGGATTGGGCATTGTGGTGGGCTTGACCATCGCGGGGCAAAACGTGATGGCAACGGTAGGGGAAAATATTATTCCCCTGCAGCCCAGTAGTGGCTTTTGTGCGGAGTTGGCCGCAGCAACGACTATTTTGCTGGCCTCTCGCTGGGGATTGCCCGTATCCACAACCCATGCCTTGGTGGGCGGTGTGGTGGGTATTGGCTTAGTGCAAGGGGGGCAGGATATTCAACGGGGGACCCTTCGCCAAATTGCTGGAGCTTGGGGGGTAACCTTGCCGATCAGCATGGGATTCAGTGCCCTTCTGTTCTCTGGGTTACAGTTTCTAATCCTGCGGTAGCAAACAGCATTTACTCAGAATCAGGGGACAAAAAGCGACGTTTCTCAGATGGGGTGTGATCTAGTTTGGAGCGATCGATAGGGGAATCAAGTGATAGCAGGTCTAGCCCCGGTTGATTTCTTCTACAACAATGGAATTAATATGAGAAAAATATGTACTTATATTTCGTGAATAAGATTTCTATAAAAATCATTGCGATTAGTTGATTTGATTGTTAGCTTATGCATATAAGAAAGTCGGTTCTTTTTTTGAAGGATATATTGGAGTAAAAGTATTGCCAAATGTATTTTTAAGCACATTTTTACTTCGTATTGATATTTTGGAAGTTTGCATTCTAATCAAAACCGTCGATGGAGCTATCGGCTCTGAATATATAGTTTTATAAATAAATTTCTCATAAATAAGTCTTTGACTGGGTTAAATGCTGGATGGCCTGAGTCTGAACCTTCTGCTTTGGCCAGTCCCATCGGCTACCCTCACCTGGCCGTGACTTCAATACTGATGATTGGAGGCACGACCCAGTACTGGCTAGGACTTGATTTTTCGGGAGGTTATCCCATGCAATTAACAGGAAAAACAGCTCTGATCACGGGAGCGTCTCGCGGTATTGGTCGAGCGATCGCACAGGAGTTAGCCCAGCAAGGCATGCAGCGGGTGATTCTGGTGGCTCGGAATCAAGCTCGCTTATTAGAAGTGGCCGCCGAGATTGAAGGATTTGGGGCTGAGGCAATTGTGCTGCCGTTGGATTTGACGCAAACGGTGGAGGTAAATATTGCGATCGCAAAGGTGTGGAAGCATCATGGCCCCATCCACTTATTAGTGAACTGTGCGGGTGTCGCCCATCAATCGCCCTTCTTGCAAACGAAGCTGCCCAAGGTGCAGGAAGAACTTTCCCTTAATCTGATGGGGATTTATAGCATGACCCACTTCCTCGCTCGGCGGATGGCCAGTAAAAAAGAGGGGCGAATCGTCAATGTATCCAGCCTAATGGGAAAAATAGGTGCCCCGACCATGGCCACCTATTCCGCCACTAAATTTGCGATTTTGGGCTTTACCCAAGCGCTGCGCAGCGAGTTGGCAGCCTATAACATCAAGGTCACAGCGCTTCTCCCTTCCCTCACCGAAACGGATATGACCCGCAATACCCAACGGTTTCGCTGGGTGGCCTCAATGACTCCAGAGAAGGTTGCCAAGGTATTGGTCAATAGTTTGGCCAAGGAATCCCCCGAAATTCTAGTGGGCTGGCAAAGCCATCTGGCCGTCTTGGGCAATCGGATTGCTCCCAGAGTCTTGGAATGGTGGCTACAATTGACCGCGCCCAAAGACAATCGCCGGGCTAAGCAACCCATCTAGAATCGCAGCGTTTAGGGGGCCTCCGCTCCAGCAAGTCACCTGATCAGTCCGAAGGGATGGGTTTAGAGTATGGTGGTCTCTGGAGATATCCGGGGTGGGCCGGTGATGCGAGTTGTTCCCCAACAGCTTCAACAAATTCAGGTTTTTGCTGGACTCAATGCTGAGTTACTGAAGTTATTAGCCCAGAAGGCTTCCAGGACATCTTATCCTGCGGGGGAGGTATTAATTCATGAAGGCGATCGCTTTCCCGCTTGTTTTCATGCAGTTCTAGAGGGTGAATTGCAAGCGATCAAGATTGCCGCCTCCGGCAAGGAAACGATTTTACGAACCTTACCTGCAGGACAAATGTTTGCCGCGCCTGCCTTGTTTGGGGATGGCATCGCGGTGGCAACGGTTAAAGCATTGCGATCGACTGAGGTGGTCAGAATCCCAAAGCCCGCACTACTGGAAGCGATTCAGCTCGATCCTGACGTCGCCCTCCAGATCCTAGCTTGCTTTAATCATCGCCTCCAGGAAATGCATCGGACGGTGCACGGATTGGTGTCCGAACAGGCAATTGTACGTCTGACCCGATTGGTACAATATTCTGCCCAGCAATATGGCACTCACTCAGTGAGCGGAGGACATCAGTTGAATATCCAACTGTCCTATCATCAAATTGCTCGCAGTATTGGTATTAGCTACGAAGAAAGTGTACGACTGATGGGGCAGAAACTCAGCCATATTCTAGTGTATCGACGCGGTGGCACCATCACAATTTTAGATGCACCCGCCCTAGATGCGATCGCATCAGGAGAACAGCCTAAACCGACTCCTTCTTAAGCTGGAGAACATCGGGCGAGTAGTTAGCGCCTTCTAACATGATTTCGGTCACGGCACCATAGGCGTCGGTCCAGGCAGCTTCGAGTTCTGGGGTCCATTGCGCTTGCAGCGTAAAGGCAAAGGTTTTGAGTAAGGTCCCCCCTACCATGGGATAGTGCTCTGGCAAAATCCCATACTGCACATGGCGAGCCCCCAGCCCTGTTAAGGCATCCCCTAAAACGCCAGGCTCCGTCAAGTTATCGACGACCAACACCAGTGAGGCAAACAGCTTCTTGGCCTGACTTTGCATATGGGTATTGGCAAACAAGGGCTGCACTTGGGGGTAATCCATAAATAAGGTGCTGTAAAAATAGTCCGTGAATTCAGTGCTGCGATCGCGAATTTGGGCAAAGCTGGACTCTAACAGTTCAGTCTTTAAGCTCATGGGATTTAACTCCAAAACAGAGATTGGCTGACTAAGAGTCTGGCAAACACAGGCATCGTCTTCTATGAGGTAGCTCATAGAAGACGAGTCTTCAAGCTGCCCCTAATACCAATTCACCTATTAGGTGACCTGTATAGCTAAGGCATCCAAGATATAAGAATATCCCGTGAGTGAAGCCACTACCTTTTGGGAGAGAGCAT
>NZ_JANQOY010000113.1 GCF_028285565.1 Acaryochloris sp. IP29b_bin.148
GATACTGGCAAAGGCCAGCATTTTCTGCCACACATCCTCGTCCTGACAGGCTTCATAAATGGGAATGGCCAGGGCCAGAATCATCGCAATCAGGATGATGTTCATGACTGTTTCCTCCGCTGGATCCGGTGGACTTCGTACAACCCTTCCTCGTGGTACTTCAAGACAATGGTTTTCGGGGTAAAGGTAATCACGAAAATATCGAGAAAAATCAGGCCTGGCGTGCGTTGTGGCTTGACATGTTCCATGGTCATCGCTTCATAACGATGGGGACGAACCATAATTTCAATTGCCTCAATAAAGGCTTGGGGAATGGCTATGATAATTTCTCCAATTGCATGCAGCCAATCTTTTAAGGCCCCCGGATTGGCACGACGGGGCAACAGTAAAGCCACACAGACGCCAATGATGGTATTGGCAATGCCAAAATCAGCGGTGAGCAAAAACCAAATGGCTAAACGCAGCAGAATATTTAGATAGCCAGTCATGCCAACACCATCCAGAACAATAGAACCAACATTAAGCTCATCCCCCCAATTAAATGTTCGAGCTGCTCCTGCACCCGTGGCAGTTTCAGCACTACCCGTCGAATCACTAACCAATAGACCAGCCAGCCAATCGCCACTTTTGCTAAGGCTTTACCGATATTGGCCACGGTATAGGCCTGGTAATACGCACCATTTGCCGCCAGTAAGCCCCCCAACAGCAACAGCACCGCTACCCAGTACCCTGGTCGAATCGACTGGGAGTCACTTTGATGGGGCAAAAAGATAAATTTGGCAAAGGTAGCCACGGTGCCTACGGTGGCGATATTAAGGGCGAGCATTTGCCAGGGCAGTAGACTTTTTAGGGTTAAGGCCTTAGAGGCAAACCCCGCCCAGAGGGGAATACCGGAGATAGAGCAGCTGGCCATCACCAAGACCAGCCATAGAGATCGCGGAATTGGCTGCTTGTGTAGCTCCTGAAAATCTCGGCTGGGCAAGGCGCCTGCAGTTAAAAAGAGGGTGGCTTTCACCAATCCGTGGGTCAAGGCATAGAACCCACCCACAGCCGGGGCAGCCAGGATAAACCCCAATTGGGAAATAGTGCTTTGGGCCAACAGACGCTTAGTGTCTTGCTCGAAGAGGGCCAAGCTAATCCCCAAAAAGGCGGTTCCAATCCCTAATAGGGTGATTACCGGAGCGACTTCCTCCACCATCAAGGCCATCCGAGCCAGAGGAAACACACCTGTTTTGACCACAACACCGGAAAGTATTGCAGAGACAGGGGTTTCGGACTCGGAGTGGGTTAAGGGTAACCACAATCCTGAGACAAAGATGCCGCCCTTGGTCAACAGTCCCAGAAAAATCAAGGCTAGGGCTTCTGGGGGTGCCTTTGCCAAGCCCGTAAAGGCAAAGGAGTTGTTGGCTTGATACACCAACACCGCACCCACCAAATAAAACAGCATGGCCGTATTGCTGATAAACAGGTAGCGCAGGGCCACCCAAATCGCCCGATTCGTACGGGGATAAGACACCAGCAAAAAGGCGGCAATGCCAATCACCTCTAGGGCCACATATAAGCTAATAAAGTCAGCGCAAATAAAGACGGCATTGACGCTGCCATGGAGAATAATAGTCTGGGTATAAAAAAACGCGGATTTCCCCGTCCCCCAGCAGTAGCAAATCACGGCTGCCGTGACTAGGGCATTGGTCAGGATAAAGTAGCCACTCAGACTATCAATCTGGAGGGTAACGCCAAAGTTATCCATCAGCTCCACTATCAGCGGAGTGGACTCCATCAACACCCGAGCAGCATAGCTGGCAGACACCAAGGTCATGGCCAAGGCTAAGTATCGATCAACTTTAGGGACCAGATACCCCACAAACCCCACAAAAAACGGCAGGGCTATCCAAATAATTGTCAGGGTATTCATGGTGTGTAGGTCTTTTCAATCTCGCGGCTTTCTAAGGTGGGATTGTCGCGGGAGAGCTTCATGACGCCCACCAGCATCAACGCTTGAATCGAAAAACCAATCACAATCGCCGTCAAAATCACAGCTTGGGGAACCGGATCCGCATAGGCTCCATGATTTGTCTTCGAGAAGATTGGAGTAAATAATCCTTGTCGGGCTGAGATTTTGACGTAATAAGCAATGACGCCAGTACTCATCACATCCATGGCAATAATCTTCATCATCAGATTTTGCTTGAGGATGATACCAAAAAAGCCACAGAGAATCGTTGCAAAGATAAACGCTTCTAACATGGTGATTTTAAAAAGGGTTAATTAAAAAAAGGAGTTCAAGAGTGGGTAAGGGAACTGCGATGGCTAAAGGCCGGTCGGAGACCATCGCACCCCAGCATCGCAGTCATCCCTTGCTATTAGCCGTTTGTAGCCGGAGACTCAATTGCGATCGCACCGCCTTTAAAGGCAACCCGCAATAATGGCGGCGCCACAAAGGTCGTCAAAATCACCATCGTAATAATCGCGGCTTCCAAGGGTTTATCCAGAACGCCACTGGCTGAGCCGATACCAGCAAACACTAGACCTACTTCTCCCCGAGGAATCATACCGACGCCAATCGCAAATCGATTAATCCCAGGCTGACCCACCACGGTCCAACCCGTGATCAGCTTGCCAATCATGGCGACCACAATCAAAAAGGCAGCAATCACCAGACCCTCACGATTTTCAGGAATAGCAGGATTCAAAACGCTTAAGTCGGCTTTCGCCCCTACAGTCACAAAGAAAACCGGCACGAGAATATCGGCAATGGGAATCACCTGCTGATCTAGCTCTTTGCGCTTATCGGTTTCATCGAGCACCAAACCTGCTGCAAAGGCACCCAAAATCGCTTCTAGGTGAATCGCATTGGCAAGGAACGCCATAATAAACGCGAAGCTCAAGGCCGGAATCACCAGCTTGCCACGAGTTTGGAGCTGATCGGCAATGGTCACAAAGGCCTGATTGAAAAATCGACCCAACAGAATGGAGCCCACCAAAAACGCTGTGGCACTGCCAATCAAATACAGAACATTAACGATATCCACTTCGCCAGTTTTAGCTAAGCTGGCCACTACCGCCAAAACGATAATCCCTAAGACGTCATCAATAATGGCCGCACCAACAATGATTTGCCCTTCTTTTGATTTGAGAAAGCCCAATTCAGACAGCACTTTGGAGGTAATACCAATACTAGTGGCCGTCAATGCAGCCCCAGCAAAGATCGATGGAATCGTGGGCATATTAAATAGCAGCACTAAGCCCGCAGTACCCGCTGCAAAGGGCGCGACTACACCGACGACCGCCACTAACACCGCCTGATAGCCCACCTCTGTTAGTTCTCTAAGATCCGACTCTAAGCCAATCTCAAATAACAGAATAATGACTCCTAGCTCAGACAAAATCTCAATGATTTCGCTCTGGCTTTCAAAAATCGAGGTGATGGATTCGGCACTGAGATTACCACCAATAAACTGCAGGATCGGCATCAAGGCCGAATCAGCGGCAACCGTGCCCCCTTCCGCAAAGACCAGCAGGTGCAGGGCTGAGGCCCCAATGGCCACACCCCCCACTAGTTCTCCTAATACAGGCGGTAAATTTAAGAGCTGTGATAACTCACCGCCAAGCTTACTAGCCAGATAAATGACCACTAGGCTGAGGAGTACCCCGGAGAGGATGAGGGGCGCTTCATCTGCATTAGCCGCCGCGATTAACCAAGGCTGAGAAATGCCGCCTTGGAGAAGCGGTGACATTGATAAGGTATCGATGAATGTATTCATATCCCACATTGAGTGAACAATAATCTGTCAAATCCGAAAAACATCCTTGATTAAGTATCCAAAGAGGAAGGATGAGCTATCCTCAACTGGAGGTCGCATAGTGATCCAAACCCGCTACACTTTTGCGCAACGCTTCTACTCGAGTTGCCAATAAATTTTCTGGGGGAAGACGGTCCCAAATCCCTAATTTGCCTAGACGGCGTTTCGTTTGGCCAGCAGCCCCAACCACAAAAACAGAACAACCTTTGTCGAGAGCTTCTTCAATCGCATTCTCAATGGTCAAGGACGAGGTAACCCCCATATGAGGCACATCACTCAAGTCTAGAACCAAAGCCTCACAATATTTCAGTGCTTTTTGTTCCCGTGAAATTGCTTTCGCCACACCGAAAATCATGGGGCCACTTAAATGAAAGAGCAACATGCGTCCTTGGCCCTGATCGAGGAGTTTTTTCTCTTCCTCCGTTAGTTGAATTTCATCGTCTGCATCAGTAATGGCCTTCACTGATTTGGATTGCAGGGTACTCAGGCGATCAATCGTGACGATATTGGCAATAAACACCCCAATCCCCACAGCCACCATCAGATCCACAAAAACGGTGAGGGCAATCACCCCATACATAATGGCGGTCCCTTTCCAAGACACTTGATGAGCCCGCTTTAAGAAATCCCAGTCAATAATGTCAATCCCCACCTTGAGGGCAATTCCCGCCAGTACGGCTAAAGGAATATTCTGGGTTAAAGGGGCTGCCCAGAGCACAACAATCAGCAATATAAAAGCGCGAGTCAAACCAGAGAGGGCCGTTCGCCCACCTGCTTGAATATTGACCACGGTGCCCATCGTCGCTCCAGCACCTGCAATACCACCACATAAACCAGACACGAGGTTGCCAATCCCTTGGCCGATCAGTTCCTTATTAGAGTTATGCTCTGTGCGGGTTAAACTATCAGCCACCACAGAGGTTAACAGGGCATCAATACACCCTAAAACGGCCAAAATAATCGCATCCACAACCATGAGCTGCAGTTCGCTCTGGGTAAAAACAGGCATGCGTAGGGTCGGCAACCCGGCTTCAAACGGTGCAATCCGATCAATGCTGGTACCTGGGAACAACCACAGCGCAACAAAGGTACCCACTAATAGGGCAACCAATTGAGGTGGGAACCACTTCTTGAGTTGAGTCGGCACAATGATCGGGATCAGGACAATAATGGCTACCGTTAACAGACTTAAAAACAACGCGGCGCCATTAATTCCCGACAAAAGATCCGGTAACGCTCCAAGAGTGCCAAGAACGCCACCTTTCGGTGCTTTCTCTCCTAAAAAGGGTCCCAGCTGCAGGATCACCAAAATGATACCGATCCCTGACATAAAGCCCGACACCACGGTGTAGGGCATCAGGGTGACGTATTTGCCTAAGCGCAGAATACCAAACAGAATCTGGAATACCCCTGCCATCATCACCACCGTAAAGGCCATTGCTAAGCCTTTTTCTGGATTTGCTGCTGTGAGATTGGCAATAACCGCTGTCATGATGACAGTCATCGGACCCGTAGGTTCAGAGATGAGGGTCGGTGTGCCCCCAAACAAAGCCGCAAAGAAGCCCACCAGGATGGCACCGTAAAGGCCCGCCGCAGGACCTGCACCAGATGCAACCCCAAAGGTCAAGGCCATCGGCAAAGCAATAACAGCAGCGGTGATCCCCCCAAAGAGGTCACCGCTAAAGTTGCGGAAATGGATTCGGTTCGTTATCTGCATGGCTTAGAATTCTTAGTTGACTTTAATCAATGCTAAATAAATTAAATATTGTAATAAGTCTATGTTAAAGGATTTCTATGAGATCAAAGTTTGTAATGCCTGATAGCAACCACAATACAGACTTATCAAAGGGCTGTTGAGCAGAATTTGCATCACGGTGGGGCTCAATACTTTACAGCAGCACCATCTTGGTTGATGTCTTTCAGCAACAAGGAGTTTTCTTAGTGACAGATGGGGATACTGTAAGGCACACTGGCAAAGGAGTTCCAGAAATGGCATGCAGCAAACATTTATTCCCGTTCCCTTACCCCAACAGACATATCAGATTGCGATCGCACCCGGTGGCCTTACCCAATTGGGTCCTTGGCTCCAGGATCGATCCCTGCAATCGGTCAAGCTGGGCCAAAAGATCTTGATCGTTTCCAACCCCCAAATTTGGAAACACTACGGGGATACTGTCCAAGTCTCCCTAGCTAAAGCTGGATTTCAGGTCGATCATTTTCTCTTGCCAGCGGGTGAACGCTACAAAACGCCCCGTTCCATTCAAAAAATCTATGATTATGCCCTGGCCCTTAAACTAGAACGCTCCTCTACCCTAGTGGCGCTGGGGGGTGGGGTGATCGGTGATATGACCGGGTTTGCCGCAGCGACCTGGTTACGAGGCATCAATTTTGTCCAAGTTCCCACCAGTCTACTGGCGATGGTGGATGCCGCTATTGGCGGCAAAACAGGGGTCAATCACCCTAAAGGGAAAAATCTGATCGGTGCATTCTATCAGCCTCGCTTTGTTTTGATCGATCCCGATACTTTAAAGACTCTGGCTGGCCGAGAATTTAGGGCAGGGATGGCTGAGGTGATTAAGTATGGCGTCATTTGGGATTTAGAGTTATTTGAGCGGCTGGAGAATTGCAAGCACACCGATCAATATCGCTATATGCCTGCGGAAATCCTGACTGAAATCATTACCCGCTCGGCTCAGGCCAAGGCCGATGTGGTTACCCAAGACGAAAAAGAAGCAGGGCTACGAGCCATCCTCAATTATGGTCATACGATTGGCCATGCGATTGAAAGTCTGACCGGGTATCGCTTGTTCAATCATGGTGAAGCCGTCGCCCTAGGTATGGTTGCCGCCGCTGACATTGCCGTCCAACTCAAGTTATGGACCGCTGAGGACGCTCAGCGTCAGCATCAACTGATTCAGAAAACAAAATTACCGACAGCGTTGCCGGCTGATTTTGCCATCGATGCCGTGGCTGATGTGCTGCTCACCGATAAAAAAGTGAAAGATGGCAAAGTTCGATTTATCTTGCCCACTCAACTGGGTGAGGTCAAAATCACCGACCAGGTGCCGGGTGAAGTGATTGTAAACAGCCTAAAAGGAATGCAAGCTAGCTAAAGGCTGGCTGGCTCTGCCGAAGGAAATCCAGCAACTCCCGATTCACAATCTTGGGGACTTCCTGTTGAATCCAATGACCGCATTCGGGCACAAACTTTAAGCGAAACGGCGCTTGCACAAACCGCTCTAAGCCCAAGGCTAAATTTGGACTCAGTACGGTGTCATCTTCCCCCCACAGGACCAACGTTGGTACTTGAATGGGCAGTAACTTGCGGTCTGAGCTGGCAAACCAATCTTGCGGTGACAGTAGCTGCCGATAATAATTGAGCGCAGCCGATAGGACCCCCCGTTTCTCAAGGGCGGCTTGATAAATACCCAGAGTTTCGGTCGAAAACGCGGCTTTACGGATGGCTTGCTTTTGGAACCAATCCTGGAGAAACTGGCGCAGATTCAACTGAATCAACCATTCGGGTAAGCCAGGGATCTGAAACGCCAGCAGATACCAACTCCGACGCAGCTGATCTAAATTACTAGAAAACTCCCGAAACAGACGCTGGGGATGGGGCGCATTCAGTAAAACCAAATTTTGCAAATATTGAGGGAATTTCTGGGCTAGGTTCCAAGCAATCATGCCCCCCGTATCATGGCCCACAATATGGGCGCAGCGATAGCCCAAATTTTGAATCAGGCCAATGATGTCTTCGCTTAGGGTATCGATGTCATAACCGCTATCGGGTTTGTCCGAATCATTATATCCCCGTAAATCAGGCACCACCACCTTAAAGTGGCGAGCTAAGGCCGGGAGTTGGTAACGCCAAGAATACCAAAACTCCGGAAATCCGTGGAGAAGAATGACTAAATCGCCTTCACCTTGAGTGACGTAGTGGAGCCGAATTTTATTGGTTTGAACAAACTGATGTTGCCAGCCAGAACTTGCGGTGGTCATAGATTAACGTGCATCCTCAACAGGTGAACAGCAAGGAGCAATGTCTCGCCCATTCCCAGACCAAAGCCTGCCCAGAACGGATATATAACCTACCCTCTGCCAACTCGGTATACAGCGTAACACTTGTCGAACTCATTTGGGTCAAATTGTGGCTCTATGTACAGCCCAATCTGATGAATTCAGCCAGGTTTCGTGCAAGGTTATTCAGCTAATGCAGATGAGGTCCTTTCCGTCTGTAGCTCATCTTTAATTAAGTTGGCTAATTCTTGCAGTTGGCTAATGGCTTCTGCCCCTTCTAATTTCATCAATTCACGATCATCCCGCATTTCTGTCCACGTAATGCCGTAGTCAGAAACGAGGAAGCGAATGAGATGATTCTCGCCTAGACTCACCATGAAGGAAGCACTGTTCATTTGGCCACCACAGGTATAACAAGACGCTAAGTGTCCCCGACGCTCTAGCACGATCGCCAGCGCTTGGAGATTCATCACTAAGTCTCGGACAAATTCACGGTGTTGATTGGCTAACCGTACAAACACAGGACTACCCTTTTGAGTGAGTTCACATTCTAGCTTGATTGCATAGACTTGACAGAAGTGAGGCTTATCTTAAATGACTCTCCTCTTAAATATTGTTCCCAGATCGATCACCTTCAGGATCGAATTTCTGACATGGTGCATCTATCTGCTTCAACATAGGCATCCTCAATTTTGAATGGCATGCAGTCTCCAAATTGGACTTAGCCTAATAGAGCACAACGTTTGAGAGCTGTATTGCTCGCCACAGAATTAGAGAGTTTAGCCTCTCACCAATCACGAATGGGCGAGAGGCTAAATTCCCTATAACTTAAGCATTTGGACGCAGGGCAACTTCAGTACGGTTATCAAACAAATGGATTTTATCCAGCTGAACGGAGAACCATAGCTGTTCACCAACAGTGACTTGCTGGTATGGATTGATGCGGACAATCAATGGCTCACGCTCATCTGAGCCATGGTTGAGATGCAAGGAAAGATAGGTTTCATGACCTAATGCCTCTACCAATTCAACTTCAGCAGGGATATGACAAGGGTCCTGGGAGGCTAAATCGAGGTGTTCGGGGCGAATCCCTAGGGTCAATGTTTGGCCTTGATAGGGTTGGAGAAGGGTTGACCATACCTCAGGCAAGTTAAGGCTGAATTGGGGATGATACAAACGGCGCGATGTTTTGACTTGTACCGGAATAAAGTTCATCGGTGGTGAACCAATAAACTGAGCCACAAACCGATTGGCGGGGCGGTTATAGAGTTCTAAGGGGCTCGAAATTTGCTGAATCTGCCCAGCATTCATAACGGCAATGCGATCGCCCATGGTCATCGCCTCTGTTTGGTCGTGGGTCACATAAACGGTGGTTGTGCCCAGTTGCCGCTGTAACTTAACGATTTGGGCTCGGGTCTGAGTTCGCAGTTTGGCATCTAAATTAGAGAGGGGTTCGTCCATTAAAAAGACTTGAGGATCACGGGCCATGGCCCGTCCTAAGGCCACTCTTTGTTTTTGTCCGCCCGACAGCTGTTTAGGAAGTCGATCCAGCAAGCTTTCAATTTGGAGAACTTCAGCCACCTGCTGAACCTGCTGCTCAATCCACTTTTCCCGTTTTGAACGATACCGTAAGGGTTTCGGTAGAAGTCGTGTTGCCGCGACAAGTCCTGACTCACAACCATTGCGCATAACAACCAGCGGTGAACGTCGCTTCGGTATCCGCTGGGACTGGGTTCGGCGTAACCCAAAGGCCAGGTTGTTATAAACGCTCATATGAGGATACAGGGCATAGCTTTGAAACACCATGGCAATATCCCGAGCCTTGGGGGGAAGATGATTGATTTTGCGATCGCCAATCCAGATATTCCCACCTGTTAAATCTTCTAATCCTGCAATTAAGCGCAGCAGTGTACTTTTGCCGCAGCCCGAAGGCCCCACCAGCACCATAAATTCTCCCTCCTCTACCGTGAGGTTAATTCGGCGCAGCACCGTCATCATATCCGGCTGGGTTTTCGGTTGTGGCGTTGTGTCAGTGGGCGTTGGGTCAACCTGGATCGACTCTACGGGTGCAAGCGCCGAGGTGCGATCGCCTTTTCGTGTAGGAAAACTTTTATAGACATCCTCAAAGACAACCTGAGCCACAGCAAAATCGGAATCCGTCACATCGCTCTCAGCCTATTGTGCTGTCCGATTTCAGTCAAGAGAATTTTCCAGATAAAGAGAAGGATTTGTTAAGATTCCCACAGGGAAATCCAGGTATTGTGTCTGCATGCTGCTGACCGCCCAATTATTACTCAGTTACCAGCGTTGTCACCGACAAGCGTTCTTAGAGGTTTATGAAGACAAAACAAAGAAAACGGCCCCCAGCGATTTTCTCAACAAGCTGCGTCAGGATCGAATTGAACAGCAACATCATTTCTTTACCTCACAAACTTGGGTAACACCGGAATATCCAAAATATGATTGGCATGCAGGTGCCCAGGCGACCGTAGCACTGATGCAGGCGGGAGCCCCACAAATTCGACGAGGCGTGCTCTTAGTTGAACAAGACTATAGCGTTCTGTACCAGAGTCTCCCCGATCTCTTAACCAAAGTACCGGGAACATCGGTATTTGGCGATTGGCTCTATGTGCCCACAGATATTCGCCTCAGTAAGCGCCCCAAATTGGAATATCAAATTCTGGCTACCTTCCACGCTTATCTTCTCGCCTGCTTACAAGGAAGTTGGCCAGAAACGGCCTATCTCTACCTGCGCGAGCGAGGGTCTTATGAGGTCAACCTCACCCTCAACCAACCCAAACTCGATCAGTTGCTATCCGAACTCCTCGATGTTCTGCTGAATCAACAAGAGCCCGAAGTCTTTATTGTCAGCCATCGATGTAGTCTATGTGGATGGTTGTCCCACTGCTATCAGATTGCCCAGCAAGACCAACATTTATCCCTCTTACCGGGGGTTACCCCTAGCCGTTACCCGATTCTTCAATCCCATAACTTGGCCAGTGTGGAAGATTTAGCCCTTGTGGATCCCGTCCATCTGGCTCAAGTCACTGGTTTTGGCAAAGAAGTAGCCGTTAAGCTCGTGTGTCAAGCTCAGGCGTTTGCCCAGCAATCTCCCGTCTTATTTGCCCCCAAGGCCATTGAAACGACGACACCGCTCGTTGTCGCTGCGCCCATCGAGCTTTACTTTGATATTGAGGCAGAACCTAGTCTTAATCTGGCGTATCTTCACGGTGTTTTAGTGGTTGATCGGGACGATCAGACGCAAACCTTTCATTCCTGCCTCGCTGATTGTCCTGAACAGGAAGAACAAGTGTGGTTCCAATTTCTCGACTTAGTCTTAAGGTATCCCCAAGCTCCGATCTATCATTTCTGTGCCTATGAAGTTCAAACCGTTGAACGGCTAGCAAAGCTGTATGGCACCCCCGACAGCATCGTTCAACCCCTGATTGAGCGGTTTGTTGATTTGCACGCCCTGGTGACCCAGACGGTAGTTTTACCCGTTGAGAGCTACACCCTAAAGTTGATTGCCCGGTGGTTAGGCTTTCAATGGCGAAACAGCGAAGCCAATGGTGCCCAATCCATCTATTGGTATAGCGAGTGGCTAGCCACAGGCAACCGTCATTTCTTAGATACTATTGTTCACTACAACGAAGATGACTGCCAAGCCACCCATCACATCAAAAACTGGCTCGCTGACTTTTTACAATCTGACCAGAGCACCGCTTGATTCGGAACAGATCATGTTTGAATCAATCATCGGTTGCTCGTTTCAGGGGTACAGCGATACTAGTCTTGGCCTAACTCTTGCGATCGCTGATAAGCCGCCTGAACTGCCCCAATCAAAGCAGACCGCAGTCCTGCCTGTTCCAAAGCAGCCACCCCAGCAATGGTTGTGCCGCCTGGACTGGTCACTTGATCTTTCAGTTGCGCAGGGTGCAATCCAGTCTCTTGGACTAAGGTTGCCGTCCCTAACAATGTTTGCAGCGCCAATTGAGCGGCAATGGACCGGGGTAACCCTACCGAAACCCCGCCATCCGTAAGCGCTTCCAGAACCAAAGCGACAAAGGCTGGCCCCGATCCTGAAAGACCCGTGACAGCATCCATTAACGTTTCAGGGACCGTCACAACTTTTCCAACTGCACTAAATAGCTGGCGGGCCAACGCCAAATGAGTCGCGTTGGCCTGACAACCCGCAGCAAGTGCTGCCATTCCCGCCCCCACAGTCGCCGGTGTATTGGGCATGACTCGTACCACTGGACATCCCTTAAATGCCGACTCTAGTGTGGCTAAGGGGATTCCCGCCAAAATAGAGAGAACGAGGCAGCCAGGAGGAATCGCTGCTTGGAGCTGAAGCGCCACACTTTGGAAAGCCTGGGGCTTAACCGCTAAGAGCAGCACCTGCGAAGAAGATGCAACGGCTAGATTGTCAGTGCTAACTTGGACTTGATATTTATCGGCCAGATCATGCAGACGGTCGCTGGCAATATCACTGACCTGGATTTGCTCAGGTACACAAAATTTTTGCGAGATTAGGCGCGACAAAATGGCTTCGGCCATCACTCCACCACCGATGATGCCAAGCCGATCCTTAAAATAACTCACAGGAAAACCTCAAAGCCTCAGGCAGCAGAACAATGTTCCAGTCTACCAAAGCTCAAACTCCGCACTAAATCTTATGCACTAAGGGCAAAAGAACTTACTGAGCCATCGCTCGATTCATCTGCATATCACCTTTCCAAGCGGCTGTACTGGGGGGACGAGAGAAGTGAGGCGCAGGTGCTTCATGTACAACACCCATATGAGTACTCACTTGAACACAGTTAGGGGTAAACAGGAAGATACTGTCTCCGACGCGCTCTTGGTGACCATCAATGGTGTAAGTGGCACCCGCAACAAAATCGACGGCTCGCTGAGCTTGCCCTGGCTCCATCATCGTCAGGTTTAAGACCACAGATTTGCGCTCACGTAATGCTTGAATCACTTGAGGCATTTCTTCAAAAGCACGAGGTTCCATCACCAATACTTCTGTGGTAGATCCCCACAAACGACTAGCGCCAGGCATACCGACAACATTGCTTGTATTGGACACTTGAGACCCCTGTTCTTTCTCAGATTGATTGTTCAGCGTTTCCTTTAGGTCAACAGAATCTTCAGAGTATGAATATTGATGATCTGAATACCCGTCATTTTGAATTTCATCATACTCATCAACATAGTCATAATCATCATCTGATTCTGGGATGCCGACGAAATCCTTTAGTTTGCCAAATAAACTACTCACGAGTTGGGCTCCATCTATTGAGGGTTTGAGGTTATAAATAACCTGATTCAAGAAGACTGAACAATGGTTCAATCTAGAGTCATCAAGGCAATTTTTAGGATAAAGATCTCTATTAAATTTAGATCCTTACATCAAACGCGTATTTGTTTGATTTGTCAATGCTATTACCGCCTTAATTTCTTAAGGCTGATCGCTAATAAAAGTAATCAGGTATTTACGACAAATTACATAGCGTGGAAAATTTAGATTGAATTATACATCACTGTTCGAATCACAGTACACAGGGTCAGAGATTGAAACTAAAGTTTATATTAAGGAACCATTTCCTTTACATCGTTAGCTAGCGAGCTATTTTCTTAATATTTTCTTGCTATAAATACCGTTCTCGGAAGGTAAAAAAACTTGCTCTCAATAGTCTGGATGGCACTATGCCGAAATTGACAAGAGTCTGGGATATATTCTGCAGAAATATTAAGTCAGATGCTACGCTCCTAAACCTTAAGAGACTTTTTAGAAAAGTTAGTCAGTCATCTACACCTCTTGATCTCTCGTTGGTAAACAGAGCCTTGAAATGCATCTTTTACGTAGAAGACAGATCTTTTCATTTAGGTCGATCCCCAAATATACATTGCCCTAATCGAATCATCGTTGCTCCAGATTGAACGGCTAAAGGATAATCATTAGACATTCCCATTGATAGCTCCGACAAAGTCCCTAAACCTTGAGCTTCTTGAGTTAGGTCTGATGCCAGCTGTCGAGTTTTTTGAAATGTGTCTAAAGCCTTTTTTTCTGTTAACCCTCTGGGTAATATGGTCATCAACCCCCGCCATTGGAGACTAGAGCAGGCCTGTAAGGCGGATAGATCGGTTTTTAGATCTGCGATGGACCAACCAAATTTAGTAGGGTCAGGGAGAATTTTTACCTGTAGACAGAGTTGGGGAGAGGACTGGTGTGAGCTAGACAGAACCAGGCGCTCAAGGCGTTGAGCTAAGGGCAAACTATCAACTGAATGAATCCAGTCAAAGTGCTGAATCGCAAGTTTAGCTTTGTTACTTTGCAAATGACCAATAAGATGCCAGGTAATGTCCTGTAAGTCTTTTAACTCAGTCATTTTATGGACAGCCTCTTGCACCCTACTTTCACCGAAGTCCCGAACGCCTGCAGTGTAAGCCTGTCTGATCAGATCTGCAGGCATATACTTAGAGACTGCAATCAGACGAACAGACGGAGGGAGAGTGTCTCGAATTGCAATGACACGCTCTTGAATGGTCAAGGGAGGCGAGGATGGCATTAAGGAAAAGTTTGTTGATGAACAAGCTGAAGTTGGTCATAGTCCTGACGCGAACCTGAGCGTCTAAGAATTCGCAAACGGCTTTCGACAGTGACCCGCGCTTCTTGCCGAGAAATAGCGGAAAATTCCAGTCCTCGTTCTGAGATTGTCACGACAAAAAATAATCGCTGCGCATAGAGTGTGGTGTACAAGGCACTCTCTGAGTCAATCAGACAAAGACTGAAGAGCAGACCAAATGTTGGATGATTCAAGTATGTTTCAGTGATCATTCGCGTTTACTTGAAATGCCTAAGCGTCAGTGTGAGCGAAGGAACAGCAGTGAACTCAGCAATAAAAGAAAGTCCATTGTTTTTGCTCAAGCAGGTTTCAGGTTAAGGACAGAATAGTTAGCAATCACCAATACCATACTTGCCCGACTCTTCACATTGACTGATACCTTGCCCACTGATACCTTGCCCATGAAGGGTTTTACGGAGAGGAGAGTGCTGAGAAATAACGGCCAAGGTCGCTGGAATGGACTGCTTATTCCGTTATCTTTTCGGCATCAGAAAAGTAGAAATTGTCGTTTATTATACTGGACAAGATTGTATCTGTTTTAAACCATCCATTGGGATGCTTAGCGTGAAGAAGAGGCGTGAGGCGTTTTGAAGGGCTGGGCTGCGGCAGATATCAACGATTCATGAACAGTGGTTTAATCTCCCATTTTCTGGATCGCTCGAACTTGAGCTTTAGCTTTTTGTAAGGATTCTAACCATTCTTGTTCAGGGTTGCTGTCCGCAACGATCCCGGCGCCCACCTGCCCCCAAATGATGGCAGGTTGCAGTAAGCCGCTACGAGGGTGCAATGATTGCTCAGTCGGTGTAACCAACAGCGTTCGAATTAAAATATTGAGATCTAACCGTCCCCGATGGTCTAGATAGCCACAGGACCCATAAAACAAGCTGCGTCGATAGGGTTCTAGGGTTGCAATAATTTCCATACAGCGTACTTTAGGGCAGCCTGTAATGGTTCCACCGGGGAACATAGAACGAATCAAGTCAATAGGAGAGCAACTGGGTTTTAAGAGGCCCACAATATTACTCACCAAGTGAGTGACATGGCTATAGTATTCGAGGACCAAAAATTCATCGACGGCTACCGATCCCCAGGTGCAGACCCGGCCTAAATCGTTGCGTTCAAGATCAACTAGCATCGTATGCTCAGCCCGTTCTTTGACATTATTGAGGAGTGCTTGGGCTAACGCATGATCTTGCTCGGGTGTGGTCCCCCGAGGTCGAGTCCCCGCAATCGGTCGGGTCTCTGCTTGATGGCCATACAGTTTGACCAACCGCTCAGGCGAACAGCTAACGACTGATCCCCACGGGGTCCGCCAGTAGCTCGCAAAGGGGGAAGGGTTGATGGTCTGCAGATTGGTATAAAGCTGCCAAGCATCAACAGAGGCGGTGACACAAAAGCGAGTAGATAGGTTGGCCTGAAAGATATCTCCAGCCTGAATATGCTGGAGGGCTTGCTGGACCATTCTTTCATATTCAACGTTATTGGTTAGAAATTGAAAGTCTGTCGGATCACAGTAAGGGGAATGAGTCGGTGTCGGCAAGACTTGGTGCAACCGTTGCTCTAAACGGTCCAGCTGCTGGGGATCAGTGGCGGCCAACCAGAGGCGCTGCTGTTGGTGATCTAAAACGGCAAAGTTCTCAGGTTCATACCAATAGGCGACCGGAAACGGTAGGGGATCGGGTTGTAAGCGGGGTAAGCGTTCTATTTCCCAGGCCAGATCATAACCCAGCCATCCCAGCCACCCCCCTTGAAAGGGCAGATCCTCTGGGGCAGCGTTTTCTCTTAGAGAGGGGCCACACTGCAAAAGCTGCTCTAGAAAGGGGAGGATATGGCCCACTTGAGGGGTCCATAGACGCTGCTTGCCGGCAATCTGTCGTGGCCCCCCTGCACAAATCGAGTATCGCCCTAGCGGATGAGGGTGAGGACTTTCTAATAGGGTGGCAATGGTCTGTTCTGAAAAAAGGGCAGTGAAGAGGGTGGAACCGCTGCGATCGCATAAGGGTTGCGATCGCCAATACCAAGGATGTAACACGTCCATGTAGAGATTCAATGCAACGGACTTAAGGAAAAGTGCCCACCCAAATCCGCACACCACACAGGAGGACCACTAACACGAGAGCGAACCGATCCAATGCATGGATATGGAGTTGATGCCATTTGACTTGGTGGTGATTAGGACTAGTAAATCCTCGTACCATCATGGCACTAGCGACTTGTTCAGCCCGAAGGAACAGATTTTCAATCAGTCGATCCGCGAGTAATAGCCATAATTGGATGGCTCCCCGTACCCCCAATTTTTTCCAGTTAATGGCGCGGGTCCGAATCGCCCGAATCAGATTCTGAATTTCTTCTAAGACCAGCGGGATAAAGCGGAGTGAGAGGGTTAGCGTTAAAGTCACTTCTGTAATCGGGATCCGCCATCGTTTAAGAGGCTGTAGCAGTCTATCAATGGCGACGGTAATTTCTTCTGGGGCTGTGGTGAGCAGATATAAGTTGGTGCTGTAAATCAGTGTAAAGAGCCAAGTTCCAAATCGCAGCCCCAACTCTAGCGATCGACGGGTAATTCTCACGGGGCCTTTGTGAAACAGCACATACCGATAGACGGTCGGTGGGGACGGCGGCAGGGGCTCTGAGGTGGGATGAGGCGTTTGGTTAGACTGCCAAAACAGCAAGGGCCGATACCAAGGTTGTTTTTTAAAGGTAGGAGGTGCCGATTGTTGCGTAAAGGTGAGTTCCCGGGCAGGCAATCTAGGCTGATAGGAGATCGCAAGTCCATCCGGCATCAATGCTGTAATTCCACCCACCAACACGCCTAACAGCAATAGCCACACCATTTGTTTTCGCCATACCCGGAAAGGAATACCAGCGAATAATGTCAGCAGAATCAGCCCCAGCACCATCGCGATCCGCCATGGTAAATCTGCCAGCATGGGGGTCAACAAAAACATCATTAACCATGCCAGCTTTACTCGGGGGTCCAACCGATGTAACCAAGTCCGAGGTTGTTCTAAGTAAGACCCAATCGGTAGGGAGCGGAGCAGATCCATTGATGGCCTATGGGAAAGATCAGTCACCCACCTAGACATTGGTTGGCGGATGCACCTCTACACTATACAAATAGTGAAGGGTTGACGGAATGTTGTTTTGGATTGCTGAAGATGATCTCTGGGCGTGAAAGAGAAGGGTTGGCTCTGGATTAACCCACAGTGTTGTTGTCCTTGTACGCTGGGGCTAGCGGGCTGGGACAAGCGCTGGATCAGTGACGTTATGATATTGAACCGGGTTAGACCCTCATGTCGTGGCAATATATCTTGTTCTACAAACCCTTTGGCGTGCTGAGCCAGTTCAGCGATCGGCAAGCCACTGCTCATCCCACCTTAAAGGAGTTTATCTCGATACCAGACGTGTATCCGGCAGGACGACTCGATAGGGATAGTGAAGGCTTATTGTTACTGACCAATCACGGTGGCTTGCAGCATCGATTGTGTGATCCAAAATTTGGTCATCCCCGCACCTATTGGGTTCAAGTCGAGCGTATTCCCCATAAAGAGGCCTTGCAGACCCTGGAACAGGGTGTCACGATCCGCAATTATCGAACACGCCCCACACAGGTTATGTTATTATCTCCGCCTCCGAGTCTCCCCCCTCGCACCCCTCCCATCCGCTTTCGCAAACAAGTCCCGACGGCCTGGATTGAAATGAAATTGCAGGAAGGCCGCAATCGCCAGG
Organism: Acaryochloris sp. IP29b_bin.148; assembly: GCF_028285565.1. Classification (GTDB taxonomy): domain Bacteria; phylum Cyanobacteriota; class Cyanobacteriia; order Thermosynechococcales; family Thermosynechococcaceae; genus Acaryochloris. The sequence continues at coordinate 18,179 of NZ_JANQOY010000113.1, forward strand.
TTCGTCGAATGACAGCTGCCGTGGGGTTCCCGACTTTGCGCTTGGTTAGAGTTGCGATCGCACATCTACAACTCAAAGGGCTTCAACCCGGTCAATGGCGTCACCTCACGCCTTCAGAAATCAAGGGTCTACAATCCCTGACCCAACTGCCCCGTTTGTAAGATTTGGCGAGTGAACGCTACAGTTAGGTCGGATCAAGCTCCTAAAGATTCCGCATACAGTGAGGGGGGTTTGTAGTTGAATAAGAAAATCAGCGATTTACAGTCTATTTTTGTCAATTTTGTTATAGCGGATGCAACAATAACTTACGTATTTTAGCGGAGTTCAAACCCCCCAAAACTCGTTACTATTGCCATAGCTCTTGTCCGCCACCATAGGAAAACGGACCCTTCAGGATGATTAAATGTCCCCAGTGTAGCTACCACAACGTTGACGATCACCGTTTTTGCCAACAATGTGGAACGTCTCTTACGCAAAAGCAATGTGCAAATTGTGGACATTTCGTTGATTTTGAGGCGATGCACTGTCCTCAATGCCAACATCCGACGGCAACGATCTGGCGAACCCTGCTTATGCCAGTGAAGTTGGAACAAGAGCCGTTTACAGACACCCTCCCAGCCGCTCCATCTGCAGCCACTTCATCTGCAACCCCTCCCTTGCTGCCAACGTTGGATGCTGTTGATCTAGAACTGACAGAGGATCCTTCTACAGAAGAGCTGCTGAACACCATCGAACAATTGGTCAGTAAGCAACAGGATCCCACCTTCCCCCTGGATGAGCAACGAGATCCTGAACCTCAGCCCAGAATGGGTTCTGATCAGGATAGAGACTTAACCTCTCCTTACATTAATCCTGTCATCCAGCGTTTTTTAGCCCAAAATCCCCGATACCAACTACTAGAAACAGAAACAGCACAACACTCCCCTTCCCTCCAGACGGGTGGCTATGAATTTAATATTCTAGATACAGACCCCTTTCAGGTCTCCCCGCTGGCCGTGATGTTGAGACAGATGCAGAGCGCCACTGACCCGATCGAAATGAGTCAGCCTGGTGCCATCACCACGTTTTTAAACACTCAACCCCTGCCCTTTCCCATCCTTCTCGAACCTTATTTAGCCTTACGGCAACAGTTCCCGCTACTTCTCCCCTACATTCATGATGCCTGGGAGTCCGAACAACAGTTCATTATTCTCTTAGAAAATCGAACAGAGTTGCTAACGGTGAAAGAAGTGCTAGCCCAGGGAACCCTTAGCACTGACCAAATCATGCACTGGCTGCAACAAACCCTTGACTTTGCGGTGGCTTGTTCGCCTTGGGGGTGTGCGTCTAGCGTGTTGCATCTAGATAATCTCAAGGTCGATCAAAGACATGTTCTTTGCTTACAACAACTTGTGTTTGAGCCGGATCAACCCCTTTCTTGGGGGACCGCCAAAGAGAATACTTTCGTCCGATCAGCCGTTTGGGACGGTCTCCGCCAAGTGTGGTTAGATTTACTCCACAGCCTGGATGCTAACCTTGGAGACCCTTTTTATCCCTTACTCGCCAACTTACAGTCCGCCGAAGCGGTGACCCAGACCAAACTGCAATGGTACTTGAGTGATCTGAGCCAACAATGGTCAGCAGCCCCTACTCATCTCCCAAGTCATCTACCGTCACCAGCCATCGTCCCAGAGGATGGAGAAGCTGCACCTACCCTAATCTTGCCCAATCAACTCATTGATTTGGCAGCAGCGGGCCAAACAGATGAGGGTCGAGATCGGCATCATAATGAAGACTTTTTTGTCATCGAACAGCAGTTGCAACAGTGCATGAGTCCTCATCAGCAATACATCTCAGGGCGCGGACTATATATTCTTTGTGATGGCATGGGAGGACATGCAGGGGGAGAAATTGCCAGTTCGTTGGCCGCAGAAACCCTCACTCAATACTTTAAGACCCATTGGCAAGCCGATCTTCCTGATGAAGAGACATTGAGGGGGGCAATTGATGTGGCGAATCAAGCTTTATTGCGCGTGAATGAGGAGAAAGCTGGCAGTAATCGGATGGGGACGACTTTGGTGATGGCGTTGGTGCAAGATACCCATATTCATATTGCCCATGTGGGCGATAGCCGTCTATATCGTTTGACTCATCAGGACGGTTTAGAACAAATAACAGTGGACCATGAGGTGGGTCAACGGGAAATCAAAAGAGGGATGGCTCCAGAGCTTGCCTATGCTCGACCAGATGCCTACCAACTGACTCAGGCTTTAGGCCCCAGAGAGAGTTCAGTTCTAGAACCCGATATTCAATTATTGACGGCTACAGAAGATACACTGTGGTTGATTTGCTCAGATGGTTTAACCGATAATCATCTTCTGGAACACTACTGCGATCAACATTTGCTGCCGATGTTGAGCTCTCAAATTACCTTACAGCAAGGCGTCAATGAACTTGTGATGCTAGCCAATGAACATAATGGTCATGACAACATTACGGTAATCGCGATGTTGATGCGAGTACAACCCCAGAAGCTGTCATCTTCCTAATTCATCCCCTAGAACGATCCAGGTTATTTCGATTCACTAAAGTTGCAATGTGGTTACGCTAACCCTTCTTGATCCTCAAAATAAGGCCCCTATTCGCCAATGGTTGTTCACCACAACCCAGCAGATCAATGTTGGGCGCTCTTCCGATAATCATGTTGTTTTAAGCGATATCTTGGTATCGCGATATCATCTTGAGCTGCATCTACTCAATTCCTCAGAGACTGCTTTGATATGGCAACTCAATAGTTTGGGGAGTAATGGCACGTTCGTCGACGGTCGGCTAACCAATCAAGCCGAATTGAAGCATGACACGATTATTCAGCTGGGATTGACGGGGCCTATCCTCCGTTTTCAGCTCCAACTCCCCTATCAGGTTCAACCCCAACCCACTTCAACGCCATCTCAGAGCCAAGCTTGTCAACATGTGGGAAATCCCGCCGGCAACCTTTTTTGTGTTCATTGTGGCCAACCCCTGCAAGTGCTGCAAACAATTGGCTCTTACCAGGTTTTGCGAGTACTAGGAATTGGGGGGATGGGGACCACCTTTTTAGTCAAACCTAAGGAAAATACGGGGCTTCAACCTCAGCTTCAGGTTCTGAAGGAAATGAATGCTGATATGGAGAGCATTCCTAAGGCCCAAGAATTATTTAAGCGGGAAGCACGCATGTTGCGATCGCTGAGTCATCCCGGTATTCCTGATCTATACGATTTCTTTACAGAGAATGCCAAACAGTACCTGGTGATGGAGCTGATTCATGGCCAAGATCTCCAACGCTGGGTTAATCAACGAGGCCCACTGCCAGCTGCTCAAGCTTTGCGCTGGATGATCCAAGCTTGTGACATTCTGGACTATATCCATCGCCACGATCCACCGATTATTCATCGGGATCTTAAGCCCGGCAATATTTTAGTGCGCAACCGAGACAACCAAGTTTTTATTATCGACTTTGGTGCGGTTAAAGAAGCCAGTCTAGTGCCAGGGACTCGCATTGCGGTGGAGGGGTATAGTGCCCCTGAACAAGGATTGGGACGGCCAACGATTCAATCCGATCTATATGGGCTGGGGGCAACGCTGTTATTTTTGCTGACTGGGCAAAGTCCAATGGATTTTTATAAAAATCTAGGACATGGCTATCGAATTGAATTAGCCGACATTCTTAGTGTTCCAACTCAGGTCAAGCCAGTGATTGAGCGAGTCACCCATCCCCGTCCAGATCACCGATTTGAAGGTGCCCAAGCCCTCAAACAAGTCTTGCAAGACTGTTTGCCTCTCATCTAGTGCCGTTGTGCTGAGCCGCATCTATTGAGTTGCGATGCTCGAAGAGCGGCCTTTGGCCATTGCAACTCAATCGGCCTGTTCGGTGTCATTCGCTATAGACATTGGGCTAATTTCTGGCTCAAACTATTCATAGCCAAACCTTTAATAGCCCAACCTTGAACGGGAGAGACAAGCATGTTCAATCGTAGGCAGTTCTTGTTAACCGCTGGTAGCGCCATGGGATGGGTGATTTGGGTCGAGCATCAGCTTCCCTTGCTCGCTCAGCCCCAGTTTTCGGCGGATCCCTTTGGTTTGGGGGTTGCTTCCGGTGACCCAGACGCGAACAGTGTTGTGTTATGGACTCGGATTGTTCCTGCGCCGTTGACCGGGAAGCCCATGCCTGCCGTCTCCATCCCTGTGCAGTGGAAAATTGCAGCTGATCAACAGATGCAGCAGATTGCCCAACAAGGAACCGTTCAAGCTGTTCCACAGTCGGGACATTCGGTTCATGTGGTTGCTGATAACTTGTCCCCCAATCAGTGGTATTGGTATCAATTTCAGGTGGGAAAAGAAACCAGTCCCATAGGCCGGACCCGAACCCTACCTGCACCTGACGCTCGGGCAGACTCCCTCAAATTGGCCTACGTTTCTTGCCAGCACTACGAAAGTGGCTACTACACGGCTTATCAGCACTTGGCTGCAGAGGACTTAGATCTAGTGCTGCATTTGGGGGACTATATCTACGAAGGCGATCCGAAATCGAATCGTCCCCGACAACATGTGGGTCCTAATCCCGTGGATCTGGAGACCTATCGATGGCGCTATGCCCTTTACAAAAGTGATCCACAGTTACAGGCCGCCCATGCCGCGTTCCCCTTCATCTGTATTTGGGATGACCATGAAGTCGAAAATGATTATGCCAAGGACGAGTCCCAGGACTTTGCCGATCCAGCCGTTTTTCGGCGGCGTCGGCAAGCCGCCTATCAAGCCTATTATGAGCATTTACCCTTAAGACCTACGTCCCAACCCCAAGAGGCGCAATTACAGCTCTATCGGCAGTTTAAATATGGGGATTTGGCTGAATTCTACTGCTTAGATACGCGTCAATATCGGGATGATCAAGCCTGCGATCAGAACGGCAAAGGGGGTGGCCAAGTGGTCCTTAACTGCGAAGAACGCCTTGATCCTAAGCGATCTCTATTAGGATTTGAGCAAGAACAGTGGCTTTTGCAGGGCTTAGAAAAAGCTTATACGACCTGGACGGTTATTGCCCAGCAGATGTTGATGGCAGAGCTGCAGCAGGGGGTGCCGCCGTTGGTGGCCCATTGGTCAGATGGTTGGGATGGGTATGCGGCCACTCGCGATCGCATATTGAACGGTATTGCTCAATATCAACCCGCCAACCCGGTGGTGATTGGTGGAGATATCCACTCCTTTTGGGTCACGGATTTGAAATCTGACTTTCAAGATCCGACATCGCCGATTCTGGCCACTGAGTTTGTGGGCACCTCAATTAGCTCTGGTGGCCCTAATCCAAATTTATTTACCTCAGCTCTTAAAATTAATCCCCATATTCAGTTTTTCGAGAGTCGGTACCGAGGATATGTGGTTTGTGTGATCACTCCCGATCAGTGGACAGCGCATTTCCGAGTAGTGGATCAGGTTGAGAAACCAGGGGCATCTATACGGACATTGGCCTCGTTTCAGATCCAGAACGGTCAACCCGGTGCTCAGCGCCTGGCCAGCTAATATTCCCTGACTACAAACGACGGTGCCATCCGCCGCTCAACCAACAACCCGGCGCTTAATCGGATTCCCCTTTCGCTTTTTTCCCTTTTTTAGTAGAGGCAACGGTATTCGCTGAAACTTCTGCCCCTGTATCCAGCTTTGCTCTTACCTGCTGGGTCAGGGATTCTGTAAACTCTGGGTTGTCTTGCATATAGCGAACCGTATTGTCACGCCCTTGACCAATATTCTCGCCGTTATAGCTATACCAGGCCCCTTTGCGCACCAGGATGTCGGTCTCTTCCGCCATATCTAAGAGACAGCCCAGGGTAGAGATGCCTTGGCCAAAAATAATGTCAAATTCGCCAATCCGAAATGGAGGTGCCACTTTATTTTTGACAACTTTAACCTTGGCCCGAATCCCAAACTCCTCTGTCCCTTTTTTCAGCGTTTGAATCCGGCGAATATCTAAGCGCACCGAGGCATAGAACTTGAGCGCATTCCCCCCCGTGGTCACCTCTGGATTACCGTAGGTGACGCCAATTTTTTGGCGAAGCTGGTTAAGAAATACCACGGTACAGCCTGTCCGACCAATATTGCCGGTAATTTTTCGCAGGGCCTGACTCATCAGGCGAGCTTGCAGTCCCATGTGGGAATCGCCCATATCGCCCTCAATTTCAGCGCGAGGAACTAAGGCGGCCACAGAGTCAATGACGACAATATCAACGGCGGTGGAGCGAACCAGCTGATCGACGATTTCTAAGGCGGATTCCCCAGTATCGGGCTGAGCGACCAGCAGGTTTTCGGTATCCACACCCACGGCTGAGGCATAGGTGGGGTCGAGGGCATGCTCCGCATCTACAAAGGCAGCAATGCCACCGGATCGCTGCACTTCTGCGATCGCATGCAAGGCCAAGGTCGTTTTGCCGGAACTTTCAGGACCATAAATTTCAATCACACGGCCCTTGGGTAATCCTCCTCCTAAGGCCAAATCAAGTGTTAAGGCACCACTGGAAATCGTCTCCACTTTCATCTGGGTGGCATCCCCCAAACGCATAATGGATCCTTTACCAAAGGTGCGTTCAATTTGATTCAGCACCACTCCTAGCGCTTTTTCTTTCTCAGAGTTAGTGGGACTATCAGTAGCCATGAACACCTCAAACGAAATTAAATTTGGCAGGCACCATTATTATGGTCCACCATACCAAGGAGCTGATTTTCCATTGTAGATATTTACAAGATTGCCAAAATCTCTATTTGTCAAGCCTTCTAAACGGTCTTTTGATACAGTCCCCAAAAGATATCGCCGCCTAAATAGGGTGTTTTGACTGGATCGGGAATTAAATTGAGTCCTTGAACGAGCGGTTTGCCCCACCCTTTATCCATCAGTTGATACCGCAAAACCGATTTTCGATATTGACCATTCATCCATTTACTGGGACTACCCCGCGCAATTTCCTGAAAACCATATTCGGCAACCAGGCGTTCTAAGCCAGGAGGCGAAAACCAATGGCAGCGGCTGGGTGGCGTATAGGCATGCCAATTCCGTCCTCGCATCCGTGCCCATAGACTCGAGCGATCCCAGGTTTCAATCAGCCAATATCCTCCCGGTTTAGTCACCCTACTGGCTGTGTGTAATGCCAGTTTCAGATTGTAGAAATGTTGAATCGCTTGGATCATCATGACCAAATCAAATCGCTCTAGCGTTTGATAATTTTCCAGCGTTCCTACGGTCATCTTTAAGTCCAACTGTTGCTGGCCAAATTCAGCAATTCGCAGGTTAGGCTCTAATCCCTCGCCTTGCCACCCTGATTGCAGTAGTTCCTTGAGGATAAATCCAGCGGCGGCCCCCACATCTAAGACGGAGCCAGGGAGAACATAAAAGCCCAGCTGCTCGGCATAATATTGACCGAGCTGTTGCAATAAATCAGCTTCGGCTAAGTAATCGACATATCCCGCACCATCACCCTGAAAATATTGACCGTCATAAATGTCACTGACGTCTTTGGTCGTTGGCTGTTGCTCGGTAAACTGGTGATGACAGCGATCGCACTCTCGTATCCAATAGTCATTCTTACGAAATAAACGCACGCTGCTGCGATCGCAAATAGGGCACGTCAACTGCAATAAAGAAAGGTTAGTGTCTAAATCCATATAGTCAATGACTATGGCAAACGATAGCGCCCCTAAAGACAGGTTTCCCTAGAGCCTGGTCCCAAACTCTCCCCCGACAGAACCCTACCCCCAATCTATTTGGTGCCATCATAGGTTGATTATGATGATTTGCAAATAAATCCCTTGCCGGACTTCTGAAGGCACTTCATGCTCAACAGACCGCCCGGTTCAACGATGCATAGCCCCCGATCTAAACGAAGGGTCCCCAGATGGCAAAGGTGATGCCGGGCGTTTGTAAATTTACAAATAAGATTAAGGGATTGCGGGCAAAACACACCCCGGCCAATTCCTTATCATTGAGGGCATTGCGCGCAAATCGATAGAGTTGTCCCTGGGCATTAATCCCTCGAATAAACTGTTCCCCCCGCCCATCTTCACACAGAAAAAGATCGCCAAAGGGAGCCATCACTAAGTTGTCGGGATAGTCCAAAATCCCTGGATCGTTGGGTTCAGCAAATAAGGTCAAGGTTCCGCCCTCCTTAAGGGTTCGCCCAGGAATATAGCGCCAAATTTGTCCGAGCCTTGCTGTTCCTCCACTGGTGCAACAAAACCAGACCTCCTGCTGGCCTAAACAGATCCCCTCTCCACGACAGAATTGGGCTGCGCCTTTGGCAAATCCCTCTACTCGTACTGAATCAGTCGCTGGATCTGGATCTTGAATACGAACCCACTCCACTGGCAAGGGCTGACCAATGGGAATGCCCTGTTTGGTATTCAGTTGGGGGAAGCCTTTAATCCTGAGCGCTTCCAAAACGCCGCCTGCCTGTAGTGCCTGGGGTTGCTTGGGAATAAAACGGTAGAACAGCCCATCTTCACGATCCTCAGTTTGATAGATCACATGACTCTCTGGATCCACAGCAACTGCCTCATGATGAAAGCGTCCCATTGCCACTAAGGGCTGAGGCTGGATGGGCCTTGTGGCTTGCAGCGGCACTTCAAAGTTATAGCCATGCCGTTTGCTCACAGCCGGATCACTCTCTGGTGTAGAGGTATTTTCTTCGCAACTGATCCAAGACTCCCAAGGCGTGGGTCCCCCTGCACAATTGCGATAGGTTCCTGTCAGCGATGCATAATGCTTGAGTAAGCGCCGATTCGAATCAAGGATCAGCGTTGTGGTTCCCCCTGTGCATTGAGGGTCGTAGGGATGATCGCCTTGAACACCAGGCATTTGGTTCGGACTCAGCTCATGATTGCGAATCAGAACCGTGGTGTTGCGGGGACCTGGGAACGCCGCCATTCCATCATGCAGCGCCGGAACAGGAAAGCCATCGCTCATCCGCTCGCCGGTGTGGGAGAAGGCCCGATACTGAAACCCACGGGGTAAATCCAACAACCGATGTGGATCGGGAATCAGGGGACCGTAGCCTTCTGCCTCAATAGAGGCTCCGTTTGCGGCTCGGGTAAACAGATGATGAAGCTGAGCCCCGATCAGCGTCCCTGCACAACCTGCTCCGGCAATGGAAAGGAAGTGACGGCGTGAATAGTTCAAAGTCTTCTCCCAGATAACGATGGATAGTGGATCATAAACGGTGCAGATAACACTCTATTCAAAAGTGTTTGGCGATGACCAAAAGCTAGTCACAGACCATCACAGCTACCAACTCACTGTGCCCGCTTGTCCACTCTACTTTTGCAATACATGGCATTTAGGACCAATTTGGCTCTTCATATTCTAAAGTGAGATTGCCAAGGCATTAGGAATCATAAGGATTTGACCTTGATGTTATAGGGTTATGCTTTGTCAGCCTTGGCCGTTGATTCTGTTTACGAGCCCATATGGCAGACACCACTACCTTTGAACAATCTGTCTATATCGAAGCGCCCATCGCCATGGTGGATCGAACTATCACCGATCAAACGTTGATGCATCTCTGGCTGAACCCCTTATTAAAATGTGAGCCAGTGGGTGAGTGGAGTTCGCAGGTCGGGAGTCAAACTCAATTTATGATTCGGATCCCTTTTCTCAATCCCACCTTATACAGTCGAGTTATTGAACGACAGGAAGGATTAGTGGTTTGGGCCTTTGAGGGGTTTTTTCAAGGATGCGATCGCTGGCAATGCCAACCCGAAATTAGTGGGACCCGCTTGATTAACCGCTTCGAATTTCGCATTGAGAATCCCCTTGTCGCCTTGGGGTTTCAAGCCTTTGCCGCCAAACTCACCCGTCGAGATATGCAAAGTCAACTGCAACGACTCAAGCAAGTAGCCGAAACTCAGCATGCACAGTCCCAGGCCATGTAACCCCCGACTACAGTCAGGAACTTTCTTTGTTATCCCCTTGTCTTCAAATCTGCAAGGACAACATGTTACATGAGGACAATGCCATGAAAACTCACCGATCCGTTTCTCGATCTGGACTAGCAACGTTATTGGCGCTAGGGATGAGTAGTGCTGGCGTTGCTCCTTTGTTGCAGATTTTGCCCGCTCAGGCCCAAGTCTTTCCTCGTTCCAGTCGGGCTTCCCTCAGCGCGGGAACCCGAATTCCCGCAGCCTATCAGGGGGCGGAGCGAATTATCCTCAAACCCGATGAAACGTTACCCGTAACCCTCACCGTGATTGAAGATGTCCGCAATTCCCGAGGGACGGTTCTAGTCCCCAGAGGGAGCAGAATTGCAGGTCAACTCGAACCGTCTGGTAGAGGCACTCAGTTTGTTGCCAATACGCTAGTTTTGACCAATCGCGATCGCCAAGATATCGACGCCACCTCAGAGGTGATCACTCGAACAGAAGAAATTCGCAAGGGCAATAATGATCGGATTTGGCAAGGGGCGCTGGTGGGGGGAGCTGCGGCTGCAGTTCTGTCGGAAATCTTTGGTGATGTCGGTGTGATTGAAGTCTTGGGGGGCGCTGGTGCGGGTGCCCTAGGCGGATGGCTACTGGGGCGCCGCGAGAAGGTTGATGTTGTCGTTGTTGACGCTAAACAGGATCTGGATTTGACCTTAGATTCAACCCTTAATATTCGATAACCGCTAGGGCTCTTGGGCCGTATGACTGGAGGGAGTGGCACAGACATCCAAGATCCGCAGATCGTTATCACTGATCGAGGGGATGGGATAGTACTGATTTAAGTTGATACTGTGGTCGTAGGTTTGCTGTTCATAGCTCTCGACCACAGTGAGTGTTAGCTTGCTCGCGTCCATCGTTCCTGAAAAGCAGTCAAAGGAAGAGGATGGCATAAAAAATGCCCCCACTACCCGATTTCGGGTCATTCGGAAAACGAGGTATTCTGTCTGCAATTGTGCTGGCACCCGCGCCCGGCCAAAGAGATGGACACCTTCCTTGAGGGGATAATTGGGCAAAGAGACCGCTACTGCCGATTGCGCTTTTATTTCTATAGATTGGCGCTGAGGCGAAGGTTGAGCACTAGCACGAAGAGTATGAGCCATCCATCCATTTAAAGCCACCAGTAAGCTCAGTAGGTACAGAAGTCGTCTTCTATACCATTGGCGTCCCTCAATCGGAAGGGTGAGAATATTAAACGTGAGCTGATTCATGGGGCTAAATCGGGAAACACACAACGTTCAGTTTTTTCTGAACAAAAAATAAAGGAATTTATCTAAAATTCTGTTCCTGTCTTTCATTGTCTCCCTCTGAGTCTCATTTATAGTGTAGTTCTTTACAATTGATGAGATCTCGATATAAAGCTTTGCAGATAAATGGGCCTAAAATCCCCTTCCCCCTGATTTAATGGGAATTCTCTTTCAAGAAATTAATAATTGTTTACAGTGGTATTCTGGAAGAAACACCTCTTGCACGCTCTTGAGTCGAGAGAGAGGCTGATCCGCAGCAGCTTGGTTGCAGACCAAAGCAGGTCATTCTAGAAGCAGGTGGCCCCTATATCTTGGGCCGAATAAAAATAGGCTTAAGGCCTTGAGATATAGAATATTAAAGAAAAGACGGCTAATTTAGCCCATTCAACCCTTTATTTGTATGAATTGTCGCCGATATTACCCTGTCTTCCCTCAGGCTCCACAACGTTTAGCCGTACTATTCTTCTTCACAGGGATGGGCGGGATTGTTGCCAGCGCTTGTACCCATCCAGCGCCTCCTCCCCCTTCGGCAACGAAAACGAATCTTCAGCCGCAAATACAGCCTCACAAACCTGTGATTCCTGCGCCTGAATTAACGACGTTAGCCTCTTCATCCTCCCCCTCCTCTTCATCCTCCCCCTCCTCTTCTATTAAGCCGGAGTCTAAGCCACCTCAGTCCAATTCGTCTGCCAACCCGAAGGCTCCATCAAAAGCCGCTAAGGCTACGACACCCTCTTCAGCCCCTCAGTCCCATCCAACGGCGACGTTAGCCTTACCCCCTAAACCCGCTGAAGCCTCACCTCGGGTTCCCATTCGAGTTGCGATCGCACAACAATCTCCCTATTTAGTGATTGGCTCGTCTACTCCAGCTGCGGTCATGGATCAGCAAGGTCAAGCCGTTAAAAAACTGGTTGCATCCTCTGCTGAGAACTTTGTGGTCCAAGGCGGACAACTTCGGATTGGCAAGCAAAATGCACCCAATGTAGTGTGGATTCAACCGGAGTCCGACTCAGGTCTCGTTTATGTGTCGGGTCGATGGTACCGAGGCGCTGTTCAAGTGATTGCCAACAATGGCAAACTCTTAGGCGTCAACCATACGGATATGGAGTCCTATCTGTATAGTGTTGTGGGTTCAGAGATGCCTGCGTCATGGCCGATTGAGGCTCTCAAGTCTCAAGCCATTGCCGCCCGCTCCTATGCGCTAGCCCATATTGCTCGTCCAGCTAATCCACTGTTTGATTTGGGCGATACTCAAAGATGGCAGGCCTATAAAGGAGTCGAAACAGAAACAAACTCTACCTTGACTGCGGTGGAAGAAACGGCTGGCATTGTCTTGTCCCACAATGGCGCAGTGGTGGAGTCGCTTTATGCAGCATCCGATCAAATTGTTCGGGATGTCCATAAGGGCTTTGGGATGAGCCAAAATGGTGCCAATCAACTCGCTCGACGCCAGTATAACTTTCAGCAAATTCTGGCTCACTTTTATCCCGGGACCCGCTTAGCTTGGCTGCAGTTTTCGTCTTAAAGCATTTATTTAAGCTTTCATCGTTGCGCTCACGGCCAGATGTGCTATCTTAAAACCATTCCAACTCTTTGATGTGTTTGAGAATAAACCGTCCAGGGATTAAGGAGGTGATGCCCATGCAAGATAGTAGTATAACGCTGGGTCATCAAGTTGAGCTAGGTCGGCTGTGCGCCGGGACTGTTCTCTGATCAACTACTTCGTAGTTTATGTCGGAGTTCTTCCGGCAGTCAGACTTTAACTTGATCGATCCGCTAGACCGCTCCCAATTTAACAGACTGCCCTAGCTCTGCTAATCAGTTTGTTCCGATTGGGAGCGGATAGTTGTTTAAAGGAGATTCCGCCAACTTTTGGATCTAAAAATCCTTTATCTTCTGCATCGAATCATTGCGTTCGGGTCTCGGCACCGTTCTCTATTGTCTTTTCTGGCGGTGTTGGCAGGGGTTATCTCGCTTGATGTTGCCTGCACGCGGCTATTTGCAACCTCTCAACTCTCTCTAAAACAGACCGGACTGCTTCAGCCTCACTTTATAGATAGTCTTGATATTGGCTTTGCGCCTGAGGTTTGGCTGTCTCTGATTGCCCTAACCTTAGGAACCTTAGTGATTGCCATCTCAGTGGCGGCACAAACCATTCCCAAGATTGCAGAACTCTACATGCGAGATTGGGTCAGTTTGGTCTACATTTGGTTTCTGATGATTGGCGGCAGTCATGCGTTGCTGATCAAGTATTACCAAGACACCGCTAGTATCCGACCCGCCAGCGTTGTACTGAATCTCTATGTTTTTTTGCCAGGGTCGATCATCATTGCGTTTCCCTATATTTTCTATGTCCTAAAAAGTATTCAGCCCGTGACGGTGATTCACAAAATTGTGGAGACTCATCTGGCAAATATCCATAAATTGCGTCGATATTCCTTCGGTAGGCTGCTGCAAAACGATGCCTATCGGGAAGAATGCCAGCGGCGCTTGCTGGAATCACTGAATCAGTTAGGGAATCTACTTGAGTATCTGACCTTTCGGGAACCCAAAGCCCAGGCAATTCAGAATATTAGCCTCTTAATTCAAACCTATATCACCACGAAGCCAGAGATTAACCCTCAGTTTTTTAAAGTGGGGCAAACAGTTTGCTCTGATATTTCCTTTAAAACCCTAATCGATCAATTTCAAGATCTTGAACAAAGCAAGACCTTTTATGAGCAAAAGTGTTTTCGCTTACTGGGCAATATCTATGTTCACTTACTGGGTGATTTGGAGTTCGACTTAGCGTCTCTTTGTGCCTCAGAAATGAGCAATATTGGCTTGACTGCCATTGAGATTGCCGATGATCAATTGCTAGAAGTGATTATTGTTCGGTTTAATACGATGTTTCGGTTTGCCCTGAAGCATGGGGTTAAACATAACGAAGCCCGTAATTTGTACAATCTGGCTTTTCACTATCGCGCCTTTATTGAAAGTCTTGTCACACATAGTCGAGTGCATCACTCCTGGCAAAGCTTCTATTATCTGCGCATGTATGGCAACGAAGCCTATGGCTATGGTCGGACCAGTCCAGCCATGTATTTCATTGTGGATGTGATTGCCGCTGAGATGAAAAAGATTTTGATCCTGGTGCATCAACATGACTGGTCTATCCAGATTCAGCGGCAGTTATTAAACGAGATGTTATTGGTGGATCGGCCCCCAGAAATCGAAACCGATAGTTTGCATCAACCTCATCTCAATAGTGGGGTCCGTACATTGCAAATTTGTTTGGCGTTGTTTTATCTACAGGAGCAAAACGATAAGTTTGTGGACTGTATTATTACCGATATTCTTGATGATATGGCAGTCCTGGGGGAAAAGATGTTTCGGCAGCGGATTGAGAAAACGTGCGATCGTCTAAGATCTTCCCAACCTAAATTTTGGGAAGATACAGATCGGGGGAATGCCAACCTCTACTACACCCCTAATCAAGACCAAATTGAACCTTTTCTGATGCGGCTAGATAAGCGGCTAGCGGCGTTAGGTAAATAGTCACACGCTCAACGTGGACATCCAATACTAATCTTGAACTCTACACTTTATACCTAAAATTAAATCTTCCATTGTTATTGTGGGGATAAGCTAACTAACCCTTCGCTAGAGTCCCGATGAATTGCCCTTTTGAGGAGAACATTAACCGCCACTCACCGTCAGGCGAAAACACTTAACTGCCTATATGATCAATACCTTCGCCAACCAAGGATATGACTCCTAGGTAGTTAGTCAAGAGGGCTTTAGTAGGACACTTGGAATTACTCCTAATGCAGTATTGCTAAAGCCCATGTTTGAGATCCTACCGCTTTTAGATTGCCTGCAACTCTACATCAGCCAAACAACCCAGAAACAGCTGAACGTCGTAATCAGCGTTGTGTTGGCGATGAGTGGTCGTGTGACGATGCTTCAAACAATTGAACTTTGAATAGCTGTTGATTAACTAGATTAAAAAAAAATTGCGTTCTTTTTGAAACAATCATTCCAATACTGCAATCACTGATATTGTAACCATCTCAGAACTTAGTCCTGGAACACTCAAGCAACCCAACACTACAACTTACTCAGGACAATCCAGTTTATTTTGGAAAGATGGCATCCGCTCAGCCGCAATAGCTGGTAGCGCTATCAAGGGGGAACACAGTCGTCAACAAATCAACCGATGAGTCCGTTCTCCATCTTCACCCTCCTCTACATGACTGCCTTCCTGCTAGAAATGCAGGAAAAGTGGAAAGCCCCCGGCTTTGCCCTCGCCTTTTTGGCATTAATCACCGTCTTCGTCTTTACCCGAATAACCCGGCTCAAATTTTTTATCTTCCTGGTCCTCTCCACCGCCTACTTCCTGATTTTTCGCTTTCCCGACGTTGCCAACCACGTCAACTTCCTGATTTACCTCAACCTTGTGCTGATGGCGGGAATGGTCTATGCCTGGTTCAAACAGGTCAACGCTGATCGCTACTACGCCATGATCCGCCCCGTCCTTAGAGCCTCCCTACTCGGCGTCTACTTCTGGGCTGGATTTCATAAACTCAATACCGACTTTCTCAATCCCCAAGTCTCCTGCTCCAGCATGATGCTGTATCGGATTCTGGATATGGTTCAATCCAATCTCCTGGGCATTCCAGTCATGCTAATTGTGATTGCCCTGGCCCTCTTGGGACTCTGGCAAGGACTAATCCGTCCCAGACTCAAATTCTCGAAATTCCCCAAAATTCTGCTGCTCGCCTTACTCACCTGTGGCGGCATCCTGCTCTATTATTTCGGATTTGCGGATCGAGATTATGTCCTGCTCCCCGAAATCATTTTGCAAGTCAATATTTACTTTGTCCTAGCTTGGGAATTATTGGGCAGTATCTGGCTGTTTGTGCCCAGATTGCAGGCTCCCATCTTGCTGCTATCCTGGCTGATGCATGCTTTTATCGCTATGATTGGCTTTGTTGATTTTAGTGCCCTGGCAGGAAGCTTACTCTTTACCTTTATTCCCGATCGCACCCTACAGCACTGGCAACAACAAGCCGAGATCTCGCTAGGGGGACGGCAGATTCACCGGGCACACCTGTACTTTGGTATTAATGTGATGGTAGGTCTATTCTCCGCTCTGTATTACCTCGCCTATTTAGATTTCGATATCAAAGTCACCGCCGGGGCCATCTTCAATCTTGCTTCAGTCATCTTCCTCTGGCCGATTCTCACCCAGCTCTTTCTACCTAAAAATAGACCCGATTGGCAGGGACTTCCTATATTAACCTCATCTATGCCTAAATTTATGGGGGTATTTTTAATCGGTCTGTGCTGTTTTGGCCTGATGCCCTATTTCGGTCTTCGCACCGCCGGGACCTTCTCCATGTTTAGCAATCTCCGTACCGAAGGGGCTCGCTCCAATCATTTACTACTGAGCAATAACCCTCTTAAACGCTGGGGCTATCAGGAAGATGTGGTTTGGGTGCTGGACTTGCCCGATGAAGTGATTGACATCGATCCTAAAAATGCCGAGTTGGAGGGGAACGCCCTTCCCGTTGTTGAGTTTAAGAAAATGATTTACGACTGGACGCAAGCGGGACAGACCGTGCCTGTGGTCTTTGAATATCAAGGGCAAACCTACGATAGCCCTAACATTGTTCAGGATTCGGAATGGCAAACACCCAGCCGCAACTGGGAAATGTATTTGCTGGATTTTCGGGTGATTGAACCTGAAAATTCAGGCCCCAATTTATGTCGATGGTAGAGAGGGGTTCTTGCTAGATGCGATCGCAACCATCGCTACTACAAAACTAACAATCGCGACAGTCGTCATCACCAAGGGGGACAACGCATCCGGCTGTTTGAAAAAAGCCCCAAATAAACTGGCAGACAATGCTCCACCACTAAAAAACATCCCGGTTCCCAAACCCGCTTTCTGGGCAGGCACCATCGATAGAGCAAAGGGCAAAGTGCCATTATTCACCAAACTCAAACAGGTCCCAATGGCTATCGCTACGCCCACTGCTGCCCAAGTCTGGCCTACCCCATTCATAACGACTAACGTGATGGCTAATCCCACTAACCCCAACAGAATGGCTTGGCGATTCCCCAGTTTACGAGCCACCGTTCCTGCTGGAATGGCGGTTATCCCCAAGGCAATAAAGATCATGCCCATGGTCAGGCCTACATTCAGACCGGGGACGGTTTTGAGGATTTTGGGAAACGTCGTCATCAATAACCGAAACCCCAACGAGGTGCCCCATCCTACCGTAAATACCAGGGCTAAATTTCTGATGGATGGACGAGCCCCAACGCCAGAGGGTTGATGGGGCATCTGCACCTCTCTATTGACAGACCTGAGAATGGCCGCAGCCCCTAGCAAAATAAGTGACGCTAGGCCAAAGGCAATCCCTGGTCCCAAATCCAGAATATATTTATTGGCCAAAGGCCCCATCGCCCCCGCAATCGCCCCCATCACGGTTAATATACTTGCGGCCTGCGGTAGGCCACTGCCAAAGGCATATCGACTGAGCAAGGACAGAGCTGGACTGCGAAACAGCGTCATGGAAATGGCCCAAGCCACCAGTAATATCGGTAAGAGCCAGCGAAAAATTCCCTCCGGCTGACCAAAGGTGACCAGCATCGCCGTCGCCATTAGTAATCCCGATGCCAAAATTACCCCTGCTGCAATAAACGGAAATCGGCTTCCTAACCAGCGTTGGGCGCGATCAGAATAGTTTCCCATCAGAGGTTCCATCAGTATCGCCAGACCGTTTTCCAGCAGTAAGATACCCGTGACAAATACAGGGGTATATCCAAACTCACCCAACAGTTTTCCTAGGTAAAGGTTGTAGATTACCCACATCAATACAATCGCCCCTTGAACTAGGGCTAGGGCAAAGACTTGTACCCACAGAATTCTTTGCTGTTGCACAATTCGTATTTCCTTCTCTCTATGGGGTAAAGGGATTTGAAACCAATCTTCTTATCTGATTAGAGATTCCCCACCGTATCATCAAACAGACGCTTTCTCAGGCTTTTTTCCTATTTGGAGTCCCCGAGATACCCCGTCAGTCGGCCTCATTTTTTTCCCCTGAAACCAACCGATCAGCCCCCGAGCATTGACGCCAAAGTGATGGAGAAACCTAAGTTTTCGTTATGCTGCGCTGTTATTCATTCCAGAACGAGCCTTTGAAACTCCTTTAATGCTTGAAAATACGGTTCACCTGCGACCTGAGGAAAGTTATTGTGACCCGCCCCTGCCACCCACAAGGATCGCTTAGGGCCAGAAACCGCCTCAAATAGCCGACGACCATGCTCAATCGGAATTACCTGATCCTGTTCGCCATGCATCACTAACACAGGCACTTTTACCTGCTTTAGTCTGTCCAAATTTGTGAACTTATCAAAGGGTAAAAGGGGAAAAGGAACCACCACCCGAAACGTTGAGGTAAATGTGCTTTCCAAAATTATCCCTGCTACTGGATACCGTGCTGCCAAATATACTGCCGATCCACCCCCTAGAGAACGACCATGCACAAGCAACCGATTGGGTCGCACCCCCAACGTTTGGGTTAGGTAGGAGTAGGCTTGCTGAGCATCCTGATAGGCATTTTGTTCGCTGGGATGACCATCACTGGTGCCATACCCTCTGTAATCATAAGCAAACACATTGAGCCCTGATTGCTGTAGCTGCTCTAACCGAGGCCGAATATCCCCTAAATCTTCGGCATTGCCGTGGATATAGAGCAGCGTCAAGGTGGCTTGAGGATTGGGTAAATACAGGGCTGAGATCTTCTCCTTATGGGTGATAGGGAGCTTGAGAATCTCATCTGTATCTTGATAACTTGTGGGTTGAGGTAGAAAAATCATGCTGTCTGCCCTAAAAAAGATATACAGCGCAAAGCCCACATATATCAATAAGGGGGACAGAATCAGTCTGGGCCAGCTAAAAGACCCAAATAAGATATTCCAGAAGTTTAACCGCACAATCTTTATACCTGCCTGACGGGGATAGCTGGTTCCTAGTCTAGGCAATTGAGCTATGGTTGAATCATCAGCAACGCCAGAAGATCTATGAAGCTCAGTCGTGAAGAATTAAGTCGTCGCTATGCAGCCGGAGAACGTCGATTTGCTGGTGCAGACTTAACGGCCACGGACCTCCATCAGCTTGATCTGAGCCAAGCCGATTTCAGTGGAGCCGAACTTTGTAGTTGTGATCTGAGTGAGGCCAACCTCAGCCAAGCCGATTTAAGTGGGGCGGATCTGAGTGAGGCCAACCTGAGCCAAATCGATCTACACAAGGCGGATTTGAGCGGGGTGGATTTAAGCGCTGCTAATCTCACAAAGGCCAATCTCCAGGATGCCGATTTGAGTGGAGTGGATTTAAGTGAAGCCAATCTGACAGATGCAGACCTTCAGAATGCTGATCTAAGCGGGGTGGATCTGAGCGCAGCCAATCTGCAGGGGGCCAACTTACGGAGGGCTGATATGAGTGGTGTCGATGTCAGTAATAGCCGCTATTGCCAAACTATTTTTCCCAGCGGAAAAATTCGCAACGACCATTGCTAAGGAGCGGACCCAACGGACTACCCGTAAATAAGCTCATTGGTCAGCTACTGATGCGAAACGTATCATTTATCACATGAGCATCCCTTTGATGATGCTTACCAGTTGTATTGCATCTGTGAAAAATAATGGTAAGAATATTTATTAATAAAGATCCTTTTTCTTTTGGATCGCCGTGGAAATATCTAGATATCTTGCTATAAAAAGCTGATCACCCCAGAAAATCAATAGTTTTACTGATGTCGATCGACCTGAACTTGGACGAACATTGTAACGTCGCGACTGCATGTTCCGTGTCTTCAGACATCATTGACCCGCAAAGAAAAATTAGACATCTGCTGATCCTTGAAGATTTGGACGGCTTCCGTTTGGTTCCTTTGGAAGAGTCCTCCTATTTCTTGGGTCGAGATGTGACCAACTCCATTGTGGTCCGCTCCAAAGGGATCTCTCGTCAGCACGCGCTGTTCTTGCGAGTCACCGATGCGGATCCCAATAGCTATGGGTTTATGCTGATTGACGGTAATTTGCAGGGAGAACCCAGCACCAATGGCACAGCTGTCAATGGTGAGAAATGCATGTCAACCAAGCTCAAGCATGGAGACCAAATCGTATTTGGTCGTCAAATGACGGCCAAGTATTTAATCTTAGGCGCGCTTTCTGATTCTGAATTTGAGAATTTCTGTCAGAACTTTAATTTTGAAGAGGCGGTTACCCACGATATTAATCCTCGGGAAACCGTTGTCCATGAGAAAGGGGATGCCCCCAGTTTTGGGGCAACGTCCCTCGTCAGGTTGGCGTCATTCCCAGAAATTCTGCCCAGCCCCATGTTTGAGATCAATCTTAAAGGGGATCTGACCTATATTAATCCAGCGGCCTATAGCGCCTTCCCTGATTTACCCCTTTTGGGTGTTCAGCATCCTACGATACAGGGACTGATCAGCTTAACCCAATCCTCCAATCAGAAAGTTCTGAGCCGGGAAGTGACTGTCGCCTATCAGGTCTATGAGCAGTCCATTCATTTTATCTCTGAGAATGATCTGATTCGCTGCTGCCTATCTGATATCACTGAACGCAAAAAAGTAGAAGCTGAGTTATTTAAACGCGATCGCTTGCTCCAAAGTGTGGCAGAAGCCACTACCCACCTGCTCGCCAACATTAGTTACGAAGAAGCCATTGATGCCGCCTTGGATCGATTTGGCACCACCGCAGGTGTGGATCGAATTTGCATTAGCGAGAATCATGTTCATGCAGCAACTCACCGCTTAGCAACGACCCTTCGGTACGAGTGGACGGGAACAGCCATTGATTCCGTTCGCCACTTTGAACATCGGCAGAGTCAACTCTATAGCAATCCCCATCTTCAACGGTGGTATACCACCTTAGCGGGTGGCACTGCCATCAGCGGCTTGACCCGTGATTTTCCGACTGCTGAACAGACGGTACTGGAACAAGAGGGTGTGCAATCCGTTCTGGCCGTTCCCATCATTGTTAATAATAATTTTTGGGGGTTTATTGAACTCCATGATTGCAGTGACCATTACCAATGGTCCGATCAAGAAGAAGCGATCTTACGGACGATGGCTGCCAGTGTCAGTGCCGCTTTAGAACGTCAAGATAAAGACGAGATTATTCATCAACAAGCCTTTCATGATGCACTGACGGGATTACCTAACCGCGTCCTATTTGCAGAACGCTTAGATCAAGCCTTGGCAGAAGCCCACCGCAATCACACCCACTTGGCCGTGATGTTTATGGATTTGGATCGGTTCAAAACCATAAACGATACCTTGGGCCATTCGGTTGGAGATGAATTACTCAAGGAAGTGGCGAATCGGTTGCAAAGTTGCCTTCGTGGAGGAGATACCGTTGCTCGATGGGGAGGAGATGAGTTTACGTTGCTGCTCTCTACGGTCAGAAATATTGAAGATGCTACGGGTACTGCCCAGCGCATTTTGAATGCCTTTAAGGAAGTGGTCGAAATCGATCACCACGAAATCTATGTCAATGCCAGTATTGGGATTGCCTGCTTCCCGGACGATGGTCAAAACTCAGAGGGGTTATTGCAAAATGCCGATGTTGCGCTTTATCAGTGCAAGGAACAAGGCCGAGGTATTTTTAGAGTCTATGATGCAGGCATGAACTCCAAGGCAACAGAACTGTTTGCCCTGCAAAATAGTCTCCGCCATGCGCTAGAGCGAAATGAGCTATTACTGTACTATCAGCCTCAAATCAATTTACAAACAGGTGAAATCACAGGCTTAGAAGCCCTGATTCGCTGGCAACACCCTGAACAAGGATTGGTGTCTCCGGCCACGTTTATTCCTTTGGCTGAAGAGTCTGATCTCATCATTCATATTGGCAAGTGGGTACTCGAAGTTGCCTGCAAACAAGTGGTGGAATGGCAGCAGATTACGGGGATGCCGCTGTCTATCTCCGTAAATTTATCAGCGCGTCAATTTTATGACCCGACTCTGGTGGAAACGATTGCCCAAGTTTTGCAACAAACCCAACTGGATCCTAAATATTTAGAACTAGAGATTACGGAGAGCATTACGATTAAAAATATTTCCCTGGCTCAATCGGTTCTGCGACAGCTTCAAGGTATGGGAATTCGGATTGCGATGGATGATTTTGGGACTGGTTTCTCATCCCTCAACTATCTCACTCAACTTCCCTTAGATATTCTCAAAATCGATCAGTCATTTATTAAACGCTTAACTGCAGATGCCAGAGAGCTAGAGGTCATTAATGCCGTTTTGGCTCTGGGTAGAGGATTGAATCTGAGCGTAATTGCCGAAGGAGTAGATACACCTGAGCAGTTAGATCTATTGAAATCGCTAAAGTGTGAAATGGTTCAAGGTTTCTTGATTAGTCCGCCGCTACCCACGCTTGAGGCCACTGCTAAACTACAAACCAACTGGCTGCAACATCAAGAGTTAGAGTGTGATGCTAAGCAGACTGTGCCGCAGCCTACCTATTTACTAGTTGGTTGATGTGATCGCCTTTAGAAGGTTATTGCTGCACCAACATACTCACAAAACGATCCAGGGACCAAGTTTTTCGCTCTGATACCTGACCATCGCCTAATTCAACAATTCGCTCTATCCCTTCTGTAGTTTTGGCAATATCAATGGAGTAAAAGGGAGCTTCAATGCGTTGAGTGACTGTTTTAACGATGGTAGGAATCTCAGCATTAGGGGAATAGGCATTGCCGTTTATCACAAAATACCTCAGTTCTGATTGAGGTTGAAATTGCTCTACTCTGCGGACAGCAACCCCTCCTTCCAGTTCGCCCCGATACTGTTCAATCAGGTTGATAATTTTTACCGCTTGTTCTGGAGTATTGGCAATGGACCCTTGAGCATCGGTATTGGACTTCACAAAGTCTTTGATAAAGTAAGCATCCCAGTTCAAATTTGAGATTTGTTCCAGATAGTTGGAGCCTTTTTCCAGAAACACGGTTTCAGGAGTGAGTTCGGCACAGGCTGAATACCACTGATTGAGATGGTGGCAAAGGGTATAGTCTGCGGGTGAAGTGACGGGAATCCCTCCTTTCTTGCGGATAAAGTCGGTAAATTCCTGATAAGCGATGATATTAAACATCCAGCCGCGATATAAAACTGTTTCACCTGACTGAATATGGGGTCGAGGTTTAAAGTCGCCAAAACTCAAATCATCATAGGCAAACAGAGAAGCAGGGATTCCCAATTTTTGAACGGCCACAAATTCATCCGTAAACGGCTGATCGGGTTCTTTGGGTTCAAGGGGGTTGCAAGGATACAGAATTCTCATCGTGATAGTTGCCATCAAAAAGGGATTTTCTGACTGGACTCAAGTTCTGAGCATTCATTACACCGACATGCCAAGCAGTTGGGCTACGAGGGGTAAGACTTTTTCGGCGCGATCGCAATCCAATACCTCCGATTCCCAGCCCTGTAATCCAGTGCCCACCGTCCCTTGCGTCACTCGTTCGCCCATCTGCCGTCGTTCAGCTGCCGGAAACGTCGAGAAGGTTCGCCGCAACAACGGTAATAGCGTCACAAAGGTATCCGGTGCCAGTTCACACACCCACTGATTGAGGACCTGCCAAATATCCTGATCGTGGAGCAGCAACAGGCCACTGCCCTTGAGGAAACCTTCAATCCAAGCCGCCGCTTGGGTGGGTTCTGTTGCTAAGGATAAAGCTAAGCCTAACTGTTGTGCCGCTCTTGACGGCTCAAACTGACCTCCATCTAGCAGTAGCCGACAGCAGCGACCGCCCAGCAATCCATGCAGGCTCTCGCGATTCACCAGCTGTTTCAGCACCATCCACCACATCTGTTGATGCTCCTGATTTTGGAGCAAATTAATGGCACTATGGGTTGCCATAATTTGCTTGTCGATCATGGCCGCCGCTTCATCATCTAAAGACGCGCAAGCCCCCGGTAAGCCAATACAGATGCGCGTAACTAAGCCATCGACCACATGGGTGACCACTGCGGTATCCGTTTGGCGCACATCCCGATACCGGAGGATTTGGGCTAAGGGCGGTAAGGCCGACATCAGATGCACCACATCACTAGCGACCGCCGCTTCCGCCTGCAAGCGAGTCATCAGTTTGGCAATGGCCTCGGGAAGATCAGCCAGCAGCACTTTGTCCAACAGCTCTGTTAGCTCAGGCAGATGGGCTGCATTTTCGGCCAGATCACAGGTATAGGCAGTGGTAGCTGCTTCAATCGTATTGCCCCATTGGCCCGCTTCAATCAGGGCAATTTCAAACTCAGGCTGCCACTCCAAGGTCCAAGCCTCTTTAAAGGTCCCCTTCCCCCGACTGTAGGTAGAGCGGCCCCAGGGAATCCCTAATAAATTGAGACGATGTAAGAGATGCGATCGCAACAAATCATTCGGCTTCCGCAAATCCAGCGCCAGCTCTTTGGATGTCACCTGCGGTTTAAGGCGCAGCTTCTTCTGCCAACGCTGTAAATCCACTTGCAAGGGCACCATCGGCGTATCGTCCGGGACTTGACCCATGCGATCGCTAATAATCAATCGCTCATGGATCAACTGCAACAGCAGTTCCTCGCCAAAGCAGAGCACCGTCTGGGCGGCTTCATTCAGTTCCGGCAATCCCGGTGTTGGGCAGTCCCGCAGCGCCGCTAAGGAAGTGGCCAGTCGCACTGCTTCAATCACGCTGGCAGAGGATGCATCAATATCCGCCTGCCGCAGCAGTCGGGCCACATGGGTCAGCCAGCGGACGGTGGGCTGATCCGATGCTGTCCATAAATGGTGATACCAACCCGGTGAGGCAATCCCCGCCCCATAGCCGCTGCGATTGGCTAGCCGCTCGTAAGTCCAAGGAATCCAGGTTGCAGTCACCTTCAGTTTGGGTAAGCCCTTGAGCAAGGCCGTATCCTGCTTAGCTGGTGGGAAGGGTTCTGCTAAAGCAGGAGTATGCCAAGCGCCACAGACAATCGCAATTTTTTCATACCCCGCTTTTTTGGCCTTGCGGATCGTTTGCCGCATATAGGCTTCTCGCAGGGCTTCTCGGTAGTCCCGATCAGTCTTTAAATCGGGTGGGTGGTCCTGTTCCATCTCCAATCGCAGCGCCGTCATTGCTTCAACAATGGCGGGAAACAAATCCGTCGTTTCCGATCGCTGCTCCACCATTCGCTCCCACCAGCGTTCGCTATCGTTATAGCCAGCCGCTTGGGCGAGCCAAAACAGTGGGTCATGTCGGATCTCTGGCAGAGAAGCTGGAGACACATCAACACTTGCATCGCTGTCTGCTTCAGGTGGCGATTCGTTCTGTTGCTGACGCAGGGCTAACTGATGGGTCTGGGGCAAATCCATCCACTGCACCGGAATTTGGTGTTGGAGGCCATAGTCTAGGGCCTGCCATTCGGGAGAAAAGACTGCAAAGGGATAATAAACGGCCTGTTGAGGTTGCTCTGGCGCATAGATCAAGATGGCGACAGGGGGATTCATCTTCGGGTTAACGATCTGCTCAATCACGCCAGCCGCATCCGGCGGCCCCTCCACTAAGATCAGATCGGGTTTCAGACGTTCTAAGTTCTGGCGCAAGCTCCGGGCTGAACCAGGTCCATGATGGCGAATTCCAAAGGGATGAAGGGTTGGCATTAGGGAAAAACTAGGACATAACCATTGATGATCTAAGCACAATTGATTCTATCGACACGGCGACCTATCAGTCTAAGATGCAATGGAAGGATTCTCTAACCCACTTCGTTGAACCCTGGACGACTTGCAGGCCAGTTGTGGGGCTATTCCCGCAATGGTTGGGATGTGCCTGTTCCAGGGACTGATAGCGTGTCCTGCCGATGATTGAATGAACAGTTCGTTGAACTGTTTGATACACTAAAGTTTATTAAGATTATTTCTCAATAAAGTTCTTGCTTATCTACTGATGGTTATGGATTTTTCAGCAGCCTTGCCCACCTTTGTGATCACTCTACGAGAAGGGGTAGAAGCAGCCCTTGTCGTTGGCATTGTCCTTGCCTGTTTACAGAAATCTCAGCGAAGTTATCTCAATCCTTGGGTTTATCTGGGGATTCTGGCTGGCTTGTTGGGCAGTGCCTTAATTGGTGTTTCCCTCAATTGGACGCTCAATCGGCTGACTCTCACTCATGCCGACTTTGCCCCTGTCCTTGAACCCCTACTTAAGAGTGGACTGTGCTTGACGGCCATTGGTATGTTGAGCTGGATGCTGATCTGGATGACCCAACAGGCCCGTTCTCTGAAGACTGAAATAGAAGGGTCTTTAATCGCCACCTTACAAAAAGAGGGACGTTCTGTGGGGTGGGGAGTGTTTACGTTGGTGTTGATTGCGGTCTTACGAGAAGGGTTTGAGACGGTTCTGTTTATTTTCACGAATCTCCAGCAGGGCGCTGCCGGGAGTGTGGGTGCGATCGCAGGCTTACTCGCAGCCACAGGTATCGGGTTTGGTCTCTTTAAGTTTGGCGTCAAAATCAATATCCGCCGCTTCTTTCAGGTGATGGGGATTTTCTTGCTGCTGATTGTCTCTGGATTGGTGGTATCCGTTTGCAAAAATATGGATGCTGCAGTTTTGGCCTGGGAGCACATCGCAACAACTCCTACTCGTTTGTGTTTTGCCCAAGACTCTTGTCTCTTGGGGCCACAACTGTGGGACACTAGCCACTTCTTATCTGATCATCAATTTCCAGGCCTGATCCTTAAAGCGCTCTTTGGCTATCGCGATCATATTTATCTGGTTCAAGCTCTGTCCTATGGCATCTTTGTGTTGACCGTTGGTCGTTTATACTTGCGCAGCTTACAGCCTCAGCCTAAACCTCAAATCAGGCCAACGGTTTATCAATCAGACTCTTAAAATTAATCAGCCTTAGCAATCGATTTTGAATCACATTTAGCGGCGATCACAAAGGGTAGAGTTTGACCGAAGGCAGAACCACTACTGCTATGAACTTCGACATGTAAGTGTGGGGCTGTACTCCAGCCAGAATTACCGCTATAACCAATCAGCTGTCCTGCTTTCACTCGATCATTTACCCTCAGCGGGATTCTCCGCCTAAAATTCTGCTGCAAATGGATATAAGCCGATCGAACCCCATTGTCGTGTTCTAGCCAAATAAAGTTGAACTTATCGGCATTCTGCTTTTTACCCCCTTTGTCAGGGTAAGCATCGCGAAGACCAATGACTTTGCCACTCTGCATGGCATAGACGGGCATACCGATGGGCACACCAAAGTCATAGGCATATTCCATGCGCCCTCTGTGAGTGATACCTCGGGGTCCTTGACTTAAGAAGCCCTTCCCTTTGAGCGGATGGCAAAACCCCTGCAAGGCAGAACTGGGGAAATTAGAAAGCGGATGAGAGCCACCTCGATTATCGAACCATTGCTTACGCCCGATCTGGTTCAGCAATATATCGAGCAATGTAGTTGTCGATTTGGGCAAAACACCTCCTACGGGGAGCGGTGTAGGGATGTGAGCACCGGGTTGAGTCAGATTGAATCCGCTTCCTAACGATAGTCCAGTAATGACTGCGGCACTGAGAATTCCCTTTGAAAAGCATCTACGGGGGAGGAAAAGCGTGCTGTTCCTAGTGCGAGCGGGATAGGAAAATCGATTTCTGAAGGGACTCAACAGCGCTGAGCACGGTTGCTGACAACTCGATTTATGACATGATCTTCTACCACAAAAACACGAAATAGATGTTTTTTGTGGCAAAAAACTAAAATATATAAGATTTTTAGTGTGGAGGAGGCTCGTGTTGATGATTGAAGCTATGAAGGAGAATTTTCTTGCCCAGCAAAGGATTGTTTCATCAGGCATGATTGGGGAACAGACATCTTAAAGATGCCAGTAACTGTAGAGTTTAGGGAGATAGCCGCGTTGTAGCTTTAAATACAAATATTGGGATAGGATATTATTCCCTTATTGAAAATATTTGCAAAATTCTGTGTGTGAGATGAGAAAAATGCGCTCTTTTATAATATTTTCTGGAATAAAATAGCTAAATTCTTCTGCTATTTTTTATATTGGTCTAGCTTTAAGCTTTGACGAATATTTTCTAAGTAAGAGATAGCTATATTCCCTGAAGAACAGATTTATTGGGTATAGTTCTGGCCTAATTCTCCTTCAATCCCCTAAATGAGCTGATATAGCGCTTTTCTACTAAAATGTCGTAGGCTATGTGGATTGGCTGCCTTGCCAAAAGCTTCACTGGGGATGATGTTGGCCCTATGGTTCTGAATAAACAATTTAACGAAGGTCAGATTAGCGAAGGGAGCATTGACTCTTACTAAGAAATAAAATTCATATCAGCGAATTGGTTCTGGAATTCCTGCAAAGGATGGGAGTGCCAGGTGCTGATGTTGAAGGGTGGTCGATGATTGGCAGTGTGGGAGGGGTTATCCTAAAAAATGCCCCAAAATTCTCCGGTGGTTGTGCGTTTGGTTATGGGTTCAAACTGGAAGAAATGTCGTCTCTGACGGTTAAGCGAGTGGTCAAGAATATGTCTGACACAATTGAACTCTGGGTGGTCGCAGAAGCTGAAGCGGCTGTGGAACCTGGCAGTCGTGATTCTGGTTATACCGGACCGACCTTTCGTGATGGGGTAGACAGGGCAACAGAAAAACTATTGTCGATTACCCGTAAGCGAGTACCAGTAGATGTGGCCTTGCTCAGGAAACAGATGAATAACATGATGCAGGTGGTGGATGAGCAATTTATCCAATCAGAAATTCAAACGCAGATGCAGCTGGAGGAAGTGGAGCTGAAAGTTGAAATCAATGCGGAAGGACAGCTGAGTCTAGTGGGTAATGGCGGTAAGCTGGGGAATACGGGCGGAATTACCTTGAAATTCAGCCGTCCCAAGTAACCTCGGATATTTTACTGATTTCTACGATATTTTCCCCTTTTTGTAGCTGTTCTAAAGCATTTGGTAAAGCAGCCGTTAGCAATTGTCGTAAACTTCGATTTGTGACATTTCCACAGGTTAACCATATGACTTGAGGAGGTGTTCCCAAGCGATCGACTAAATCAATAAAATCGCTATCCTTCGTCATAATTACTGCATTTTTAGCCCGTGCTGCTTCAAAAATTTCAATATCTTGAGCATCTCTTAGGGATAAATCTCGCAGAGCTGCAGCTTCTACATCGTCAAAGGTCGCTGACAACCACTCAGCTAAAGAGGGTGGAAGTTGA
The DNA here is from genome assembly GCF_028285565.1 of Acaryochloris sp. IP29b_bin.148. GTDB lineage: Bacteria > Cyanobacteriota > Cyanobacteriia > Thermosynechococcales > Thermosynechococcaceae > Acaryochloris. Next base: position 47,644 of record NZ_JANQOY010000113.1, read on the forward strand.
GCATCTACCCAAATCTTCATGCGGTTAGTTGGGGAACGTCAGTCCGTCGTGCTGCAAACAGTAAACAGGCTTGGATATCTGCCATCTCCAAATCAGGAAAGTCTTCCAAAATTTCAGCAGTTGTGACATTCTCTGCCAACATTTCCAATATGTCGGAGACTCTAATCCGCATTCCTCTGATGCAAGGACGCCCCCCACACTGACCCGATACTTGGGTAATGCGAGTGAGTAGGTGAGTGGAATTCATAGGATGATTTGCAAGCTGCTGAAGGTGTTTCTATCTTAGCGAGTATTGCCTTCTAACCCATCCGTTTGACAGTGGCTATTGCAACGTTTCAGAGCATTAGGTTTTAATTGGCGCCGATTCCACTCAACCCCTTGACCAATCGGTTCAATCCTTCAGTCAGGGTCGCTTTATCCAAAGCGCCATAAGCAATCCGCAGATAACAACCCGACTCCATCCCAAAGGCGCTACCTGGAATAACCGCCACCCCATATTCCCGAATCAACTGCTCTACCAAAACTCGATCGGGTAAGTCAGAATCCACCTTGATCAATACATAAAACGCTCCCGAACTGGTAGGTGCAAACACCTTCTCAAGCGGCAGAAGTGCCTCCTGTACCAGATTTCGTTTGTCTGTCAGGGTCGCCAAATGCTGATGACAATACCTTCTCCCCACTTGCAATGCACCAACTGCTGCATACTGAGACACCACTGGTGGGCAAATCAGCAACGTATCCTGAATTTTCTGAAGTGACTCTTGCAGATGTGAAGGAATCACCATATAGCCGATTCGCCAACTGGCAAATCCATAGGCCTTCGAGAGGGTAAATATAGAAATCGTATGGGTTTGTTGGGTGTCAAAATGCCCCGGGGAAATATGCTCTACCCCGTCATAGGTGAAATACTCATAGGTTTCATCACTAATGTGATACAGGTCATGTTCCACACATAATTGATTGACCGCCTGCAAATCGTCCGCCGAATACACCGCTCCCGATGGATTATTGGGAGAAACCGTGACGATGGCTCGCGTCCGCTCCGTAATCGCCGCTTCTATTTGATCGAGCTGGAGTTGATACTGCTGATCGGTGGGGACACAGACAGGCCGACCATTGGCCAGCCGAATTGCCATCTCATGGTTGAAATAGTAGGGAGTTTGCAGAATGACCTCATCCCCTGGATCAAGGATGGCGAGGACGGCATTCATAAACGCCATATTGCCCCCCGCCGTCACCATAATTTGGTCCTGGCTGGCTAAGGGCAATTGATTTTCGGCTTCTAGCTTTTGTGCGATCGCATCCACCAACGACGGAATCCCCTGCACTGACTGATAGAGATGTACCCCTGGATTTTGGTGGAAGGTCGCCACCTGCGCTAAGGCTTCTGGGGGAGGACCATAGGACACCACTCCCTGGCCGAGGGATAGGGTGCCAGGATGCTGGCGAATCAGATCGCCAATAATGGGAATAATGGGAGCCTGAACCGCTTCAACACGGGCCGATGGCCTAGACATTAGGCTGCAACCGCGGAGTGCTGCTCCAGAATTTGGCAGCATTCCGCCACCGACTTGCGGTCAGTCATGGCCTGAACTAGGGCTTCGTAAGCATCCCAATTGGAGCGAATCATCAGTCGAGCCCGGTTCCCTGCTTGGCGCTCATGAATTTTTACATTCATATGGAGTCGGTTTAGAGTGCGTCGAAGTTGCCGCAGATCGTCTTTGCCGCCTTCTGCTTCTGAGTAGATAAACGTTTCAGCAACGCCCCCCGCCATCCAAACCGTGCAATAGCGTTCGACCTGTTCTGCAGCACTCGTCTCAGAAAAATCGACCGGGGTTTCAATACAAACGCCCCCTTGTCCGCCCCCCTGTTGCAGCGCTTCCCAGGCTGTTAGGGTATAGCCCGTAATCGGCAGGTCCAGTAAATAAGCGGTTAAAAAATGTCCGGCTTCATGGTGAATCACCCGCTGGCGATATTGGGGAGACAACCGGGCAAACCCATCTAAGAACAGCGTCATGCCTTTGCCTTGAAACCCAAAGGTGTCAGCCACCACTAACGCCAGAATCATAGCGGCTAAGGCAAAGGGAATTTCTGGGGCGATGTTTAGTATGGGACCCACCAGAATCGAACCGCTAAGCAGGGCAACGAAAAGTGCGATCGCATTGAGAGGGGTTTGATTCATCAGGATTAGGATTTCAAGTTGCGGGCATTGTAGAACGTCTCCAAGCTGTCGCTGTCACCGACATAGCGCCAATGCCAGGGTTCATAACTCACCCCTTGGACGTTCCCTTTTGGGAAGGATAACTCAAAGCTATAGCGGGGTGCATTTTTTTGCAGCCACTTGAAGGCCCGAGTCTGCTCAAAGTCCACACTCAAATGGGTCGCTGATTGAGTGGCATCGCCGATATCCATGGCATAGCCCGTGTGATGTTCGCTCCGTCCAGGAGGCGCACTGACTTTGGCCCGCTGCTGTGCCCCTTGAGCCCGCTCTTCCTTCACCTTAAAGAACAAATGATTTTGATCATCTACCGTGCGGAATCCAGACAGTGGCAATAATTGGATGCCATCCTGCTCGGCTGCCTTAGACATTTTTTGGTAGGCTTGAGCCGCAGCATTTCGGAGTCGAATTCGGCCATCTGCAGTAATCGATTGCAACTCAGTCTCAGGAGCCACTTTGTAGGCAAAATGTCCTAGGGTGGTATCCGGTGAAGCTTGAGTATCGGTATTGGACGCGTCCGCAGAGGTGTTATTCGGCAATGCCTCAGTTTCGGCTTTGCTTTGGGACGGCTGGGTCTTAAAAACGCCCATGGCCAACAAGGCGCCAGAGACCAGCGCTAAAAGTCCGATTCCACCGCCGATGCCGATCAGAAGGGTGGAGTTGGAGCGAGCGGGTGAAGTGGCAGGAACTCTCTGCCGATTGGCTTCTGGGATATCGTCGTACATATAAACTCAAGCAGGGGCGTAAGTACTTTAATAGTATTTCCAAAGGGACTCATCTATACCGAACGGACTCCATACAATCTGAGATCGCCCCCTGGAGATCCGTCTAGATCTTCTTATCATAAAGTCCTTCAACCCCATCCTGCTAATTCAGTAATTGGCTCAAAGTTCTCTAGCAGTGAGTGTAAATTAAATTCCCTAGGGTCATGGAATCGCTAGAGGATGTCGAAGCCAAAGCCTCCCAAAAACGTAATCGTGAGAAGCATAGGTAAGAAAATGACTAATATCTCCACCCAACCTGGATAGATCCTTGTTTCAGCTTTGCGACTGATTGTTGTTACGACATTGCCAAAGGTAATGCCCAACGATAACCAGTAAATTATAGCTAGAGGCACTAAAACTGTAAAAAGCACTAATTTTTGAAAGATATGCCAGGGAATTTCGCTAGATGCGCTGATATGAATAACATACTCAGTGTATGAGCCAGGTTTATGGTAAAGGGCTGTAAGCAGAGAAATCGAGGCATAAAGGATACTGATACAAACTCGAAAGAGCCGTATTCTTCGATTCAGCTCAATTAACTCTTTCTTTGATAGATAATTGATTGCGCACTCTATCGTATTGGCAACTGGCTCAAGAGCTGTATCGTCACTTTTTTTCTCATCTACCAACTATCTTTACCTTATTGATTTTGTGGAAGTAATTTTTTCCCCAACAAAGTTCTTTTCATAACCGTTTAACCTCATATCTGTGAACTGTATCAGCACATGGAAGCACTAGCGGATGTCGAAGCCAAAGGTTGCCCAAAAAACACAAGTAAGAGTGAACGGTAGTAAAACGATTAAGAATTCCACCCAAAACGGATAAACCTCAGCTTGAACTTTGCGACTGATTGTTGTTGACAAACTGATAGAAGAAATAGCCCGTGATAAAAAGTAAATGATAGATATAGGCATTAATACAGCAAAAAGAACGAATATTTGGTAAAGATGCCAGCTTGTCTCGCTAGATGTGCTGATATAAATAATATTATCCGTGATAGATGAGTCAGATTCACCATAGAGGGTTGAGTAAATCATCACAGTCGAGGCAAAAAGGATACTCATACAAACTCGAAAGAGCCGTATTCTTCGATTGAGCCCAATTAACTCTTTTTCTGATAGATGATTGATTGCGTACTCTATTACCTTTGCAACGGGTTCAAGGACTGTCTCGTCACTCTGTTTCTCATCCACCAACTATATACCCCACCGATGTGTTCCGAAGGCGTGCTCGCGATAGATATTGATGCCTAAAATATAGCAAATGAGTTTGTGCTAGATAGGACTATCTTTTAGTCAGGATGTGCTTGAATCAGGTCAAAAATACTGTTGTCTAGCTCATAGCCAAACATTTCCGCCATCTGGATCACTTTGACATTACTGTTATTCCCCAAGGCGCGCAGCCAGCGGGTGATCACAAAGACCTTGTGCATGATCAAAATATCCAAGGCTTGGGGATTGAAGAGAATGCCTTCTCGTTCACTGAATTGGTGGGGCACCAGCATGGCAACATAGCGGACCAGTTCTCCCGATCGCCAATCCAGCAGTAATGGTAACCAAGGATAGAGACTGTCTAGGCGAATAAACCACAAGCGCACTTCTGGGATCTCAGACCATTCTTGTTGGGCAACAGGGGGTTGGGGATAGTCGATTTGAAAGGTGAGTGCTTGCTCATGGGCCAAAATATCATCGGCAAGCCAAGTCTCCAAGAGGGGACGAATGGGGGATAAGTCTAAGCGGTCAATATGGGAGGCGTTGAGGACAATTGTTTCAGTCATAATCGGGAGCAACTTGGAAGGGCGGGAACGGCAATAAAGCGGAATCGGTTCGGGTTTAGGTATGATAGGTAGAGAATAGCAATGCAGCTCAGTCCTGCTTGCGCTATTGAGCTGAGGTTGAGTATGACGGGTTGTCAAACGTAGATGATATTCAACTCTGTCTTAACGATTTGAATTCAAATTAGGTTTTCCTTGACCCATTAAAGCTCGAAATCGTTGTTTAGTGTTGGGGTGTAACGCGTGTCTGATGTTGAGCCTGAGACCACCGCCAAACCAATCACTTCCTTAGAAGATGCCATTGACCAATGCCAATCCTTGGGCATGCGTCTAAGTCGGCAACGGCGATCTATTTTGGAGCTGCTTTGGCAAGTGGAAGAACATCTATCGGCCCGACAAATCTATGATCGGCTCAATCAGGCGGGGAAAGACATTGGCCATACCTCGGTTTACCAGAATTTGGAGGCGCTCTCTCAACAGGGGATTATTGAATGTGTGGAGCGATCGGATGGGCGCTTATACGGCAATTTAAGCCATTCCCACAGTCACATGAATTGCTTAGACACCGATCAAATCATTGACATTCAGGTTGAATTACCATCGGAACTGATTGCTCAAATTGAAGCGCAGGTGGGTGTAACCATTTCGGATTACCGGGTTGACTTTTTTGGTTACCGCCACTCAAATCCAAAAATGTAGCCAATTAATCCTAAACTAGATCCAGCAAGCAGGTTGAAACGGTATGCACTGCTTTCGGATTGAGTGGTGGATGTAATTCGCCCCCTTATCTTTGACCAAGTTAGGAGTAAAACGTACAGATGGCTGGATCTACCCAAGATGTCCCACGTCTTTTGCGGGCTGCCCGTGGGGAAGTGCTGGATCGCCCCCCGGTATGGATGATGCGACAGGCGGGTCGATATATGAAGGCCTATCGAGATTTACGGGAAAAGTATCCTTCTTTTCGAGAGCGCTCCGAGATTCCTGAAGTGGCAATTGAGATTTCCCTACAGCCCTGGCGTGCTTTTCAGCCGGACGGTGTGATTCTCTTCTCAGATATCGTCACCCCATTACCGGGCATTGGCATCAAGATGGATATTGCCGAAGGTAAGGGACCGATTATTGAAGAGCCGATTCGAACTCTGGAACAGGTCAATGATCTCCATGCTTTGGAACCGGAGGAGTCCCTACCGTTTATTCGCCAAATTTTAACGGCCCTGCGCCAAGAAGTGGGTAATCAATCGACGGTGTTAGGGTTTGTGGGTGCTCCCTGGACCTTAGCCGCCTACGCCATTGAGGGGAAAGGCTCTAAGCATTACTCCATTATTAAGGGCATGGCCTTTGATGATCCGTCTATTCTGCATGCCTTTTTGGAGAAGATCGCCGATGCGATCGCAACCTATATGCGCTACCAAATTGATTGCGGTGCTCAGGTGGTGCAAATGTTCGACTCTTGGGCGGGTCAACTCAGTCCCATCGACTTTGAAGCCTTTGCCCTTCCTTACCAGCAGCGAGTCTTTCGTCAGGTAAAGGAAAGCCATCCAGATACGCCACTGATTCTTTTGGCGAGCGGTAGTGCTGGCTTGCTAGAGCGGATGGCCCAGTCTGGTGCCGATATTATCAGTGTGGATTGGACGGTCGATATGGCCGATGCCCGCAAGCGTTTAGGGCCAAATATGAACGTGCAGGGGAATATGGATCCGGGTGTGCTGTTTGGGTCGAAGGATTTTATTCGCGATCGCATCCTAGACACGATTCGCAAGGCCGGCAACAAAGGTCACATTATGAACCTCGGTCATGGCATTCTGCCCACCACGCCAGAGGAAAATGCCGCCTTTTTCTTCGAAACCGTTAAGCAAGCAGATCAACTGTTAGCCGTACCCGCTTAGCCATTTATATCGTTCGAGGCATTGCTACCTCTATCACCGGATGGATTTATCATCCGGTGAGTTGCGCTTGAGTGAACCCCGATGTGTGATTGCTCAAAGGCTTGCCGATGAATGCCAAGTCACCTTAAGTTCGGGGTATCTCAGAGAAATGCTCGCAAAAAGTGGCGCTATCCATCAAGTCGATCTAGAAATGTTGCGATGGGCTGCTACTTCCGGAAGGATTGACTTATATTTTCTGGATGAAGCTGACTTTTGTTTATGGATGTCTGCTGAATACAGCTACTTTTTCCGAAGGTAACAAAAGTGGCTCGAACAGTAGAATCGGACTTCCCCCCTTCCAAACACTGATATAAATTTCTGCCTAAAGAGTGTTGTTTAAAAGACGGTATATTAACGTTTTTACCTGTTTTTAATCATGCTCCAAATAGGTCTATTATCCTCTAGCTAAATATTGAAGAAGCCTAGCTTAGATCATCTACCTGAAATATCTTCAGGAAATGAATTAAAGAAAAATATCTGTCACCTTAAGCATACCTCAGGAAATTTTAGATATAACTAGCTTAAAATCTCTATATAGCAAGAGCTATAACTTAAAGAGCATAAATTGATGAAACTATTGAATTCCTTAGTGTTATGGACATAGCTAAGGATTTTATTTTCTGCAAAAGGTTGAGATATTTTTTTTGCTGGCACGTTTAAAAAGCTAATATTAAGAATGTTTTTTTATAAGAGAAGAGTTATAAAATGTAATTTGCTGGCTAATACTATTTACTTGCATAGTGCTGTTAATTAAACTGCAAAAATAGAATATTTTTTGATTTAAAAATAGGTTCTTTGATGGATAAACTCACATCAACGTATAATCCTGGCTTGCAAAAATTTTTATCTATTTGATTTATTTTCCCCTGAGAACGCTAGCTAAATTTTTCTAGTTAATGATGATGCCTCAATTCTCCAAAAGGAATACCTCCGATGACCTTTGACACTCAAACTCCTATCACTCCCATTAATCAGGTTAAGAAGGAACCCGCTTTTATTAATCTGGGTAATTTTCTATTCATACCTGCGGGACTCCTGTTGATATTTTCTTATGGACTACATCCTGAAAAACCCTTCACCCTTGAGGTCGTGTCGAGTCCTTTCTGGGTCATGATTCATGGTGCCTTTTTACTATCTCTGCTCTGTGGGATATTTAGTGTTTTCTCAGCATTGGCTCGATATTTAGGCAACCCCACTAGCAGTGCTCTTGGCGTTTTTGGTGCTTGCCTTGGTGTTGTTGGTTTATTTTTGACTGGTGGGCTGGACTATGCAGAAACGTTTATTTTTCCAACACTGGTGATAGACTTTCCTGCTGTGCTTGAAAAGTATGGTGCAGGCAACACTATGCCTTCGGCTGCCTTCGCGTTGCCAGCTGTTGGACTATTGACCATTCTCGGCTACATAATTTTGAGCTTTGAACTGTATCGCACTCGTTGCATTCCAGCTTGGGTTGGAAGATTGACGATTGTGGGAGCGCTTATTTTTGGTGTGGGACTCAGTGGTTTTGGCTTGATCTTCTTTGCAAAAGCCGGAGCTGTTATCTTCGGTCTGGGATTGATAAGCTTAGGGTGGGGGCTGCTCTCTCGACGGCCTGCCGCAACATAACTATACGCGGTACTGCACTGCCAATTGCCATCCAAAGTATTCAACCATCGTCACTAATTAGCGATTGACTTACACCTGATTCCTTCTTACGGTCATTCCACTGCGGTAGAGGCCCCTTATATTTATCGTTTCAGTATCGAGAGACAGTGTTCGTCTCTTTCTATGTCAAGGGGCTCAGGGTTCGCCTGGGGTATGGATGTCAATCTTTGTTGATGATGTCAATGCTCTGTACGAAATATATAAAGATAGGGCGATCAATATTCGACAAGTACCCACCAATTTTGCTTGGGGGATAAGAGAAATGAATATCGCAGATCCTGATGGACATCGCTTGCGGATTGGAACGGCCACAGATGCATCGAGTGATGGTACCCCTTTATGTGAAGACTAATGGTGAGAGCTTACTCACTGTTCTTAGAAATCGTTGCGATCGCACTTAGCAATCCCGCTAACATCACTTCATAACTCTCGTCTGGAGAGCGCTCTATCGTCATCAATCCCGCTTGTTCAATGGCAATAAAACCATAAATTGCGGCATTCACCATACGCATCACATCAATCAGTTGAGTGTCCGTAAGGGTATAGTCACTAAGGGCTTGGCGCAGAAAGGCCAAAAGCTTGTGGATGATCACGGAGGGTTCTGGATCCTGAGGTTGCAGTTGAACTTGCATCATCACTTGATACCGACCAGGGTAGGTTTTGGCAAAGTTGCGGGTAAAGTGCCCGAGCTGCTTCAATAAATCCGTTGTTATGGGGCGATCAGCCAGCGTCTGTTGGCATTCGGTCAGATATCGTTCCCAGAGGGTGATGGCGGTAGCCCGCTGTAAGGCGGCACCATTCTCTAGATGCTTGTAAATCGCCGGGGGTTTAATGCCCAATCGACGGGCCACGCGACTGACCCCGAGGGCTGCTGCACCGTCTTGGTCAATACCGGCAATAGCTGCTGCAATCACGTCTTGGCGAGACAGGGAATGTTCTTTCTTCGGTCGTCCCATAACGTGTTAACAGGGTTGGACAATATGAAAGGCTGAAATGTAGGACAGCGCCACCGTATCACCGCTGCTTTCTAAGCTCTGACGCAACCCCTGGAATAAGTTCTGTCGTTGCTGAGCCTCTAGTTTCAAATAGGGCGAATAGGTAGTGAGCAACAGCAGGTACTGATCGATGGAATAGCTGACGTTAACGACTTGCCATCCAGCCTCAAGCGCCCTGAAGTGACCCGACTCAACGACCATCTGTCCTAAATCCTTCAGGATCGCGATTTGCGTTGCCTGGTTTTCGTAGGCGCGGTTGAGGGTGGGAGCATATCGTTTATACAGGGGGGAAAGCTGGGAGAAGATGTCGGCTGAGGGCTGAAGTTCTTTATTCCACAGCAAAATCAGATGTCCCTTTGGCCGTAACGCTGCCGCCGCTTTGGGATAACCGATGTCGGGGGTTACCCAATGAAACGAGCTGGCTGCCAGTATCGCATCAAATGGTTCTGGTTCCGGCGTCCATTCTTCAAATAAGCAAGGGTGTAGCGCCACATTGGTGTAAGGCTGACAAGTCTGTTGAGCTAACCGAAAAAAGTCTGGGTTGGGCTCTATACCCGTAATGGAGCAGCCAATTTGGGCAAAGGCAGGGGTTGCGATCGCAGGTCCACAACCAATTTCTAACAGCCTGGATGACGATGAAAGCTGGGCAATCTCCATTACCTGATCTAGTAAGGCTTGGGGATATCGCGGTCTGACCTGCTGATATGCTTTTGCGGCAGGTGAGTACCAGTGTCTGCGAGTGTCCCGATCTTGCCCGTAACAATCGTTGAGCAATCGTTGCTGTAGATCTGCCATAATCACAATTAGTTAATAGTGTTAACTAAATATCCATCGGATTGACGGTATCAACCCGTGCGGAGATCTTATCCCCATGCGTGACTTAGTTTTCTTACCTGCCCATCAATTGGCTCGATTGATTCGTGAAGGCACGGTTTCGGCGACTGAGATGGTGGAAGCATATTTGGCTCAAATTGCTAGACATAACCCTCATCTGAATGCCATTTGCACCCTGGATCAAGAAAGTGCCCGCGCTCAAGCAAAACAGGCCGATCAGTCCCTCGCCAACGGTGAATACTGGGGACCACTCCATGGGGTTCCTATTACGATCAAAGATATTTTTGAAACGGCTGGGTTGCGAACCACCGCAGGGTATATTCCCCTCAAAGATTATGTTCCCTCTCAAGATGCCACCGTTGTGTCTAGACTGCGAGCGGCAGGGGCCATCCTACTAGGCAAAACCAATCTGGCCGAACTGGCGGCAGATTACCAAAGTACGAATTCCCTTTTCCCTCAGGTGAATAATCCTTGGAACCTGGACTATACGGCTGGGGGGAGTTCAGGCGGGAGTGCAGCAGCAGTGGCGGCGGGACTGTCAGCCCTGGACATTGGCAATGATTTTGCCGGGTCAGTTCGTCAGCCTGCCCATTTTTGTGGGGTTTATGGGTTAAAGCCGACGGATCGCCGGATATCTACGGCGGGTGCCATTCCTGAAGTCCCTGGGATGCCCTATTGTCTAAGGCAAATGATGACGATCGGCTGTTTTGGCCGCTCCTTAGCAGATATTCGCCTCTGCTTCTCCCTGATTGCCGGGGCAGATCCTCGCCGTCTGGACGTTCCGCCTATTCCCCTGGATCAGCCCCCCGTTCAGTCTAAGCAGGCGTTGCAGCTGGCCTGGATAGATGAGTGGTCAGAAATTCCAGTTGATCCAGAGATTAAAGGGATGATGCATGCGATCACACAACAAATCACGCAAGCTGGCATGTCGCTGGAACAGTGGCGACCTCCAGCGTTTGATCTGTCGCACATCTGGACCCTCTATGGCCGCATGGCCGCTTATGTGAATAACTATGCTCAACCCAAAGATTGGTATACGATTCGCCGTAGTTTGACACTACTTTTTCGCACCGCCACTCAAGGCGAGAAACCTCTGCGAGAGTTGGGGAATTTCAGTCGCTTTTTACCGGAATTGCTTAACCCTAGCTTAAAGGGCTATTTCGAAACGCTGACCGAACGAGAGCAGTTTACCGCTCAAATGGATCAAGCCTTGGAACCGTGGGATGCTTGGCTAATGCCTGTTGCCGCCACGCCTGCGTTCCCCCATTGTCCTGCCTGGAGTGCGATTGAGGTAGCCGGACGATCTTATCCCCATAGCATTGCCAATGGCGCTTATACCATCCCCTTCAATTTGAGTGGCCATCCTGCTGTAGTGATTCCAGTGGGGCAAACTCAGCGTGGTTTGCCGATTGGTCTCCAAATTATAGGTAAGAGATGGCGAGAGATGGAACTATTTGCGATCTCAAAAGAAATTGACCAAATGGTTGGAGCATTTCTAACCCCTATAGGCTATTGAGGACTAAAAAATACTTATCTGGCAAACGTAAATGACGAGAATCTGTTTAAGGTACGCTCTGGTTACTTCATGCAAGTTCTAGGGGCAGATTCAGGATAACTTTATAAATTATTTAGAGTACTGTAATTAGTAAAAAAATGTCTAGGGATAATTAGGATGTCTTTCTTCTCGGATAATCCTGGAATTGATACCAAATTGCGTCAAAAAATCATTAGATCTGGGAATACTAGTAGTTAGATATGTATTTAGCTACATAGGGATGCTTGATGGGTTTTACCTAATATCTCTAGCTTCAGGCTTCTAAATGGTTTGTTCTAAAAAAAGGTAAATATAAAAATATGTCTTCTTCTATAAATTCTAAAACTATTTCTTCTGCCATTAAAGTTGGTGTTACCTCCTCAAAAGTGGTTGACGCCGTTGCTCCTATCATATCAGAAGCCCTAATCGAGGAAATGGAGCATAAGCAAAAATCAAATAAATCGAAGAAAGGTGAATAGGGATAGATAAACAGATCTCTGAAGAAAAAAGGTAGGGTAATGTCAAAATCTCAATATTTAAGTCCAAATCCTTCAAAAGTTTTATATCTTTTAGCGGAGATTCAGAAACATTTGCATAACGGAACTATCCGTCATGAGTTAAGCCAAATTGTTCGACACACCAGAGATAAAGAAATATTGGATGTATGCAGGAGGGCTGCTAAATGTTTGGATATACATATTGATGCTAGATTTCATAAGCTAGATGAGGAGCAGCATATCTACTCTCTAAGAACTCTCGTCAAGCATATGAAATGGGCAAAGGAGAAGTTTGATGAAGTTGTTAAATTAGTGCCAAATTGCAATCCTAAATGGGTGGAATCTCCATTTAGAGCTACTGAAAAACAGCTACTATCCCTTTCTGATTATCTCACTCGTCTTGATAAAGTTCCAGACACTACTGACATGAATGGCAAAGTGATTAAAGTAGGTGATTTAGTAGCAATATCTTGTAAAGATGAGAAAGATAGAAATTACGATCACTATGGTGTGGTTATCCCAAGCGCAAAGGGTTTCAGAGTTGCTCATTTTTTTACGGGATCAACCATTAGACCACAAAATAGCCTTGTAGAAAAAGGTTTTGGATACGTTCATGAAACATCCTATGAGCCACAATGGATAGTCAAGGAGCATCATCCTGAAACTATTCCCTATAGCCAGGTTGAGAAAAGAATTAAGAAGTCTCGAAATACAGAAACACGAGTATGGAACAAGCTATCATACAACTGTGAACACTGGGCCAGAGAGATGTTCTGTGGACAACCGAGCTGTACTCAGCTAGATAAGTGGAGAAAAAGAGATACTGAAACAGGCGAAGATTGAAGTTATCCGTTAGAAACGGGTAAGTTTTCTGTTTTCTGCTTTTCCTGACTTTGAATGTGTCATATTTGCAATTAATATGCAGATTTTGTTATCTAAATCCTAAGAAGAGTTATTGAGGTTGTTTACGTACTACTTCAACATAAATTTTCAAGCATTATCCCTATCCCCAAGGTCAATAATCCGAACGCAAGCATTGATTTCTACATTAATATTCTCGGCTTTCAGAAAGATTGGGAATGGAGAGACCTGCCGACCAGCCTGTCTCTTTCTATATCAAAGATCTTAGGGCCGGTCTGGAGCATGGATGTCAATCTTTAGTAGTGATAGCGAAGTTGGGCAATCATTAGCAAGTCATTGTCAACCTTGTAAATGATTCGATGTTCATCCGTTATGCGTCTAGACCAATAGCCTGATAAGTTGTGCTTTAAGGGTTCCGGCTTACCAACACCTTCAAACGGCTGACGCTGAATCTCCTTGATTAGGTTATTAATGCGTTTCAACATTTTGGGATTTTTACGTTGCCAGTACAAATAATCATCCCAGGCATTTTCAGAGAAAACTAGCTTCATTCAATCAACTCTTTTTCGATCCCTTTGCCTGATTCAAGCTCTGCAATTGATTCAAGCAAGCGTTGGAGATTCTTAGGACTTCGAAGTAGATAAGCCGTTTCCTCTAGAGCCTTATAGTCTTCTAACGACAGAATAACGATAGGTCGTGCATTGCTTCGTGTCACTGTCACAGGCTCATGATCATCACAGACCTGATCCATCGTTTTTGCCAAGTTTTTGCGAAGCGCTGTATACGTCATTGTGTCCATAGCTTGAAACTAAAACTGTACATGTACTTTAAATTGTACAGCTTCAAAATCGATCTAGCTGGCTTTTTGATTGGAGAGGTAAAGGAAAACACCAACTATCTCAAAATCGACATCCTAAATGTCGACTTCGAAAATCTTCTGAGTGTTATGTTGTAATCGATGAGGGCGTCTGAAGATGCTATGGAACGTGAGATAAGACGTGCTGACAAACTCCCTGCATCGGCTTATCCTCGAAACATCCCACCAATCAGGAGCTTGATTGTGGTTCAAACTGAATTGCCACCCACTGATGGGGTAATCCCCACCCCTACCGCTGAGCAGCGTTTAACCCTCCATAGCGTGAGTTGGGAGACCTATGAGAAAATTTTGGAGGCGTTTGGCGAACATCGGGCTGCCCACATCACTTATGACGAAGGAATTTTAGAATTTATGGTTCCTTTGGAAGCCCATGAAAATCCCAGCGACATTATTGGAGATTTTGTCAAGGCTGTGACTAGTGAAAGTGGTTTTAACATCAAAAGTATGGCCTCTACGACCCTTCGTCGGCAGGATTTAGCCAAAGGAGCTGAACCTGATCGCTGCTACTACATCCAAAATGAAGCGTTAGTACGGGGACGAACCGTTGATCTGGAAAAAGATCCTCCCCCTGATCTAGTGATTGAGGTTGATATCACCCATACAGATATTGATAAAAATAGCCTCTATGCAGTGATGGGAGTCCCAGAGTTCTGGCGCTACAATGGCAAAACGCTCAGCATTTTTCAACTTATTCAGCGTCAATATCAAGAAGTTGAGGTCAGCCCCACTTTCCCTTGGGTTCCTAAAGCGATTTTTTATCGATATTTGGAACAGTGTAAACAGGATGGGGAGATACCAGCCCTAAATGATTTGAGGAGCTGGCTCCAGGCCCATAAGTCCAACGAAGAAAAATAATCCGATGCTCTCGCTAAGCCATCACCAAATTTCAAGTTTGATATGGTGGCACTCTTTTTAAATCTTGTAACCCAAGAGACCAAAACATTCGGTATGATTCTGAGAACGGCGTAGAGCGGCTGAACCGAAATAAGCCAGCTATACTCCTAATATAGGGATCTTTACGATTGTTGTTTATCATT
>NZ_JANQOY010000116.1 GCF_028285565.1 Acaryochloris sp. IP29b_bin.148
TCTTGAGTCATGGTGTATTCTCTCTGTACGTTTGCTTGTCCAGAAGGATACGCCTTTTTTTATCTACGGCCTCATACACCAGAAATACTTATAACTCTCTGGAGTGAGATAGGCCCCATAGCCGTCATTTGACGGTTATGGCAAACAACAAGTTATTGAAAAACAAGAATGTTTGCGCTCTGTGATTCGATTACCGCACAATAGAGATCGTGACAAAGCGTCATGCTGATGGAATCCCTGCGATGTAGATTTCAATCAGCTTATTTTTTTGCCCCGTAGTTGATCATTTCAGTCCGTACACTAGACTGAGTCTTGATCTGAACTGCCTCGTCCATATTCAAATAGCACCAAATTTATGCGTATCTCTCTCAATTGGCTTAAGAACCTAGTCGATATCGATCTGTCACCTGAAGAACTGGCAGAACAGCTGACTCTGGCCGGGTTTGAAGTCGAAGACATCGAAGATTTACGCACTTGGGCGGATGGTGTTGTGGTGGGGAAAGTGCTGACCTGTGAGTCCCATCCCAATGCCGATAAACTGCGCGTTTGTGCCGTTGATATTGGTGAAGCAGAGCCGTCCCAAATTGTCTGTGGTGCCCCCAACGTCAAAGCCGGACTGTTTGTACCTGTCGCAACCTTAGGCACCTACTTACCCACACCGGACTTAAAAATCAAAAAAGCTAAACTCCGAGGTGTGCCCTCTGCCGGGATGATTTGTTCTCTGACCGAGCTGGGCTTAGAAAGCGAGATTGACGGCATCCATAGCTTTGAAGCAGATAGCATTGCTGTTGGGAATGATGTCCGTCCCCTCTTAGGGCTAGATGATGTCATCTTAGATCTGACCTCTACCGCTAACCGCGCCGATGCTCTGAGTATGGTTGGGGTCGCCCGTGAAGTCACGGCACTGACGGGGGCCAAGCTAAAACTCCCTGCTACCCCCAAATTGGATATTCCCTCCGGCAAAGACATCAAAGTGGAGTTAGCGGATGCCGAAGCCTGCCCTGCCTATATCGCCACGGTACTAGAAGACGTCACCATTGCCCCTTCTCCAGACTGGCTGCAGCAAAGACTGATCGCCGCTGGTACTCGCCCCATTAATAATGTGGTGGATATTACCAACTACATTCTGCTGGAGTGGGGACAGCCCCTTCATGCCTTTGACGCAGATTCTCTGAAGGCTTTAGGGAAGAAAAAGCCCCTGACTTTAGGTGTACGCTTAGCCAAAGCAGGTGAAACCCTTACGACCCTAGATAGCCAAAAGCGCAAGTTAAAGGAACAAACCCTGGTGATTACCGCTAATGATCAGCCGGTGGCCTTAGGGGGCGTAATGGGAGGTGAAGAGACTGAAGTTAAAGACACCAGTACTCGCTTAGTCCTGGAAGCTGCTCTATTCAACTCTCTGACTATTCGGCGCTCGGCTCGTAGTCAAAGCCTCCGCAGTGAAGCTTCGGCCCGCTACGAGCGTGGAGTCAATGAATCTCAGCTAGAAACTGCATGCCTGCATGCCTTGCAGTTGTTGGTGGATTTGACAGGAGCCAAGGTGGTTGCTCAGCAGCGAGCCGACCATCGTAAGTCTTTGGAACGGTCGATTGAACTGCGTTTGGATCGAGTGAATCATGTCTTGGGTAAAGTCAAAGGTAAGAAGGGTGAGCCCACAGACTTAACTGCCAAAGATATTCTGCCGATTTTAAAATCTCTCAGTTTCGACACAACCCCCACCGATCGACCGGAGACTTGGACCGTCAAGGTGCCCCCTCACCGTCATAGCGATATTGAGCGAGAAATCGACTTGGTGGAGGAAATTGCTCGACTGTATGGCTATGACAATTTCTGCGAAACCTTGCCTGCGAAGACCGAGCTAGGCACCCTATCCAGTCAGGATGCTTTAGCCCGTAAACTCAGAGAAGCCTTCCGGGCAGTGGGACTAACTGAGTTGATCCACTATTCCTGGGTCAAACCTGGCGGGGATGACCAAGTGGTCGTAGTAAATCCTTTACTGGTAGAGTTCTCCGCTCTGCGCACCGAAATGCTGACTAGCCTACTCAATGCCTGTCAGCGGAATTGGGAGCAGGGCAATGGCGCGCTCAATGGCTTTGAGGTCGGTCAAGTCTTCTGGAAAGAGGACGAAAAACTAAAAGAGGCTCGGGCCATTGCAGGCATTCTGGGGGGCGACCCCGCCCAAGGCAAATGGATGCGCACCGCCAATCAAGACTATGCCATGACCTGGTTTGAAGCCAAGGGATTATTGGAGCGAGTACTAAGCCAGTTGGGATTGTCCGTGACCTTTCAATCTGATTGTCCTGATCAGCGGCTCCATCCGGGGAGAACGGCAGCCCTGGTCTCTCAAGGCGCAAAGCTTGGCTATTTCGGCCAGATCCATCCTCAGGTACAGCAGGAGCGAGACTTGCCGACAGTCTATGTCTTTGAGCTGAATCTAGATTTACTGCTAGAGCAGCTCACCCGACTGCAAACAAAGGCGACGCTGTTTTCTACGTACTCCACCTATCCCGCTGCCGATCGCGATTTGGCATTCTTTATACCTAAGGATGTCACCGTTGCCGAGATTGAAAAAGTCATTCGCAAGGCGGCGGGCGGTCGCAAGCAGTCTCTGCTGACGGCCATTGAGCTGTTTGATGAATACCAGGGAGAGCATGTACCAGAGGGGCAGCGGAGTTTGGCGTTTCGGTTGCTGTATCAGGCGTGCGATCGCACCCTTACGGACGAAGAGGTCAACCCCATTCATCAGAAGGTGCGTGACGCCCTAGAAAAAACATTGAATGTTAGCTTAAGAAGCTAGGTGGGCTGACTTCCCGTGGGGTCTGGGAGTTTCATCATAATCTGGTTACGACCTTTCAGCTTCGCTTCATACAGTGCCGTATCTGCAGCTTTAACCAAGTCAGTAGGGTGAGAGGTGGGTTGGGGAACGGTACTCGCAATCCCGATGCTTAGGGTGACTTGATCGGATATGTCCGAGTGATGGTGTTCAATCTGGAGTGCCAGCATGGCCCGTTGAATATGCTCTGCGACCTTGCCCGCTTGGAAGTGATTGGTATTGGGCATAATCACCGCAAATTCCTCACCGCCATACCGAGTAGCTAAATCTCCTGTTCGTCTGACATTGGTATTGATCGCGTGGGCAATCCTTTGGAGGCAATCATCTCCTGCTTGATGACCATAGGCATCGTTGTAGCGTTTGAAATAATCGACATCACACATGATTAGCGCTAAGGGGTTTTGCTGGCGTTCCATCCGCCGCCACTCCTGCTCCAAAACTTGATCAAAGCAGCGTCGGTTAGCCAATTCAGTGAGACTATCGAGATGCGCCAGTCGATTGAGAGCGGATGTTTTCTCTGCCACTTTAGTGTGCAAAATCTGATTTGCGTTTTGCAAATAACTAATCACTAAAATGAGACTGGTTAGCGCCAGACAGCCGATCACAATCAACGTCATCCAAATACTTCTTAACCCATCTTGAGCTTGGGCCACAAAGGCATCAATGGGTTGGGTGATTTCTATGATCCCGCGGACATCACCCACCTGCCAATCTGTTTTGGGACTCCCTGGCCAGGTGTTGTGGCAATTAACGCAGCTGGGCTCCATTTGAATCGCCTCAGCATAGCGAAATAAGAGGCGATCCTTATTGTTCTCTTTTTGATAGAAAAAACTGGTGGGGTTTAGTTTCAGATAGTCTAAGGCTTCTTGCTCGAATAAGTCTTTCGGTCCTCCCGATGTTTGGCGATTGGGAAATGGATAATCACTAAATAAGCGGAAAGATAGACCGTCACCAGCCTTACTCACCTGTTCACCGAGTTCAATCGTATAGGTGGCTGGGACAGGAATCCCTCCCGAAACCTGATGATACTCAGGGCTCGCTGTAACCGTATCGAGATTCTCTAACCGACCCACCACCGCCTTGCTATAGAGAAACCACGCTTCCTTCACGGTATGGACAGACACTCGAGCATGTTGCAGGGCTTGGGCATCCACTAGATCTGCAGATAATTCAAAGGTCCCTGATAAAGCGACACCTGTGCCAATGCACAACAGCATGACTAGGATAAGGGCAATTCGCTGATATAACCAAAGTGTTAGCTTTCGAAATCGCTGCAAATTAGACAAGCTCCTAAAATGTCAGCCTGTAGAGAGCAGAGAAAATCTTCAACGGAGTAATATGACGAGTCGTCCTCACTTTAGAGGGAGCAAACAACATTCAACAGCGCTAGATATCTATCTTAAGGGTAGAAACCTTACCTGTCTGACAGAGTAGAGTTTTTCCCAGACCTGATATATATCAGCTTATGGATTACCAAAATCAAATATCACCTCTTAATACTCATCAATTATAGAGATTGATTTGCCCAGATGACGCGTCTCTAGAGAAATGGGAAGATCTCAATTGGGGGCCAATCATTTTGAATTATTCTGATTTTTTTTGTTTGAGTAACGAGCAATTTTGTGCGGTACCTACAGAGCATCTAGACAAGATGCTTGTGTCAGAGCCAGTTAAGGGCTTGCCACGCTAGGCTAGAGGCTGTATCAGCAGTGGATCACTTGGAGCGCACATGGTAGCAAAACCCAGCATCTTATCGAAACCATATCCGTTAACCTATCGGGTATCCCAACTGTCAGTGATGTTAGTAGGGCTGTGGCTATTGGGAAGTGTTCTATTGGGATCTGTTCTGTGTAACAGTGCTGAGGCGTTACCCACCTCAGGCGTTGCTTATACCGAGCCTGCGATTTATCAAGAAAAAAACGGGTATAGCCTAGATGGAATTGGCAAGGTGTATATGGGGCGAGAGATTGCTCAGGTGATGGGGCATCAAGGCGCAGGCTGGTTAGAACGGTCGGGGCGTGCCAGCAGTGAACAGCCTCGACGCTTGGTCGAAGCCTTGGATCTAAAGCCCACGGATGTGGTGGCTGATGTGGGTGCCGGGACGGGGTATATTAGTTTTCGCATGACTCCCCTACTGCCGGAGGGTAAAGTCTTTGCGGTTGATATCCAACCAGAAATGGCAGAAATCCTGAGTTACTTCAAAGAGGAGCGGCAAGCCAAGAATTTAGATATTATTCTGGGCTCTGAGACGAGTGTGAATCTACCATCTCAGAGCGTGGATTTAGTCTTGATGGTCGATGCTTACCATGAGTTTACGTTCCCCCGAGAAATGATGACTTCGATTGTCAAGGCGTTGAAGCCTGGGGGCAGGGTTGTCTTGGCAGAGTATCGGGCAGAGAACCCTTTGGTGATGATTAAACCGTTGCATAAAATGACTCAGAAGCAGGTCCGGAAAGAGATGCAGAGTGTGGGATTAATGTGGAAGGAAACGAAAAACCTCTTACCCCAGCAGCATTTAATGTTTTTTGAGGCGGCTCCTGCTCTGGCAAGCTAAGCGATCGCATTGGCCCGTCTCCACCCTTAGTAACTCCCTCACAAGTAATCCCACCGATGGCATTAGGGAATGGACATGCCAAGATGGAAGAGGGAATGAGGCAATGGAGATTGTAGGGTATGCGTGTACTAGTTCAGTGGGGATTGATAGGTCTGGGAATGGCGTTAGGGATGTCATCGGTCTCTGCCCAGTCTGCTATTCCTCAGGATCCCAGCTCTGGATTACCCCAGGCACCACCTGTAGGTGATCCTATACTGGCTCGTTCTACTGAACAGGTTGCTAATTTGCGATCGCAAGGTCCCGCTGGACTCAAACGCTTCTTGAAAGACCACGCTCAAGCGTTGCAATTTCAGGCAGTCTTGCCTGCTCTATCGCTGAGAAAACAACTGGATGCGCTATGCAAGCAACGGGATTGTCATGCCTCTCAGCTTTACTGGCATACAGATTTTGCTAAAGCTCAAGCTGCCGCGAAAGCCAGTCATAAACCGATCTTGTCCTTGCGACTATTGGGCAATTTAGATGAAGAACTGAGCTGTGCCAATAGTCGCTTCTTTCGAGTGGCCCTATATCCAAATGCCCAGGTATCGAAATATTTACGCGATCGGTTTGTGTTGCACTGGGAGTCGGTGCGACCTGCCCCTGTGATGACTATCGATTTTGGCGATGGGCGTCAACTCAAACGCACTGTGACCGGCAATAGTATTCACTACGTTTTGGATGCTGAGGGGCAACCTTTAGAAGCCTTACCTGGTTTATATGGTCCCCAAGCCTTTCTCCAACAGTTGCAGCGAGCCGAAAAATTATGGCAGCAAACAGCTGACCTCAAAGGCCAAGATCGCCAACAAGCATTGCAGACCTATCATCAACAGCGCCTGGAGGCCATTCAAGGGGCTTGGGTACAAGATTTACAAACCGCAGGTATTGATGATATTCCCGCCCTCCGAGCCCTACCTGCCAGCGATGCACCTACGGCAGTGGATGCTGCACCGATAGCTGTGGGTAAGGCCATGGTCGAGATCCCCTTAGTCTCTTCTGCCATGAGCCTCTCCACCTTAGTGAACCAAAATCGCACTCAACTTCAGGAAGTGACTCAGCCCCAAACCTGGGGAAAGTTGGCAGCATTCCATGCCGATTTGGCTCGGTTAGATCAAAACAGTCAGTCGTTAATGCGAAGTAAGCATAGCGCCTACCGTTCTCCCGAGCAGTTAGCAAAAACGATACAAAACTTTGAGCGGGCCATGGCCATCGATACAGTTCGCAATGAGTATCTGCTGCATTCGCGTCTTCATCAGTGGTTTATGGAGAGAAACCAAACAGACACCCTGTCGCAGTTGAATGAGAAGGTGTACGCCGAGCTATTCCTAACACCGAGTTCTGATCCCTGGTTGGGATTAGTATCGCCGGATGTCTATAGTGCGATTGAAGAGGATGGGATCCAGCTTCAGTAGCTTTCCGGCGTTAAACTGACCCACTACATTTAGGGGAGCACGACGCTAATTCCCAGGGAGCCTCAATCTGTTGAGAACGAGTTTAAATTGAATATTTTGTCATGGCTTTATCAATACAATCTCGCACACCTTCAGCAAGTACAGGCGATTTCACCAGATCGGCATGGTAGCCTGGCACTGAATAAATTTCTACTTCACCTTGGGCAATGCTACCCCAGCCCATCTTAGAATCCGTGTAGAAACCTGGGAGCTGTTCTTGGGCTTTAAATATGGTGATACTACCAGCATAAGGCTTGCATTCGTATGCCATCCAGGCTTTGTAATGGGAAGCTTTGAGTTTTTCAGCCACATCAGAAAAGGTCCCCCCCTGTCCCAATACTTCAACTTCCGGAGCAGCATAGGCTAACTGTGAACGCCTTAGCACCCACAAATGGAATCGATGTACCCAGCTTTCCAGCTTATTCATATCCTGAGGGAGATTTTTGATGTCATTACTAATATCTTCTTCAAAGGGCAAACTTGCAGCCTCATCAGTTACCTGGGTTGAACCTTTTGTGCTCAAGATTTTCCGAATCTCCATAATGGAATCATGTACGAGTGCTTTAGGCCCAACCTGCATGCGCTTTTTGATAAAACGGGGAAGAGTGTAGTTAAGGATGTACTGAACTACAGAGAAAAATCTAGGAATTGGAGGAAGTAATTTATCTTCAATATCTGGGCCAGAGGTATCAAACATCGCCACAAGCGCAACCTCATGTCCCTGATTACGAAGTTGTTGAGCCATTTCCAAAGCAATTTTTCCTCCAGATGAAACCCCTGACAAAAAATAAGGTCCTTGTGGTTGAACAGTTTGCAAATGGTGGATATAGTCTTCGGCCATTTCCTCGTAGCTACTGAGAGTAACCGTAGATCCATCTAATCCTTGGGCTTGTAAACCGTAAACGGGATAGCCTGGCCCGAGGTGTTTAGCCAAATCATGGTAGATGAGAACATTAAAACCGCCACCATGAATACAAAATAGAGGAGGCTTAGTACCTTTAGCATTAATAGGTACTAAGGAAGACCAAGATATAGACTCCTTTGTCTGAGAAAGTATGGTTGCAAACTGTTCAATGGTAGGTGCTTGTAGAAGGGCAGATAATGGAAGACTGGCTTTGAAAATTTTCTCAATGCGTTGAAATAAGCGAACAGCTAGTAGAGAACTTCCTCCCAAGTCGAAGAAGTTACCATGAATGCTAACTTTTTCTAGTTGAAGTACTTCAACCCAGATATCAGCAAGTTTTTGTTCAATTTCATTTCGAGGCGCAACAAAAGAGTCATCCTCCTCAATGTGGGATAAATCTGGAGCAGGTAGAGCACGGCGGTTTACTTTTCCATTAGGTGTCAGTGGAAAAACCTCAAGCATAACAAATGCAGATGGCACCATATAAACCGGTAATTGCTCCTTCAAATAGCGTCGAATCTCGGCCGTTCTCAATTGCCCTTGCTCCACAACAATATAAGCGACCAAGCGTTTGTCTCCAGGCTGATCTTCCCGGGCCAAGATTACGGCTTCTTTGACATTGGGATGTTGTTCCAAAGCCGATTCAATTTCCCCAAGTTCAATCCGAAATCCACGAATCTTGACTTGATCATCCCCTCGACCGAGGAACATCATATTTCCATCGGGCCGATAGTAAACGAGGTCCCCTGTTTTATAGAGCTTTGCGTTGGGGTCTTGACTAAAAGGATGGGAGATAAATCTCTCGTCTGATAATTCTGGACGATTGAGATATCCACGGGCAACGCCTGCTCCCCCAATATGTAATTCTCCTGGTACACCAATCGGAACAGATTGTAATTGCTGATCCAACACATAAATCTGAACGTTATCTATGGGACGACCAATCGGAATCTCCGTTGTATGACTATCGTTCTCTAGGTCAATACCAGGTTCATAAGCTGTAGCGGTTACAGAAGTTTCAGTGGGTCCGTAGGTATTTAACCAACGACAGCGTTCACCTACTAACTCCTGCCAGATGGCATATACCGAGTTTGAAGCCTTTTCCCCACCAACAACGACTAGCCTGACTGCTGGAGGTAAATCACACTTGAGTTGTTGCATCCCATTGACTAATTCATGCCAATAGGCAGTGGGGAAGTTCAGGATAGTGATTTGCTTGTGGGCAACAAAATCCAGAAACGCTTTTATGGAAGAAATGATATTGTCTGGACGTAAAACCACTGTTGCGCCGCTCAACCAAGTCGGAAACAGTTCTTCAACTGCAATATCAAAACTGATGGATGCAAATTGTAATACGCGGTCCTCTACTCCCAGCTCAAATTGTTTAGCCATCGCTAGGTTATGGTTTACCAAGCCCCGATGGGGAATCATGACACCTTTAGGTTTGCCGGTAGAACCAGACGTATAGATAATGTATGCCAGACTATCCTGGGTCGTTTGGTTCGCAGGTTGTGACTCACTGTGTTTTGCAATGTCTGACCAATCTTCATCCAGGCAGATCACGTGTGCTTGATGAGCAGGTAAGGTGGCGACAAGATGTTTTTGCGTGAGAATAATAGGAGCTTGCGAATCTTCCAGCATGAAGGCCAATCGTTCACTGGGATATTGGGGATCTAAGGGCAGATAAGCACCGCCAGCTTTGAAAATTCCCAAGAAGCCGATAGCCATTTCTAAGGATCGTTCTAAGCAGATGCCCACTATTTGATCCGGGCCAATGCCAAAAGTCCGTAGATGATGGGCTAACTGATTTGCTTTACTATCCAGCTCTTTATAAGTTAGCTGCTGATCTTGATGAATAACGGCTGTCGCATGAGGGGTTTGATGAACTTGATGCTCAAACAGCTGGTGGTAGCAAACGTTCTGTTTTCGTTCCTCTACACTGTATTGACTCCACTTAAACAGACGTGTTTTCTCTGCCGATGATATGAGTGGCAATGTTGCAATATTTTGATGTGGATCAGCGACAATGCTGTCTAAAAGTGTCTGAAAATTCTCAGACATTCGACTAATGGTAGAAGCATCGAACAGATCGGTATTGTAGTTCCAGAAACCGAACATGCCCCCTTCCTTTTCTTCTAGAGATAGGGTTAGTTCAGGTAACGCTGTTTTATCTTTGAGTTCTAAGGGTGTCCAATCTAAACCTGGGAACTGCAATATTTCAGTAGTATCTTGAAGTGCAAACATGACCTGAAATATACTGTGATAACTCAAAGAACGTTCTGGGTTTAACTCTTCAACGAGCTTTTCGAAAGGCAAATCTTGATGGGTATATGCGTCTACCGTAGTTGAGCGGACTTGCTCCAATAGCGTCTTGAAGCTTGGACTGCCAGACAGATCAGTGCGTAGTACCAAGGAGTTAATGAAAACACCAATTAATTCTTCAACCTCAGCACGATTACGCCCCGCAATGGGCGAGCCAACGATAATATCTGCCTGGCCACTATACCGGTAGAGTAGGATTTTGAAAGCTGCCAATAAGGCAATATATAGCGTGACTCCCTCTAGACGACAAAGCTGTTTGAGAGATTGGGTCAGTGATTTGGATATAGTGATGGCTTGACTATCACCGCAATAGGTTAGAACTGCCGGACGGGGACGATCAGTAGGCAGTTCTAGCACTGGTTTTGCATCTGCCAGCTTCTGTTTCCAATAGTTAAGATGCTGAGCAAGAGCTTTTTCTGACAACCATTTTTTCTGCCAAGAGGCGTAGTCTCCATATTGGATGGGTGATGGTGTCAAAGGATTTTGCTGCCCTTTTGAGAAGGCTGTATACAGTTGGGTTAGTTGCCGCCAGAAAACACCCATCGACCAACCGTCGGAGGCAATATGGTGCATCACTACCAACAAGATATGCTCCTGCGGTGCTAGTTTCAGTAAACAAACCCGTAGCATCGGATCAGTCGCTAGATCAAAGGGACGCTGACTTTCTTGCTCCAATAGTTTTTGTATGTGATTGTCTTGATTCTCTTTCGCATACTTTTGGAGATCAATGATTGGCAGTGCAGCGAATTGGGATGGGTTGACAACTTGTATGGGAGTGCCGTTTTCAGAAATATAATTGGTGCGCAGAATTTCGTGATGGTCAACGATGGCATCTAGACTCTTTTGCAGAGCATTGACGTTAAGTTCTCCTTGCAAGTGACATGCTTCAGGCATGTTGTAAACAGAACTATTCGGTTCTAACTGGTCGAAGAAATACAGATTCTCTTGAGAAAAGGATAAGGGCGCTGTGTTGCGATGTTCCCTGGGAGATATGGCTTGGTATTTTTGAGTTTTCTGACCTACTGTTGCTAGAACAGCAGCAATACTTTCGATGGTGGGTGATTCAAAGATGTGTTGTAGAGATAAGTCTGTAGAGAAGGATTGATTTAATCGAGAAATGATTCGAGTGGCGAGTAGAGAATGTCCCCCTAACTCGAAAAAATTATCATGAATACCAATTTTTTCTGTCCCTAAAATATCGGACCAGATGTTAGCTATGACTTCTTCTGTAGGGTTACTAGGTGGAACAAAGTCTGTTCCTAATTGAATACTTGAGATATCTGGTTTAGGTAGAGCCCGGCGGTTTACTTTCCCATTAGGCGTTAGCGGCATGGCATCTAAGAACACAAAGGCACTTGGAACCATATACATGGGGAGCCGATTTTTCAAGAAGGTACGCAGTTCACTACCGAGAAGATTTTCTTGTTGAGATACAGAATATGCAACCAGCCGTTTGTCTCCAGGTGTATCTTCTCTGACAATAACCACCGTTTCACGAATACTGGCATGTTGAGAGAGTACAGCTTCGATTTCTCCCAATTCAATTCGAAAACCTCGTATTTTGACTTGGTTATCAATGCGGCCGATGTATTTAATGTTGCCATCTGGTAAATAACAAGCCAAATCTCCTGTTTTGTAAAGACGTGCTTCTGGGTTTTGGTCAAAGGGATTGGAGATAAATCTCTCACTGTTTAAATCTGGACGATTCAAATAACCTCGAGCAAGACAAACCCCTCCAATGTATAGTTCACCTCTGACACCCACTGGAACGGGTTGGAGATACTTGTCAAGAATATAAGTCTGAACATTACCAATCGGTTTTCCGATTGATATCGCAGACTGTTGAGAACTATCTAGAAATTGTTGAGCACTGACTTCATAAGTTGTGGCCCAAACGGTCGCCTCGGTGGGGCCATACATATTCCAGACAGACGAGGCCTTGCTGAGCAGCTTGCTAGCTAATTCTGGAGATAAAGCCTCACCGCCACAAAGCACCTTAAGTTGTACTTGATCCTGCCATCCTGCTGCTAGTAGGAGTTGCCAAGTTGCTGGAGTGGCTTGCATTACTGTAGCTTGGGAATCTTTTAGTAACTTCAGGAGTTGGATGCCATCAACGGCTACTTCGTGGCTGGCCAAGATGACCTTAGCTCCTAGTATGAGAGGGAGGTAAAGCTCTAATACGGCAATATCAAAGGAAATAGTGGTTATGGCCAGCAAGATATCTCTATCTGTCAATCCTGGCTTAATGGCCATTGTTGTTAAGAAGTTAGTGACAGATCCATGAGAAAGCTGTACGCCTTTTGGCTTGCCTGTGGATCCAGAAGTATAAATTACATACGCTAACTGTTGGACAGTCATCTCATAAGATGGATTGTCCGTATTTTCTTGTGCGATCGCTTCCCAATCAGAGTCTAAGCAAACAACCTTGGCTTGATGATCAGGGAGTAGAGAGACTAAATCTTGCTGCGTGACAAGAACGGGCATTTGCGAGTCCGACAACATATATGCCAGTCGTTCTTGGGGGAAAGCTGGATCCAATGGCACATAGGCTCCACCAGCCTTGAGAACACCGAGTAGTCCCACAATCATGTCTAGGGAACGCTCAACGCAAATACCTGTTAATACGTCAGTTGTCACTCCTAAATTTCTTAGGTGGTGTGCGAGTTGATTGGCTCGACGATTGAGTTCTTGATAAGTCAGTTGTTGCTGTTCAAATACAACTGCTACTTGATTGGGGGTTCGCTCTA
Organism: Acaryochloris sp. IP29b_bin.148; assembly: GCF_028285565.1. GTDB lineage: Bacteria > Cyanobacteriota > Cyanobacteriia > Thermosynechococcales > Thermosynechococcaceae > Acaryochloris. Next base: position 12,848 of record NZ_JANQOY010000116.1, read on the forward strand.
CCTGCTCTTCAAATAATTGATGAATACATTTATTTTGAGGATACTCACAGTTTGTTTCATTCCATTGGACAAGAAGTTGCTGTTGTTCACTCTTGGTCAACAAAGGTAAGGTTGCAATCAACTGATTAGGTTGACTGACAAAACCATGCAGTAATACTTCTAGATGCCCTAACATTCGTTGAACGGTTTCATCAGTAAACTGATTACAATCAAATCGAATATTCAGAGAAATAGTAGCTCCCCCAGTCGCATGGAGTGTGATGGGGGAGTGGTCTGATTCAAGCAGTTCGAATTGTCGTTGCTCCCATTGTCCGCCCTGAACTCGAAGTGATTCACATAGTTCAACTGAGTCAAATGTCACTGTGCTTTCAAACAATGACGTTTCCCTAGGCATTTCACTCCAAGATTGAATTTGGGCCAAGGAAGTATGTTTATAAGCAGCTTGAGCCGTTGCTTGAGATTGCAAATCTTTCAACCAAGGTAGCAGCTCAGTGGTATCAAGGATGTTAGTGCGAATAGGGAGAACATTTGTAAAAAGTCCAACCCAATTTCCCATGGCCTCAGCTCTAGGAGGCCTAAAATCTCTCACAACTCCGAAGACGACATCCGTTTCGCCAGTGTAGCGGGATAAAAGGATTGCCCAGGCACCCTCTATAAGAGTAGCTAGTGTTAATTTATGCGCCCTAGCTAGGGTCTCTAGACTCGCTGAAAGGCTCGGAGATAATTGGGTGTTTTTTGAACTTTTATGCTCAGAAATCAACTTAGAGTTGTCTTCACAGGGGGTAATCTCACTCTTTACCCGCTCAGAGTTCGAAATTTTAGGAAGTTGAATAGGAGCAGAAAAGTCTTTTAAGTACTCTCTCCAGAAAGTTTCTACATGTGAGCAGGGCTCTGCTGCTAGCCAACTTAGGTTGTCTTCGTCAAGAGGAAGTGGGGGAAGGTCTAATCGTTGGTTGTGCAAATATGACTCATACAACGAGAATACTTCTTTGAGGAGAATGACAGTGGATTGCCGATCTAATAAAGCATCATGAAAAGTCCACACTATCGTCAAGTTATCTGCATCTCGCTCTATAAAGGCAAGACGCATGAGAGGGGCTTGAGAAATATCAAAGTTAGCAGAATTTCTATCGGTTAATAGAAATTCTGCTAACTTTTCTTCTTGCTCAGCTGTAGAGACACTACTCCATCTATGCTGCTGGATTGGTATGCATATTTTGCATATTTGTTCGGAAACAATTTGATTCAAGTGACCAGAATTATCTGCAACGGAACTAGTTCTAAAAACTGGATGTCGCTCAATAACTTCTTGCCAACTTTTTTGTAAAAGTACTAAGTCAAGTCTTTCATGTAAGTGGCATACTAACTGCTGAGTGTGGCTACCTAACAGACTTTTGTCGATGCCATGAAAGATACTTTGTTGCACTGGATTAAAAAGGTTCGGCATTGTCTTGTATGAAAATGATGTTATGAAAGATGTGCTAAATGAGGATATTGCAGAAGATCTACTAAATAAGAATTAGTCTTTGGAAGTTATTAAAGACTAATATTTTTAATGTGCTCACGATGAAGGATCTTGTCTAAGTATTTTGATTCGCGAGACATTCAGGTTATTTGTGCTATCTGTCAAATGGGCTATGCATTATAAGAATATCTACTGTATTTTATATTGTATTGGCAAAAAAAAGAAGGCATTGAAGCTAAGCTGTATTTTTAGATGTAAATATAGCTATATTATTCAATGGCCAATAATTATAGATAAGTCAGCTATTGACAATATCTTTATTTGCGTATAGATCAGGCAAGAATTATAGAAATTCTATAATTCTTGCCTTTTGGATAAAAAAGAAAGTATGCCCAGGATTAATTGAATTAGAATTATTAAAGAATTAGATATGGTCTAATTCAAAAGTTATTTATTAAATTCTAAAACATTTAGTAAAAAATCTAATCCTAATGAGTATGCAAATCTGTCTTTATAGATTTAACCAAGTTTTGATATAAATAGAAACTTGTTCAATTCTGAGGTATTCTATTGATTTTTATAACGATTTAATTAAATATTAGATGCGAAGAATAGTTGGCGCAATAATATCTGTTGACCCTTAAGAGTCTTTCCCTGTAAATGTTATAGCTATTATATATAAGATTATAATAGATAGGAGTGACCCAAAACTTTGAAAATATTTAGCAATTAAAAAAGTAGGTATTTATGATTTTTCCTTGTATATAGCTTGCTTTAAAGAGCTAGAAGAGTAAAGAGTGCTTATGCTAGCTTGCATTAAATTAGGGTGACAAAATCAATAAATTTGTGTCATATTCCTCTATTTTTTTATTGGTAATTTTCTGTATTTTAATGAGATGGATGTGAATTGTTTAGTCATATGAAGAATTTATTTTATCATTAGCTTAAACATTTCGAGATATACCTCCTAGCTCAGTATGAGAATGAATATGAACGATGAATTAGGAGGTCTCTTATGGGAGGTAAAGGTCATTTATTGTTAGAATAAAATTAGTCAATGTAAGGTTAGATTTTGTTTTATCTAAGTAAGTTGTAAATCTATATAAGATTAAAACTATTTAGGTACAGAGTTAGGTTGACTGATCCTGAATAGTTTTACGACTTGTTTTTTATTGGTTACATAATAATATTTTTCCTTGGTGGTATGAGGTGATACTGATCACTGTCCTGGAAGATACCATATATACCTTCCAGGATTTATGCTTTATCTATAATTCCCAGGAATATTGTATAGAAAGGGTTTGTACCTATGAAACTAAGACTAAAATTCCCGTGATTGATTCTTATTGCATTTCTTTAAATAATGAGATGAGAGGTTCAGAGAATAAGAATCTTAAGAATTATCGTTCTCAGACGAAAAATAGTTTCATTCTCCTAAAATCCATGATATTGAGAGCTTCTTGTGGGGTGAGTTTGATTTAAACTGCTTTCTGAAGCTCTTATATGGATGAATGCAGTGTTCAGCTTATTGATCTTTTTACTTTGAACAGATGATTTTTGGAATGACGAACTTGCGTTTTGGATGCTTCTAATCATCAGACTATTGACTAACGTTATCTCAAGCTTATAGATGCTCTGCCGACAAAGTGAAAAGGGCACTGTTCATTTCAGGGTTACAGATCTAGCCCACCTTTGAGCGACATACAGACATTTTGAGATCTTGGGTATGGCAATCAGGGATACTCAATCA
>NZ_JANQOY010000207.1 GCF_028285565.1 Acaryochloris sp. IP29b_bin.148
AGATGAAACCATTAAACTATGGGATATCCACACAAAACAGTGTATCAAGACCTTACGCCCCGATCGCATCTATGAAGGCATTAATATCACAAGCGTTAAAGGCTTAACCAAGGCGCAGAAGTCTGCGTTAAAGCAATTGGGAGCAAGGGATCAACACCGCTCGTTGGAAGAGCGATTAAAACCAAAGGTTTGGTTGGATTAATTTGGACAACCATTGCTGCCGGGTGTGCCGTTCTCGATATTCCCCGGAACTGGCAAGACAGCAGGATCAGTATCATCGAAACCCGGATTATTGCTGGACAGGTTATTAATATCCACGATCCGCAGAGTTCCGCCATTACCATTACTCACTCTCAGATCATTGTTAGGTACACCGAGGCTGGTGTTGCCTGTAATGGCAAAGCAGAGATCATTGCTAATACTGTCCAAGATCTCAATGCTGTCATCTGTAGCTGTAATCGTGTTGCCTGAGATCGTAGAATTTGACATCTGGCCTGTGCTATTGACATTAAAGGCAATACCATCAGCCTCAGAGGTAATGGTGTTGTTTGAAAAAGTGGCATTTGAAATCTGACTGCTGTTATTAACATTGACCAAAATCCCGTTAGAAGGTCCTGTGGTAATGGTGTTATTTGAGATCGCCAGCTCTTGAATTCGACTAGTGCCAGAGGTTTCGAGAAGAATACCAATATCACCAAAGCCATCTGATGTAATCGTATTATTGGAAATGGTTGCCCGGTCGATCTGAGTGGTACCCAATACAAAAATGAACATAGGATCTTCAAAATTACCCCCACCGTCAAGGGCAAGGATTTCATTGCCAGAGATATCCAGGTTGCTGATGGCCACATCCGTGAGACTAGTAACTATCGCGTCATTACCAGCTTCAATGAAATTATCAGTGACGATGATGTCCCCAGAGATATTGTTCAGGAAAATCCCAGTACCATTGGTAGTGCGGTTGTTCTTGATCCTGATATTTTGAACGTTACTGGCTTGGATAGCGGCACCAGTAAAATTAATCTCAAAGCCTGACAGCGTGGTGTTATTGCCCAACACCACACCACGGCCTGTAATTTTACTCCCAGATTTAGCATTAATCTGCACTTCGCCTGTGGTTGGATCTACGTTAGCGACAGTAATCCCGTTGTTAGCTGGATTGGTAATCGTCACTAGAGTATCACTGAGGTTGAATGTGCCTGTGACCCCATCAATGGTGATACCGTCAGTTGTCGAATTCGTGCTGGTGAGTGTGCTATCTTTGACCGTTGCACTGGTAATGTTATTCACGACCAGTGCTGGACCGCCATCTACATTGACATCAAAACCTGATAGTACTGTATCGTTCCCCATCGTTACTGTGCCATTCACTTGAGGCAGTGTCCCTGTTCCTGAGAATGGAAGTTGGACCGTACCTAAGTTCAAAGTATTTGAGGGTGATAATTGAGATTGAATCGAAGCCACTGCAATCTGCTGCACGGGTCCCCGCGACAGCACTTGCACATTGTTAGGAATAGTGAATGCCGGAATGCCTGGATTCGTCCCTTGGGCCACATAAACGATATCATTGCCATCTCCACGGGTGGCTGCTAAGGCTTCAGCCATCGTGCCAAAAGGTGACTCAAAGGTGCCGTCACTGTTGCCCAATCCTAAATTGACATGGTTGAAAAACCAGGGCTGGCCTGTAGCCGGGTTAATGGCCTCCACTGTCCGGTTCGCAACCTGAATCTGGACATCGGTTTGGGTATCGACCACAACATTATTGTTGCGATTGACCGAAGAACCCATACGAGCTACGACCTGATTCTCCGCCGCAATTGGTCCTTTGGGACGATTCCCTGGGAACGTAAAGGTAAGACTCCCCAGCACATGGGTGCCAAAAAACTCATCATGCTGAATGCCAACTCCAGTACTGATATTTCGAGTTGGCTGTAACTGCAAACGTAACCGCCCTCCAAAGGTATTGCCTCGATTTCCGCTATGAAGAAAGTAAGGCCCTACATATGCCCGTAACTCACCTCCATTCTTGAAGCTCAAGAGTTGTGTTCCCACTTCGAAATCAACACCTGCTAGGGCTTCTTCAAATTGGCGAGTAATCCGACGTTCTTCCTGCAAATCTAACAGTAAAGCATTGCCACCAAAGCGAGGGGGGCCGTTGAGTTGCAATGCTCTATTAAAAAAACTTTGACCCACTTGGCGTCGAGTGTTGCCTACGGGCCAATACCCATTGAGGTGCAAATCAAGATCGTCGCCAAAACTTTCTAATCCTATACCCAATTGCTGAAAGGTGCTGTTGTCGGTATTACGGATGTCAAAGCCCAGATGACCGCCGAAGGTTCGATTGAGACGGTCACTGTATTTGCGGTGGCCGAAGATAATGTTGCCACCAGGGTTCGCCCGATCATCCAAGAGGAGGCGTCCTTCAAAGAAGGTGAGAGCTTGACCCGGTTTCTGCCAAATCGGCAGAAAAGTTTCCAGACGAGTGTTGGTTTCTGTGCCACTGCTGGGACTGTTAGCACCAACACCAACACGAGGTCCAATTCGAAGGTCTGAGGCTTGTGTTGAGGGTTCTGAAGTCTGGGCCTTAGCGATTGCAGGCAAACCAACAAGGATGGTAATGGCGATGGCAGTATTGGTTAGATGATGACACCGAGGCATACATTGAACTCCTACACACATAAGGATATAGACATGATTTGAGATTCCCACCGTTCACCGATAGAGCCGCGAGACTGAAGTTGTTGCAAGGAATAGCTTTTTTGCTGCCACATGATAGACAGATCCAGGATTATTAACTCAAATCAAGTATTTTGCTTTAATTAGCTCGTTATTGAGTGTGCCCAGCGTGATCGTAAATCTGCACTTTAACTCAATGAATTTTGCTTAGAATTGCTCTTAAATCACTCTGGTCAAACAATAAAAGATATACATTCTGAAAGTCATATTTCACTGACGTTTCAGAGTTTGCGGAAATTTTGAAAACTACATTTGCTGTATTTGGGAAACCCGGTATTATGGGGCACTTAACCACCATGAAGAAGTCATCTGCTGTGCTACTCTCATTCTCTCAACCTGGCACGGGGAAACTGCATGGCGATTTAGAGCAATGGCGACGACTCCAGGTTGCTCATTCTTTCAGATTTTGTGGAGTGGCCTGAAAGTCACTGTCCATAGCCATTCATTGATCCAGCAATCAATAGATTCTGTAGCCAGGCACCATGGTACTGAAACCCATTGAGATCTTCAAATGGAGAACATTTAAATCAGCTTGACCATCACCGTTTAAATGAGTTGAACCTAATAGTGGTCCAGGGACGCTCCATAAAGTGGGTGGTCCCTTCTTAACCAAACGCTTGTGGCAACCCAACTTGAATTGCGATGACGCGAGGCACTATAGCCATTGCTGATCAATAAACAAACCTGACAATAGTATCCATTCTTGTAATCAGTGCCTTCATAAAGAAACACCAATGCTTCTGCTAGTCTTGCGAAATTCATTGGACAATAGAGGCTAATCAGTTGCTTCAGGTTTGAATTATGCAACTCTCCTCTTATCCCACTGCCGCTCAAGCTGACCTGAATAAACGCATTTTAGAGGCCGCTCAGCGCCTATTTGCCCGTCAAGGATTTGAAAAAACCACCACTCGTCAACTCGCTGAAGCCGCTGAAATCGCTGAAGGTACTTTATTTCGACATTTTGACAATAAGAAAGCGATTTTAGTTGCGGTGGTCACTCAAGGCTGGAGCGAAATGCTCACTGACCTGCTCACCCATCTGAGTGAAATGGGCAGTTACCGGTCTGTGGCCCAATTGATGCGCGAACGGATGCTAACGCTCCCCAAACAGGCGGATCTAATGCGAGTTTGTTTTATGGAAGCCCAGTTCCATCCTGAATTGCGCGATCGCATCCAAGCCGAAATTATTTCTAAGATGACCAGCGTGGTGGAAGCCTTTATTCAAACGGGGATTGAACGAGGCACCTATCGGGAGCTGAATCCTAAGGTCGTTGCCCGCGTGTTCCTGGGGATGTTTATGATTGCTGGGTTTAGCCAAGATACCCTGATGGATGACAACCCTTCACCCGCCTTTCAAAAAGAAATGGCAGAAACCCTGGCTGACATTTTCTTGAACGGGATACTCACACAGCCTTCACAGCAAAAACAGTCAGAGCATTAGGTCTCTGACTGTTCTATAGAGATAACTCAATTGGGCTGAGGGAGCCCCTAGTCTTTAGATTGGGGCCTAGAGAACACCCAAATAGGTGAGTCCTAAAACAGCACCTGCACCTAAGACATGGCCAAAGACTTGAGTAGCAAGTACAGATGTAGCGCTAAACCCAGCGAATAAATTGCCTGCTGGCAGACTGGGACCCACATTAGGATATTGAATGCTGTACTTTGCGATCGCCATAGCCATAATATTGGCAGCAATCATAACAACACCCACTGTTGGGCTCCAATTAACCGCGCGGACGGCAACCGTGAGAAAAGTTGGTGTGAACAATTTGTATGCTCCTTAACCCTAAAAATAATATTCAGTCCGTACTGAATGTTTATGAATGCAATAAAAGTGCCTTGTAGAAAGATACTGTATCAAAGGTGCATCGTGAATCTTTGTATGAAGATTTACTAAAGAACCCGTCAATAAACTTTATGGCTTCTGTCAACAAAGTTCATATTGAATGAAGATTAGGGGACTTATCGTGGTGTTTGCACCCCTCCTACAGCAGGATTTATCTGCAAACACCAAGCCCCCACTCCAAATGAACCCATATCCGTCTAATATCGACCCCAAAAGTGTCCCATGTGCGGATCAGGCATCTTCATTGCCGATAAGGTTGAGCAGATGACAGTCTAAAAAGTGGAATAGGATGGTGCGATTCCCGCCCGATTGCGAACAATATATATGTATACTTTTGTGAATTAAGTTTTTATTTATATTGTTTTTCAAAGGTTGATTAAAGCAAGGAGTAACCGTGTACATTGTTCAGATTGCCTCTGAATGCGCCCCAGTCATCAAAGCTGGGGGTCTTGGAGATGTGGTTTATGGTCTCAGTCGTGAACTCACGCTCAGGGACCATTGCGTAGAACTCATTCTGCCAATGTACGACTGTATGCGTTATGACCACATTTGGGGTCTGCATGACGCCTATCGAGATTTGTCCGTCCCCTGGTATGGCGGAGCCATCCATTGCAACGTCTTTTGTGGCTGGGTTCATGGTCAACTGTGCTTCTTTATCCAACCCAACTCAAGCGATAATTTCTTCAATCGGGGCCATTACTACGGAGCCACCGATGACCATATGCGGTTCTCCTTTTTTAGTAAGGCTGCGCTGGAATTTTTACTGAGATCCAATAAGCGTCCCGACATCTTGCATTGCCACGATTGGCAAACGGGGTTAGTACCCGTGATGCTCTACGAGATGTATCAGTACCACGGCATGGGTAACCAGCGAGTGGTGTATACCATCCATAACTTTAAGCATCAGGGGATTGCAGGAGCCAATGTGCTTTGGGCCACTGGCCTAAACCGCGAAGCCCATTATTTTAACTACGATCGCCTCCAGGATAACTTCAATCCCTTTGCCTTGAACTGCATGAAGGGCGGCATTGTTTACTCCAACTATGTGAATACAGTTTCCCCCCACCATGCATGGGAAGCGCGTTTCGAAAATGTAGGCTACGGGTTAGGGCATACCCTCGAACTCCACCATCAGAAGTTTGGCGGGATTCTCAACGGCATTGATTACAGTGTCTGGAACCCAGAAAAGGATGACTATATTCCCCATCAATACTCCCTGGAGGATTTGAGGGGGAAGGCACAAAATAAAAAAGCGCTGAAAGAGCGTTTATTGCTGCGGAATGTTGACCAACCCCTAATCGCCTTTATTGGCCGCTTAGATGAACAAAAGGGGATGCATTTAGTCCACCACGCTATCTACCATGCCCTAAATAAGAATGCACAATTTGTCTTACTGGGGTCCGCCACTGAGCCTGGGATTAATTCCTGGTTCTGGCATGAAAAACACTTCCTTAACAACAACCCTGATTGCCATTTAGAACTTGGGTTTAATGAGGAACTGGCCCACCTGATCTACGCTGGGGCCGATATGATTGTTGTTCCCAGTAACTACGAACCCTGTGGTTTAACCCAGGTAATTGGCCTACAGTACGGAACGGTTCCCATTGTTCGTGGGGTAGGGGGGCTAGTCAATACGGTATTTGACCGAGATTACGATCCTGAAAAGCCACCCGAAAAGCGGAACGGTTATGTGTTCTATCAGACTGACAACCAAGCTCTGGAGTCAGCCATGAACCGCGCTATTGGCCTGTGGCACGACTATCCGAAGGAATTCCAAAAGCTGATGATGCAAGGAATGGCCTACGACTATTCCTGGAATAATCCGGGTCAGCAATATCAAGATATTTACGAAAAGATCCGTTGTTAGGGCCAAATATGGCTAGCTATCTTTTGAGCTGATTCTTCTCTGCACAATGATCTGATTATTATCAAGGTCGTTGATGATAACGCTGTTTTCGTTCAATATTTTAGATGTTGTAGTTGCACTCAAACGCTCAAACGTATGGGTACTCACCACTAAACCGAACGTCATTGGGGCACTTTGCGCTTTATGCTTTTGAGGATAAAACTCAATGACAGAATCACCCAGCTGGAGCGAATGGTGGAGAGGACCATGACTGTGTTTTTCTTCATTGACTGTGCGATTTAACAATTTCCCGTACCAAACAGCTAGTTCTTTGGGTTGGCTAGAACGTAAAACAACTAGATTTAATCCGATTGGGTTCATAGACTTTGAATCATAGCGAATAGCATTACCAATTTGATCACCCAAAGTAAGACGACATTCTTCTTATTCTCTGCTAAAGCTGAGGTTAAACCCTCAACCCTGCTGTGCAAATGATCCTCAGAACCTTTTATAATTCAATCGCTTTGCGTTCTTCTAAACATCCCCATGAGTACTCCCCTCAGTTGGACTGAACTAGCCGCTCGTACCGACTTCCATCTAGACCCCGTTAACGGCCCGACCAATGCTCAAGCTGGCCTACGTCTGTTTGGCCAATCCGAAGCCGATGTGCGAGTCACGCTATACCGCGACAACCATGCTTGGTGCCCCTACTGTCAGAAAGTCTGGTTATGGCTAGAAGAAAAGCAGATCCCCTATCGGATCGAGAAAGTAACCATGTTTTGCTATGGGGAAAAAGAGCGTTGGTATAAGCGCATTGTTCCCTCTGGCATGCTGCCTGCCCTAGAGCTGGATGGTCGTGTGATTACCGAAAGCGATGATATTTTGATCGCCCTAGAGCAAGCGTTTGGTCCCTTAGGATTAGGGATGAAAGATCCGGCAGTGATGCCGCTCCGTCAACTGGAACGGCTACTGTTTCGCGCTTGGTGTACCTGGTTATGCTATCCCTCCCGCCCTCGACAAGATCAGCGCAATCGAGCCCAATTTGTCAGTGTCGTTGAAAAGGTGGAAGCAGCTCTGAACCGAACGCCTGGACCTTATTTTCTAGAAGAGTTTGGCACAGCAGATGTTATTTTTACGCCCTATGTAGAGCGCATGAATGCCAGCCTTTACTACTACAAGGGCTACTCCTTACGAGAAGAGAATCCTCACTTTTCCGATTGGTTTGATGCGATGGAAAGTCGCCCTACCTACCGAGGGACGCAAAGCGACTTCCACACCCATGCCCATGACTTGCCTCCTCAAATGGGTGGATGCTACAAAAACGAAGATCCGCAAACTCCCATCAATCGGAATCGAGTGGATAACGGCCCCTGGGAGGAATTGCCGGATGTTACCTATCCAGAACCCGAAACTTCCCGCACTGAAGCGTTGCATCGGGTGGTCAAGCATCACGAGAATATTATTAAGGTCAATCCCACTCAGGATGATTTATTTGATCCAGCGCTGCGCTGTGCGCTCACTCATTTAATGACTGGAGAGGTGTGCACTCCCCCCCCTGGCTCAGATATTGGATTGCGTTATTTGCGCGATCGCATCAGTGTTCCCCGCGATATGTCCATCTATGCGGCCAAGCGGCTTAAGGAATCTCTAGAACTTACCGCCGCCCTCGTCGGTAACCGTCAAGGCACCCCCATTCCGGTCCGCCATCGCCGAGACCAAGACCCTGCAAACTTTGCCAAGACATAGTGAAAGAGTTGGTTTCAGCAGGATTCAGGCACTCTGATTGATAATGGTGTTTGCAGGAAGATCAAACCTATTCTTGCAAACGAGGGATTTAGCCCACCATCGACTTTGCCCTGTTTGATCTGAGCAATAAGGAGTTGTGCCATGCCGAAAGCTGTCATCATCCAACCCGATCAGTCCTATACCTTTTCGGATTACTTTAAGCTCAACTTTGCTCCCCAAGACATTTTGTCCCATTTCAATGCAACGCTGCTGCGTCGTACTTTAACCTGGCCTCGTTATCCGGGTCCTTTGGATCGGCTCCAAGATCTGAGAAGTCGATTAGAAGAGAGTTTGCCTCGCTTAAGTCTGACGTCTGAAATGGTGAGACGCGAGTTCTTGATTGCCCCTGTTTTAACTGACGTTCTGCACTATACTCAAGCCACGCTGAATGTTGAATACCCTGTTGCAGTCAGTCATCAGCTCAAAGGATCTCTCGATTATCTCCTCCAAAATCACCAAACCTTTCTGGTGATCGAGGCCAAAAACGAAAACCTGGAGCGGGGGTTTGTCCAACTTGCCATTGAGCTGATTGCCCTCGATCAATGGATTGAATCTGACCAGAAAATTCTATACGGCGCGATCTCCACTGGGAATATTTGGCAGTTTGGACAATTCGATCGCCAGTCTAGGACCATCACCCAAGATCTCGATCTTTACCGTGTCCCTGCTGATTTAGACGATCTATTGCGAATTCTGGTTAATATTCTGATGGGGGCAGAGGAGACAAAGGGTTAAGAGAAACCCCCTAAAGCACAGCTTCTTCAGGGGGAGGATAGCCTTCTGTACTAAGTCATAGATAAGGGAGTTCCGAAGAACCTCCACTGACACCCTATCAAGCAAATCTGAGGAAATGTTGAAGATCAACCGTTCTGGCTAATAGCGATCATCTTTGCCTACAGGCTTTGTTGAAAAAATGAGGCTGGATGGGTTTCGTTGTTAGGCCCTCAACCGTGGGCCTGCAAGCAGGCTTGAAGGGTTGCTACCACCGATTGGGCTAAGGCGGGCAAATCATATCCCCCTTCCAATCCAAACAAAATGTTGGAGGTGAGCTGTAGACAATATTGGGTAAAGACGCCATAGTCTTGGGGCGTTAGATTAACCCCTGCTAAGGGATCGGCGGCATTGGCATCGTAACCTGCACTGACCAACAATAAATCAGGCTTGAACTTCTGAAAAAAGGGCATGATCTGATCTCTAAATTTTGGTTCGTAATCAGTCAACGTGCTGCCTGCCTGCATCGGCAAATTCAGGACATTGCCATGCAACCCTGTTTCACCCGCCGTTCCTGTACCGGGATAGCAAGGAGATTGATGCAGGGAACAGTAGGCAATCTGGGCATGGGACTCGACAATCGCTTGCGTACCATTGCCGTGGTGAACATCCCAGTCGAGAATGGCGACGCGCTCAATGCCAGGTTGAGAGAGGGCGTAGTGGGCTGCGATCGCAACATTAGAAAAAAGACAAAACCCCATACCTGTCTCTTGTACTGCATGGTGACCAGGGGGTCTGGCCAACACAAAAGCAGGAGATTGGTGAGTTAATACCTGATCGGCACCATCTAACCAAGCATTGACCGCTAACAAAGCCACTTGATAACTATGGGGAGACACCACCGTATCGGGGTCGAGATAGCTGCCCCCCGCCTCAGCCAAAGATTGGACTTTGTGGATATAGTCGGCGGTATGAATGGGGGTGATCCAAGCCAAGGGATCGCGCTCAGTCACGGGAGTCGGCGGTAACCACTGTAGTTGCTCGGCCCAAGACGCCTGCTCTAAGGCAGTTTTGATCACCGTTAACCGCTCCGGTTTTTCTGGATGGTAGGGACCCGTTAAATGTTCCAGAAAGCGATCCGAATAAACAATGGGTAGCATGCAGCTTATCCTTGATCAGAAGGGGGACCGAGTTAGGTGGCTTGGGAAAATGAGACAGGAAACAAACAACCAGTCCTAGTGTATCGATTGACGGCCGTGGATTAATAAAGCGTGGGTTTGTTCTGTTCTCTTAAAGAGTGATAGATCTGTGATAATCCTTACCAGTAAAGTATTATCACTATTTTTCGCCAAAAACGTCTAGACACCTAGATCAAACTATGTATGTATCGGCAGATCTAGCCAGTGACTGATTTCTTTGGATAACCAATCCAGCTCAGGGGGACTCAGAGTGCCTCCTCTGAAAAAGCCATATTTACGGGTTCCTGCCCAAATTAACAGCTCTGGTTTATGTTCAACCGTATCGCCATCAGAATCTTTGGTGAAATAGGTCTTGGTTATTTCTAGTTTTGTAATTTCATGGCGTTGGCTACTCGGGGCTACCGCTCGTCTAAATCCAAACATTTCATAGTGTTGACTAATTTCTGTAAGCGTTAATCTCAATCGCACCCGCCCAAATAGGCCAAATAAAACTCCTCCCACCATCGTTGCTCCAGCAGCCCAAAAGGGTAGCGAAAATAAGAGAAAGACTACATTTATGGGAAATGGAGCAGCAAGTGCTATCCCACACCAAGTGACCAGAAATGAATTCCATGCGATCGCAAACACTCCTATAAAAGCGATGCCAAATAGCCCTCCCATCGACACTCTTACTGGGGGGACTACAATTTCCAGGGCATGGGCATCCTGGGTTAACTCAACTTTGCTACCAACCGGTTTTTTGCGTTTAAGAGTCGTCTGTACAGATCGTTGTTGGAGTGCCTTTAATGCCTCTCGGGCAGAACTAAACCGTTGATTGAGGCTCGGAGCAATCATCCGCTGTAGCCAGCGAGTGAGTGTCGAGCTCAGATGAGTCGCAGATTCGAAGTCAATGCGCTGGTCAACTTGAGGTAAATCCGCTGGATGCTGTCCTGTCAGCAGATAAATGAGAGTGGCTCCCAAGCTAAAGAGATCAGAAGCAGGCACAGTCCGATCGCCAAATTGTTCAGGGGGCATATAGCCATAGGTTCCCACCACCGTTAAGCTACCACCTGCTTGAGGTGTAAGCGTTTTTACAGAGCCAAAGTCAACCAGATAAACCGTCCCGATGCTGTTGCCCGTTCGATCTCCCAACAAAATGTTACTGGGCTTGATATCTCGGTGAATCACTGCAGGTGCCCGCTCGTGCAGGTAGCACAGGATATCTAGCAAGGCAGTTGCCAGATCAATGACCTCTGCTTCACTGAAGGTGCGGCCTGCTTTCAGTTGGGCATCCAAGGACTTAGCTGGAATATAGGATTGAACTAAAGCATAACCATGACCGGGAGCTACATCCAGATCGAAAAAATCTAAATAGCTGGGAATACCAGGATGAGATAAGGCTTTAAGGGTGGCTGCCTCCCGTTCAAACAACTTGAGTTGATCCCACTCAAACTCTTCCCCAAAAAACAGTCGCTTAATGATGACCCGTGACTTTGACCGCAGGTCGCGGGCTAGGAAGGTATATCGTCCTGCCCGTTTAGCGAGCTGGCGTTCAATTTGGTAATGTTCACCAAAGGATTCACCAGGTTCTTTGCCATACATTATTGATTGCATGATGGGCACTTCTAAAACAAGATTCTTTTAAAGCATGAGCAAAACAACTGCTGGCCTGACACCCCCAGTAAGTTTCGCAACAAATCTTGGATCAACATTCAGTTGAGATAGGGGCAACTTTATCCGTTTTATCACTACTGTTGTGGCGGTTGTGTCGCAAATAATATTTCCAGGGACAAAACTCCTCTGAGCTTCATTCAAGACTATGCAGCTAATCGGAAGATTTGATGGATGAAACAGATCTGTCCCATCACATCATCCTTGCCCACCTTTTTGATTTGACCTTTACGGATCATGTGCATTGCTTCAAATCCTTCAAAGTTCTTCTGACGGAATTGAACGAACCAAAACCCACACCAGGATGCACTAGACGTTTGATATCTCTGTGATCTTGCTCC
>NZ_JANQOY010000231.1 GCF_028285565.1 Acaryochloris sp. IP29b_bin.148
TCGGTGATTCCTTCAAAGGTTTCGATAAGATGGGACAAGTCCGTAAAATTAGCTGAAACAATAGATCCACAATGTCCGCTGAACAGCAACCTGAACAACCGCCTGAAAAGATTCACTTACCCAAAACCAGTGAATCCGAACAACTCAAGAAAATCCGCCACACCACCTCTCATGTGATGGCAATGGCCGTTCAAAAGCTGTTTCCCGGTGCCCAAGTTACCATTGGTCCGTGGATTGAGTCGGGTTTCTATTATGACTTTGACAGCCCTACGCCCTTTACAGATAAAGATTTGAAAGCCATCAAAAAAGAGATGGTCAAAATCATTAAGAAGAAGCTGCCCGTAGAACGGGAAGAGGTGAGTCGGGAAGAGGCCAAGAAAAGAATAAAAGCTTTAGGAGAACCTTATAAGCTGGAGATTTTGGAGGATCTAGAGGATCCGATTACTCTCTATCACCTCGGCGATCAGTGGTGGGATTTATGTGCCGGTCCCCATGTGGAATCCACTGCCGATTTAAATCCCAAGGCCATTGCTCTAGAAAGTGTGGCGGGGGCCTATTGGCGTGGGGATGAAACCAAAGCCCAATTGCAGCGCATCTATGGCACGGCTTGGGAAACCCCTGAACAGCTCGCAGAACATAAGCGGCGGAAGGAAGAAGCGCTGCGTCGTGACCACCGCAAGCTTGGAAAAGAGCTGGGGCTATTTCTCTTTTCTGATCTGGTGGGACCCGGATTGCCCCTGTGGACGCCTAAGGGAACCTTGTTGCGATCGCAACTCGAAGACTTCCTCAAACAGGAACAAGTCAAGCGAGGGTATCTGGGTGTAACCACACCCCATATTGCTCGGGTGGATCTGTTTAAGACTTCGGGGCACTGGCAAAAATACCAGGAAGACATGTTCCCGCTAATGAGCGAGAACGATGCGGATCGGAATTCTGAACAGGGCTTTGTAATGAAGCCCATGAACTGCCCGTTTCATATCCAGATCTATAAGAGTGAGTTGCGGTCTTATCGCGACTTACCCATGCGGCTGGCAGAATTTGGCACCGTTTATCGGTATGAGCAATCCGGCGAGCTGGGGGGCCTTACACGAGTCCGCGGCTTTACCGTCGATGACTCCCATTTATTTGTCACCCCCGATCAGCTCGATGATGAATTCTTAAAGGTGGTGGATTTAATTCTGTCTGTCTTTGAGAAGTTGCAGCTCAAAAACTTCAAAGCTCGCCTTAGCTTCCGCGATCCAGATTCAGACAAATATATTGGCTCGGATGAAGCCTGGGACAAAGCCCAGAATGCCATTCGCCGAGCCGTAGAAACTTTGGGCATGGAGCATTTTGAAGGCATTGGCGAAGCTGCTTTTTATGGTCCGAAGCTGGACTTTATCTTCCAAGATGTCCTCGATCGAGAATGGCAGTTGGGAACGGTGCAGGTGGACTACAATCTGCCTGAACGGTTTGACCTGGAATTTATGGGAGAAGACGGTAACCGTCAGCGCCCGATTATGATTCACCGAGCTCCCTTTGGCTCTCTCGAACGTCTGATTGGCATCTTAATCGAGGAATATGCAGGGGTCTTTCCCCTGTGGCTAGCCCCCGAACAGGTGCGGCTGCTGACGGTGAATGATGACCATATGCCCTTTGCCCAGAAGGTGGCAACTGATTTGCAGGCTACGGGTATTCGAGTTTCAGTCGATCAAAGTGGCGATCGCCTAGGCAAGAAGATCCGCAATGCAGAGAAAGCCAAAATCCCCGTGATGTCGGTGATTGGAGATAAAGAGGTGGAAGCCAATAGCCTCAATATTCGCACCCGAGCATCAGGTGAGTTAGGAGCAATTCCGGTGGATGAGGTGAAGCAGAAGTTAGGAGATGCGATCGCAACGTTCTCAGCCTTCTAACAATCTCAGCGTCAGATGACTACGACAAAGGGGCATAGCAACTCGTATCAATTGGAGCCCTGTGCCCCACGCAATCATGATTGATCTATGGACCCTAACGACGACCCACAAGTTGGCGATAGCGACTTTGGCTTAGACCACAACTGCTGAGATCTGGGTTGCGATCACACTCATTCTCCGGCCCCGATTGAATCTCCTGTTCCAGACGAACCACCCGATCCGGCACAGCTGGGTGAGTACTCAAAAAGGTGGGGGTTGAGCGACTAGAGACCAGTTTGCGCATAAAGGCAGGCATGGCAGACGTCGCATAATCTGCTTCTCTCAAAATACGCAGTCCTTCACGGTCAGCATCATACTCGTCACTGCGGCTCTGCGGGCGACTGACTAACAAATTGACACCAATATTGGCAACCTGACTCCGATTAGAGCCCGTAATCGCCGTGGTCAGTCCTTGGGCAACCATCGTCTTCCGAATTTGCTTGACAAGATGTTTTCGGTCAATATGGCCAATTTCATGAGCCACAACGCTGGCCAACTGGGCTTCATTATCCGCTGCATTAATCAGACCGGTGGTCACATAAACACGCCCCCCCATAGTGGCAAATGCATTCACGCGAGAATCATCAACCACCAGAAAGCGATAGGTGACTCTTCGTCTTTGAGCCCCCGCATCCACTAAGCGCTGACCAATACGGTTAACATAGCGATTTAACGTCGACCCTTGATGGGGACGCATGCCTTGATTAAGCAAGTTTTGGTGAATTTGCTCACCCAGTTCTCGTTCTTGTTTGTCCGACAAGTTCGAGAGCTGAATCACTTGAATACCACGAAATATCAAGTCTCTCAAAGGAATCGCTTGGGCTGGATTAGGGAGTGCGATCGCAAGGCTAGTTGCTAAGGCAGTGGCAGCAAAAACACGCTTAGAAATGGGCAACGGCCCCTGCGAGACTGAGTCCTTCATAAAGTCACCAAATGATGAAACAGCATCATGCGTCTATCCCTTGGCAAAGCGAATCCTATGACTTGAGCAAGGAAAGCCCAACGGAGGTCAACTACCTCTAATGTTAGGCAACCTGATCTAGCAGACAAGCTTGAGCCAAAAAATACACAACACTTACCAATGTGCTAATTATGACGCTGAACCCGACCGGGGAGTTTCCCAAAGCAGCCCGCATTTATAGAGTCAGGCTGTTATTAATAAGCATTTTGATCTCTCAGGAACACAAATGCCGTCTTCAAAAGAATTTGAATATCCAAACTTAGTGACCAGTTTTTGAGGTATTCCAAATCATAGTCAATGCGTCGCTTCATCTTATCTAGGGTTTCCGTCTCACCCCGACAACCATTAACTTGAGCCCACCCCGTAATGCCAGGCTTAACCTTATGGCGCAGCATATAACCACTGATCAGCTTTCGGTACATCTCATTATGAGCCACCGCATGGGGGCGGGGTCCAACTAAACTCATACGTCCTTGCCACACATTCAGGAACTGCGGCAATTCGTCCAAAGACGTCTTCCGTAAAAACGCGCCGACAGGCGTAATGCGACGGTCACCCCGAGTCGCTTGAACCACCGCCCCGCCATCTTCCATAACCGTCATCGATCGAAACTTATAGACAATGATCTCTTGACCATTAAGTCCATACCGCCGTTGCTTAAATAAAATCGGCCCTGGAGACGATAGCTTAACCGCAATCGCAATCACTGCCATCACTGGAGAGAGGGCCACCAGTGCCAGACCTGACAAAACAATATCGATCGCCCGTTTGAAAAAATATTGTAAATCTGAGAAAGGGATCTCCCAAATCGAAATCAAAGGTACACCGTTAATTTCATAGGAGCGGCCATGCATCAGGCTGTACATCAACAGACTCGGCACAAAATACACACAGGCCGTTGTATCTTGCAGCGCCTCAATCAGCTCGGTAAACCGGGGCTCATTATCCGATGTGCAGGCAACATACACCACATCAATTTGATTTTGACGGACATACTCAGGAACTTCTGCCAACGTTCCCATAACAGGAATATCTGGTAAGTCTGAGGGGGAAGTATCATCAAAAAAACCGCGAAGCCGAATGCCTAAATCCCGACATTCTCGAATCTGCTCGGCGAGGTCTAAACTCACCTTATTAACCCCTGCAATCACGGCAAACTTAGAATTGCGTCCAGACACTCGCAATTGGCGGAGCAGATTCCAGACCAGAAAGTGGACAGCCAACAGAACGATGGGAACACTACAAGACCACGTCAAGATCAAGGCTCTTGAAAAAACCATGGAAGTCTTGGTGACAAAACCGATAAACAACATCATTCCCATGACAATGGACCATCCCATAATCAGCCGGATCATTAGCAACCGTGGTGCCAAGCTGCGGTAGGGACGATACATCCCTGTAGCCTTAAATATGGGCAGGATAAGTAGAAATGTAGTCAGGGCAAAAAGTTGAAGACTGGTGGCAAAGGTAACGTTATAGAAATGGGCCAAAACAACCAGTAGCAACACCGCCACAGTTGGATCCAATAGCCGCTGTGCTAACGTCACGATTGACATATTGGCTCGGAGTGTCCAATGGGTATTATGGCTCATAAAATATCTCTTGAGGAACAAAAAACGATTCAAATTAGCCAATCATGGCTTAATTTTATGGGCTGAGCTGGATAGATGCTGCTATTCGTGCTACATTCACGGTCTTAACTAGACTGATTGTTGTTTTTTTCTAGATCAGTAGAAGTGATGTAGATCACCTTAATCGTTCCGATTAACCAATATTGAAAGCGCATCACAAGCCACTCCATCGCTTGCGGAGTTTAAAAAGTTAATTTACGTTTTGAAAGAGTATAACTCATTCCTGCCATAAATTATACGCACAGATAAAATTTTCAAAACCTGTGCTGCATAAAAATAGGCCACCCAAAAACTGAGAATCTTACTAACACTAAGGAACTAACCGTTTATGATACTCATTCTCGGTAATTAGTTCCCGTGTCGTTTCAACCCGATCAACAAAGATATACCCCTGTAAATGGTCACATTCATGTTGAATGATACGGGCGACAAAATCTTGAAAAGCACCTTGCTGAGGCTGGCCATTTCGATCTTGATATTCAACAGAAATAGCGTTTAATCGCGGCACTAAGCCTCTAATACCAGGAACACTCAGACAACCTTCCCAATCTTTCACCTTTTCTTCGCCAATAGGCATGAAACGGGGGTTTATCATCGCCATGGGAGCCATCTGAGGTGCATGGGGATATCGGAGGGTAGGGCGGGACGCAACAATCACCAATTGCAAATCGACCCCTACCTGAGGGGCTGCAATTCCGACCCCATTAGACTGCTCCATGGTCCTAATTAAATCGTCAATTAGGGACTGAATATTAGGATGGGTTGGATTCTCAATCGGACGGGCAATTTGTCGAAGCTTGGGATTACCAAGTTGAAGAATCTCTCGCTGCATATCTGACATTAATCGCCATCCAGTTTATTGAAGGATAGTCCAATTTTAACGGCCTAAATCATGCATGGTATTGATGACATCTGCGCACTGTTGCGTGATTGCTGCTAGTTCTGTGCGATCGCGGCTGGCAGGGGGGGGGATAGGCTCGCCAATTCGAATGGTTAACGGCACACTACGAGGAAACTTCTGGCCTTTAGGAATGATGTTTTCGGTTCCCCATAAACTCACTGGCAGCAAAGGAGCTTGGATTTTACTCGCAATTAAGGCTGCACCCTGCTTAGGATGAGTGATTCGCCCATCAACCGTTCGAGTCCCTTGCAAGAATAGCCCGACAGCCCATCCCTGCTCTAAAGAGGCCATCGCGGCCCGAATGGCACTACGATCAGCAGATCCACGATTCACAGGATAAGCGCCATACCATCGAATTAATGTCGATAAAACAGGCACTTGAAAGAGTTCCTGTTTGGCCATATAAGCCACTGGGCGACGCATACAGTTGGATAAAATGGGCGGGTCAAAGTCACTGGCATGATTACTGACCACCACTAATGGCCCTTGCTGAGGGACTCGCTCAGCATGGTGAATCCGTCCCCGAAAATAGACGTGCAACGAGGGACTCACCACCGTCCACTTAAACAAGTGGTAGAGGGCCAAGCTGATTTTGGGCTCACGCTGTCGCGGCATGGGGCGAACCTGGGCAAAGCAATAAATGCAAAGGGCTTATCAAATTTTGATCAATCAGGGCAGCCGCCCAATACGTTATCCCTAAACTAATACGGGCAGGGTTGCCACACTATTGATATTCGTTAACGACATCTCCTTGCAGGTGCGCTTGACTAGCCCCGTCAGGACTTTGCCAGGTCCTACTTCCACGACAGATTTAATCCCTTCATCGGCAAAGACTAAGACCGTTTCTCGCCAGCGAACCGGACCCGTCATTTGCTGAACTAATCGAGAACGGAGCGTGACTGGATTCGTGGCAGGGATCGGTTCAACATTGGAAACGACCGGAATATTGGCGGGTTTAAAGTCGATGTCATTTAGGACTGTTTCAAAGTCAGCAGCAGCATTCGCCATCAGCGGTGAATGGAAGGCTCCACTCACTTTCAGCTCAACGGCTCGCTTGATTTTGACCTGCGCCAAAATATGGTCAACCGCTGTCGGAGTCCCTGAAATGACCACTTGGCCAGAATGGTTGTCATTAGCCAGGACAACATCGGCGGCCTCATCCACCGCTTGATTCAGCTGCCCTCGATCAAATCCCATTAAGGCTGCCATTTTGCCATCAGAGGCTTGAGACATCAAAGTGGACCGTTTTTGAACCAATTTTAAGCCAGATTCAAAGTCAAAAACTTGGGCAGCGTAGAGCGCCACATATTCTCCCAGGCTATGGCCAGCAACCAAATCAGGTTTCAATCCCTTCTCCATCAGGAGATCACACAAAATAGCAGAAACGACGTATAGGCAGGGTTGCGTATAGTTAGTCTGGGAAAGGCGGGTTTCATCTTCTTTGCAAACCTCAGCTACAGACCAGCCCAGGATTTTTTCTGCAGCTTGAAATCGCCGCTGACCTAAGTCAGTGTCTAATAGGTCGAGTCCCATCCCGATTGCCTGGGATCCTTGCCCAGGAAATACCCATGCAGTTTTAGTCATATCCTCAATGCCTGTCGTCATTTACACTCTTCCAGTGTTGCATTGAACGGGGTCCTTCACGATTCTTTTTCAAATTTCTCACTTCCGTTTGCCTTGTTGACGCTGCCAATAGGTGGATCCGGCGACGAGTATTCCTGTCAATGCTAAAGCACCGATTAAAGGCGCAATACTGCCAGAGGTTAGCGCTTGAACGCTAGAGCTGCCTAGAAGGACAAAGGGCAATACGCTAGGAATGGTGCCCAAGATTGTACCGATCAGAAAATCGCGAAAGCGGATAGAGGTCAGCCCTGCCGCAAAGTTAACCAGGCCATAGGGCATGATCGGCACTAACCGAATGGCAAACATATAGAACAAGCCACCCCGTTTGACCTCAGTATCCATTTTTTGCCAGCGTCCTGCCAATCGTTTTGCAATGGATTCGCGGCCAATGGTGCGGCTAAAGTAAAAGGCTACCACTGCGGCAATAATAGCTGCGAGGCTGGTCCAGAGGGTTCCAAGCCAAGGGCCAAATAAACCACCCCCTGTAAGATTTAGGGCTGTTGAAGGAAGAACCAATAGGGTAGCAATCACATAGGCCAAGATGTAATAGATGGGTCCCCAAATTCCTGCGCGGCTAACCAATCCCTTAATTTGAGCGGTGTCAAGCTTACCCAATGCTAGTAGAGCAATTCCAGTGGCGATTACACACACAACGGTCAGGATAAGAAGGCTTTGGCGGGGAGTGAGAGATTTGGCCCGTTTCATGAATCATTCAGCTTAGTGGCAGATGGCCAGCGTTATTATCTCGTTTAAGGTTTTGGTATGAGCACATCCTGCAACTGTTGTGCAGGTATGCCAGGTTTTTATAGCGGTAAACGCTTATGAATTCGCCCATTCAAATGCAATCAGTCGTGGAGTCACCTTATTACGCAGGTGAATTTCTTTGTCCTTGGCCGGTTCCAGCATTCAAACCACTGTCGATGATCCGTTTATGGGGAGAAATGACATATCCAGAAATCGGTTTGGTGTTTGCTCAATTGGCTCAATACAACCAAATAGAACTCTCAAATAATATACAAACTGTTTAAGAGCAGATCTTGGAAGCCGAAAGCTTAGTGTTACCAGGTGGTATACAAATCGTATCTGAAGAGAAAGTTATTCCTCCAAGTTGTTGTTGTGGGCTGGAAACATGGCGCGAATGGATCGATTTTCTCCAAACAGACCATTCACCTTGGTTAGGGCATGATCCAAGTCCATGGGTTGAGCGTCAAGGCAATAGTATTCGCATTTGGTCTGATGGTGGTACTGTACCAACGCGGGATGCGTTTTATATGGATGTTTCACAACCTGAATTTGAGAAAGCATTGATGCGTGTGGAGCGAGAACTGCAAGCGTTTCTATTTTCTATCGAAAGCTGGGCACAAGACATTGGCTTTGCAAAGCCAAACCCGTTATTTCAGAAGTTTGATCATTGTTTCAAAATTTGGAAGGCAGTGTAACGGGGCTTAAAAGCAGGACCGCCATATAATCATTACGACTGCTTAAACTTGCATGTAACATCGATGACAATCGCTGGCCGCAACCGTGGCTCATCTGCAGGTTGAGACACTCTCGGAAGATGGCACAATTGTTATCCGTCAGATAAAGCTTGCTTCTAATGAAGTTTCAGAGTGGCGTACAGATTCTTGTAGGAGATTGATAGCAGTTGCTGAGGAATTGAATCAGTCCCCCAAATGCTCTAGATGAATGAACACATGACCTCTTCTGAAACCAATGCGTTCCAAAATGGCAGCTTGTACATTGTGGCAACGCCGATTGGGAATTTAGAAGATATGAGTTTTCGGGCAGTGCGGATTTTGCAAACCGTGGCTGCGATCGCAGCCGAGGATACTCGCCACACTGGCAAATTGCTCCATCACTTTCAGATCAAAACTCCGCAAATTAGCTATCACCAGCACAACACTCAAACCCGGACCCCCGAACTGATTCAGCGATTAGAATCCGGTCAGGATTTAGCTCTTGTCAGTGATGCAGGCATGCCGGGGATTTCTGATCCGGGGGTGGAACTGGTGCAGGCTTGTGTCGAAGCGGGGATAGAAGTGATACCGATTCCTGGTGCTAACGCTGCGATCGCAGCTCTAGTCGCCTCGGGATTACCTTGCGATCGCTTTTGCTTTGAGGGATTTCTGCCCGCTAAGGGGAAAGCACGTCAACAGCGATTGCAGCATATAGCGACCGAATCTCGCACCGTTGTCCTATATGAAGCCCCGCATCGCTTGTGCCAAACCCTACAAGATTTAGCAGCGCAGGTGGAGGATGATCGCCCAATAGTGTTGGCACGGGAATTAACCAAGCGGTTTGAAGAGTTCTGGCGAGGAACTGTGCAAACTGCAGTGATACACTATGAGAATAATGAACCTAAGGGCGAATTTACGCTGGTATTGGCTGGAGCAACCGTAAGCCAAAACTTACCCACAGACATAGATTTACGCGCAGAATTACAGGAACTACTAGCTCAAGGGTGGTCGAAATCGAGAGCAAGCCGACAGTTAGCAGAGAAACATGCTATGTCCCGTCGCCGAATTTACCAGCTTACGCTCGATTTGGAATAAATGGATTACGGCTGTTTGGCGCGGCTGACGTACTGACCGTGAACGCTCACCATATAAGGCACACAATAGGTGAGCAACCCTGAAATCCAGCGTTCACGGGTCATTTTGTTTTGGGTTAAGGCAGCGCCATGATTGATCGCAAATAAAATAGATCCCACTATGGCCGCAACTTTTAGGGCATTGGTCCGATAGGTGGGATCTATAAGAGCCGCGAGATAGCCTCGCAAAAAGAACATTGATGGTTATTTACAGGTCAGCAACATGGGAGAAAAATGAGAACCCTAACGGTTCCACCTCATTATCGCTCTGCAAAACTTCGATCAGCATTGGAGGTTGCAGTGGTATCTGCTTCGAACAAGGCGTTGTAGATAAAACCAGCTGCGATCGCACCGGCAATCGGCGCTACCCAAAACAACCAAACTTGCTGAAATAACTCCATATTGCCTGCCAAACCGACAATCAAAGCAGGGCCAGTGCTACGAGCAGGGTTTACGGAAGTATTAGTAATCGGAATACTGATCAAGTGAATCAGGGTAAGGGCTAAACCAATTGCAATAGGACCAAACCCTTGAGGCGCACGGCTGTCTGTTGCGCCCAAAATGATCAGCAAGAACATCATGGTTAGTAAGACTTCTGCGATCAAACAAGCGATCAGATTGTAGCCACCGGGTGAGTGAGCACCGAATCCATTGGTCGCGAGTGGGTTAGCACCCGAAACATCAATGGGGCCAGCACCGCTGGCGATGAGATACAAAAGACCTGCCGCAGCAATCGCGCCTACAACTTGAGCAATAATGTAGGGCAAGAGTTCAGATCCAGAGAATCGCTTGCCTGCCCATAGTCCAAAGGAGACGGCAGGATTAAAATGTCCACCAGAAATATGGCCCACAGCATAGGCCATGGTCAGAACGGTCAAACCAAAGGCGAGAGAGACGCCTGTAAAACCAATACCCAGAGAAAAAGGAAAGGCCTCTTTGGCCTCACCGACTTCTAAATTTGTGGTGTATACAGCCGCAAACACGGCACTACCGCAGCCCCCAAAGGTCAGCCAGAACGTGCCAAAAAATTCGGCAAAAGCTTTTTTTGTAATTGACATAGATGAACTCCATCTTCAAAAAATGAGGAACGTAACTTTTATAACCCCCTTGGCTCTGTCACTCTTCTCTGGTTCACATATTTGTTCAATGAGCACAGATTAGTGAATCTCAAGGTAGAGATGAGAAGGAGCATCAGCAATTTGGAATTGCTATGCACAGAGAAATTCCATCTAACATATTTTGAAGATCAAAATGGTATTTGTAAACACATCTATAGATTGTCACAATATTTCTAGAAGTGATTTTCTACAGAACGCAGGTAATTCAGAAAAATATGAATTTTAGTTGCTAACTCCTACTCATATGAGTGGGTTGTGAATCATTGAAGTGTTTGTTTGCCCAACTACTTCTACCTCTAAAGAAAGTGGGATTCAGCGCTACTGGTGTAGATTGCAGCACTAAGCTCCGACTGACGTCTACTCACAGCCTTGTCTAGTTGGATTATGGGCATATCCGACCGTTGGGGGAGGATGTCTTCAAGCTTGGCCCCCATCCTCCCAACCGCCCTCTCATAATCTGAGGCAAGGGGGGAGAATGCAGGCCCTATATGGAATATAGCTCCTCTCTCTCAACGTTGGGAGAGGGGGTGGGGGTGAGGGCCGATCAGAGTCACATCAAGGCATCTTTTCTCTCAAAAGCCAAAAAAAAGGGGCTTGCGCCCCCCGTCGAACTTTCCATGACAATAGTTGCTTCTATTGTGCCCATGTCTTTTAAGATTTGGTTGATCGTAGACCTAAATAAAATCTAAACATGATCGTTAATTAAACTGGTTAATATATGGTCTTCCCATCTGCCATTTATACAAAGATATCTGGGGACATAGCCTTCAACCTGAAACCCCAATCGTCGGATCAGTCTACCGCTTCGTTGGTTATGGGGCATATAGGCTGCCATGATTCGATGGAAGCTGAGGTCAGAGAATAGGTATGAAATAGCGACGGGTATCGACTCGGTCATATAGCCTTGCCCTTGATACTGGGCAGAAATACTAAAGCCTAAGGTGCAGGACTGAAACGCCCCTCGAACCACATTTGAGAAGTTGATCGCCGCAATAATCTGCTGGGGATTGTGCCGATCGAAGAGGAAGAATTTAATGCCTTGGTCGTTGAGAAATGCTTGGGTGCGATCGCAAATCAATGCTCGCCAAAAGTCCGACGTATAAAACTCCACGGGCTTGACTGGCTCAAAGGGGTCTAAGTGGTCACGATTAATGATGAAATATCTAAGAATGGCATCAATATCGTCTTCTGTCGCCATTCGCAGAATGCTACGCTTACACTGCAATTGGGGGAACGTTGGCATAGGCTCATTCTGAATGGACGGTCATGTGAAGTCTAGCTTAAGAAGTCTATCTCAGATGCTCAGTTGGTCTAGGGCCGCATCCAAAATGCTTTGGTCCTGCGAGGTGCTCGCACTGCCCATTTCAACTGCGAGAGATAAGCCCAGTAGCGTAATTTCTGGAGGAAATCGCTGGGTATCGCAGAGATTCATAGTTAAAAAGGGACAGCAAAACAGCGCTAACTTGAGTTCCTGTCGCCAGGTATCCGGGAGTTGTCCTGCAGCTTTGAGATGGTCAATCAACGGTTGAAGGACATGCTTGAGCTTAGATTGTAGGAATCCCAGTCGTATGGCTGAGGGTTGAAAATCATGATCTACTTGAATGCGATCTGCTGAAATCTCCACGCTAATTGCCAGGTCGTTGGCAATCTCTTGGGGGAAATAGAGCCAAATGGCAAATACGTTATGGAAAATGGGCTTAGTTAGATCTAGAAAGGGTGAATGTCGCCCTGCAAAGGCCGGATCAAAGTAGATTAAGGTTTCGGTTGCTTCATCTACAAATACATTGCCATTATGGGCATCCCCATGACCGACAACAGACGGGGTAGCGGTTGGATCAAGTTTTTGGCTGGCCGTTTGAATAATATCCGCTAGGGTGTCTCGGTAAGGGATACCATTAATCTGCCAAGTCAGTTGAGCCAGCTGATCAAAATTGAGGGTTTGCCCTGGTAGCCTGACTTCTTTGCCTGCATAAAACTCGTGATAGCGTCCCCCAACGAGACGATGGATAAAGAGTTGATGAATCGGCACATCAGCATGATCTTCAGCGGATAAGGGCTGTAGGGTTTGCTGATAGATGTCCCACAGGGCTTGGTCGGCTTTTTCCTGCAGGGCTACAATCCGGTCAGCCCCGCCTCGTTGTCCCGTTTCAATCTGACGAGCTACATCAAATAGAGAGGGGAACTCAAAAAATTCATAGACCAGCAGCTGCTTGCCCCATTCCGTCGAGCTAAAAATCGGCTGAATGATGGGGTAGCCCGCCTCCGCCATAATTGTGGAGTTGTAATACTCATGGATCAGGCTTTGAGGTTCAACGTGGGTTTTGAAGAACAGCTTGTCCCCTTCCACGGTATGCAGAAACCCATTAATGGAATTGAGGGAGACCGCCGAGGGCCGCACCTGTACTTGCTCCACATTGAAGGGAAAATTGTCGTTAACAAACTCCTTCAGCAGGGCATTCGCCGCTGCCTGATCAGAAAACTGTAAGGTCTGAATCTGATACAGGAGTTGATCGGACACGGTAACCCTCGGTATGCCCCTTACGGGAGCAGGTTCTTGCGCTCACGAATGGCCATAGCATGGGCCGGGAAGTCTTCATGCTCTGCCAAGGTTTGAGCCGTATGACCTAAGCGGGCAAAGCCTTCCTGGGTTAAATAACCAATGCCAGTGCGCTTGAGGAAGTCGTATACCGACACCGCCGAGTAGGAACGCGCAAAGCCGCCCGTCGGCAGAATAGCGTTAACACCGATGCAGTAGTTGGCCGTTGGAATCGGGGTATAGGGACCAAGCAGAATTTCACCGGCGTTCTTGATTTTGCCGAGAACGCTGAGGGGGTCTTGGACGAGGACTTCCAAATGCTCTGGGGCATACTCGTTTAGAAAGTCGATGGATTCTTCCAAGCTGGAGGTCAGAATAATGCCGCCATAGGAAGACAGCCCGGTTTTGCAAAAGTTTTTACGCCAGTCCGGTAGCTTCTCCATATAGTCATCGGCATGTTTAGAGGCAGCTTTGGCGAGGTCTTCGCTGTGAGTAACCAATAAGCCCGCTGAATCAGGACCATGCTCTGCTTCTACAAGCAGATCGAGGGCTGCAATGCGAGGATCGGTGGTTTCGTCTGTGAGAATAATCGATTCACTCGGACCAGCGGGTAAGCCAACATCAACGGTGCCGTAGAGCAACCGCTTCGCGGCGGAGCCATAGACATTGCAAGGTCCAGTGATTTTATCGACTTTAGGAACGGTTTCGGTGCCAATCGCCATACCTGCGATCGCTTGGATGCCACCGAGTTTATAAATATCTTTGACCCCTGCTAATTCAGCAGCAACCAAAGAAGCAGGCTCAACGGTGCCATTTTTATCCGGTGGCGTGCAGACGACTACCTTTTCCACCCCGGCCACCACCGCAGGCACGCTAAGCATCAGCATCACAGAGGGGAAGGAGCCTTTACCCCGAGGTACATATAGTCCAGCACTGGCAATGGGGGTGACTTTTTCTCCAGCAAAGACGCCACCATCGATTTCAGCAAGCTGAACTTCTTCCGGCATTTGCCGTTCATGCACTTCTTTGATGTTGCGATAGGCTTGCTCAATCGCCGCTTTGATTTCAGGCTCGACTTGCTCACGGGCAGCGGCAAATTCAGCTTCGGTCACCTTCAGATTTTCAGCAGTGGCACCAGGAAAATCAAATTTGCGCACGTATTTGATCACGCCCTGGTCACCGTCAGCGCGAATCTCGTCAATCACTTCTTTGGCGACAGCTAGCGCCTGTTCAATATCTAACTCGGCCCGTCGTTTGATGGAAGCGAGTTCTTCAGATGTCATCTCTGACAACCGGAGAATCCTGACCACGTGCTGT
>NZ_JANQOY010000236.1 GCF_028285565.1 Acaryochloris sp. IP29b_bin.148
TCGGTGATCTCAATATTCTTGCCGTGAATAACAAGCTTCATAGGGTTGCCTCCCCTAATGTCAGTGTTAACCTCACCCTAACACTTTGTTTTCTGGAAGAGGGGGCTGTTCTACCCTGTCTTTAAGTTGCTTTGCATCCTGTGATAATTCTTAAATGCTACCGCGATAGGATTACTCGGAAATACTCTTGATTTCATTTCACAAATCGGCTAGAGAGTCTGACAATTCTTTTCCCAACCGTCCCTGTTGGCTCTATCAAATGGGTCTGGTGGACTACTCAAAAGCGTGGGATTGGCAGCGGCAACTGGTGCGCGATCGCATTTACAATCCTCAACTTCCCGATACATTAATCCTGCTAGAGCATCCACCCGTTTACACGTTGGGGCAGGGTGCAAGTTTAGACTTTCTTAAATTCAATCCCAACCAATCAGGCCATGCCCTACACCGGATTGAACGGGGCGGAGAAGTCACCTATCACTGTCCCGGCCAGCTAGTGGGCTACCCCATTCTCAATCTCAAACACCATCAAACTGATTTGCATTGGTATCTACGGCAGCTGGAAGAAGTCATCATCCGTACCCTGGGCATTTATGAACTAGAAGCAGAACGCATTCCAGGGCTTACAGGCGTCTGGCTAGACCAGTGCAAAGTCGCGGCCATCGGTATTAAGGTTAGTCGCTGGATTACCATGCATGGCTTTTCCCTCAATATCAACCCTGATCTGTCTGGCTTTGAGCAGATTGTTCCGTGCGGTATCCAAAATCGAGCCGTCGGCAGTTTAGAGCAGTTTATTCCTAATTTAGATAGTGCTGAGGTCACCACCACTCTGCTCGATCAATTTGCCCAAGTCTTTCATCTAGATCTCATACGAGACAGTCCAGCGCCTTTTACCAGTCATGCTCCATCCCCTGATTAATTCATCAGGATAATCCGTCATGATAGAAGAGCAGTGCCCTTCTTCCGCTATGACTTCTTCTGTCGCCTCCATCGCCACCGACGATCACTTTCTGATTACCTTTGCTCCGCTGACCGTAGAGGAACTATACCGCCTCGCCGATCACCCCCATAACGGTGCTGTGGTGGTCATGAGTGGTACTGTTCGCGATCAAACAGACGGTAAAGCAGTACTCTCTCTGGAATATCAAGCCTATGAACCGATGGCCCTAAAAGTCTTCCAGAGCATTGCCCAGGACATTCGTCAACGCTGGCCAGAGGTCAACCGGGTTGCCATCCATCACCGCACTGGTCATCTGAAAATTAGCGAGATCAGCGTCCTCGTCGCCATTGGCTGCCCCCACCGGGCCGAAGCCTTTGCCGCCTGTCAGTACGCCATCGACACCCTCAAGCACAATGCCCCGATCTGGAAGAAAGAGCACTGGGCCGATGGTTCCAGTAGCTGGGTCAATATTGGGGCTTGCGAACAAGAAGACGCCTAGTTTCCCTGCATTTGTTCTTTCAAAGACTCTAAAGCGGCCCAACGCCGATCCACGGGCTGCTCAATTTTTTCAGCTTCTTTCAACAACCCTTCACAATCTTGATCACAAAGCTGTCGATGGGGCAGTTGCAAACTCAGCTGCTGATATAGCCAATCCTCAGGACTAAAATATCCTCGGGGAGATAGCGTTTCTACCGGGTCATTGAGGGTTACTTCAATTTCTAAGCCAGGCTCATCTGCCGGGACATCAGCCGATAACCAAATCATCTCTGAGGCATCTACCATCAGCCGATGATTATATTGCTGCAAACAGCGATCGCAATTCAGCGTCACAATCGTTTTTGCCTGGCTGCTGACTTGTAAATAGTTGCCCTGATGAACAAGCGTGACTTGCCCTTGCACCGCCGTCAGTGAATCCAGCTCAGGCAAAAACTCCTCAACATCTAAAACAATTGTTTGCTGGGGCGCATTTTCGATGTCAGGGATGTAAACCTTGTCCATTGCTGAGACTCTTTCTCCATCCCTTACTGACCTACTCGTCCTCAGATGCCTCATCACCCGTCGCCAGCGTTACCACCAAACGGCGGTCTGGTTCTTGGCCACGACTAAAGGTCTCCAAGTCCGACTCATCAAATAAAATCGTATGCACCAACCGCCGTTCTGCTGAGTTAATAGGAGGCATCACATATTCCTGCCCCGTTTCTCGCACCGATTGAGCTGCCTGATCCGCCAGTACCGCTAATTCGTCATAACGATTGACCCGAAAATCAGCCATTTCAATCGTATAGGCGGTTCGTGCCTCCTTATCTTTGCCAACATTCAAGGTGGAGTTGATCAGATATTGAATCGCATCCAACATCCGACCATTGCTGCCAATCAGTAAGTCAACTTGCTCAGGCGACAATCCACTATCATCAATCGTCAGCCAAAACCCTCCAAAATCCTTAAATTTTGTCTGGGCAATCTCTGGCTTGTCACCACCAACCGAGGTTTCTATGCCCAAATGGCCCAGTAAATTAGACAGCCATTCTTGGCCTTGCTGAACATTTGACTCACTCATGGGCGTCAACTCGATGCTTTCTTTTTAGAATACTCCGGTTCAAAGGGTAGCGCACCCCGCTCTCCCTCTTCAGCAACCACTTTTCGTTCTTCTCTGGCTTTCTTGCGCTCCTGTTCATCCACAATTTTTTGCAGATTCTCAGGCAATGGTTCTTTCGATAAGAAATAGCTTTGAACAGTCTGAAAAATATTGGCTAGCAACATGTAGAGCAGCACGCCTGCTGGCAAGGGGAAAAACAAAAACATTCCTGAAAACATCACCGGCATGTATTTATTCATCGCCTGCTGCTGCGATCCAGAATTACCGCCTTGTCCCGACAATAACTGGTTGACGTATAGAGAAACACCAAATCCCAGCACCATGATCAGAATATCCCAGTGAATGGCATCCGCATTAAATTGAGCCCCTTCATCCGTGGTTGTGAAGATTTCACCTTCAACCGCACCCACTCGACCTAAGGCTTTAATAAACAGGAAGCCTTTTTCAGCCGCAAGGCCTGTCAGGGTTCCCTGAATCGTCACATCTCCGGGTTGCAAAGCCACAATATGGCCTTTTTCATCAATACTGACCCGATCTTCACCCTTCATCACCTTCCAGGTGGGAACCACATCATCTACTTCAGACTCAGGAATAATATCTTGGAGGGGCTTACCCTCAATCGTCTGGAATTGGAAATCCGTGGACTGTCCGACGCCTAATTCCTTACCCGATGGCACAATACCCACCACTGGGTAGTGGGTTTTTTCAGCCACAAAAATGTTCTGTGACTTCGTTGTAAACGGTTCAGACTGAACTTCTGCAATCTTATCCTGAGGCAGAATTTTCAAGTTCACCGAATAGTTAACGTTCGCAAAGGGCGATCCTCTCAAGGTTGCAAACAGCGCAAATAGAATCGGCATTTGAATTAACAGCGGGAAACACCCGGCTAGAGGATTACCAAACTCTTTAAATAGCTTGGTTTGCTCCTCTTGCAACTTCGCTGGATCATCTTTGTAGCGCTCTTGCAGCTCCTTTTGGCGCTTCTGCATCACGGGCTGTGAGACTTTCATTCGCCGCATATTGCGAATTTGGCCTGCACTTACCGGATACAAAACAGAGCGAATCACCAACGTTAGGGCAACGATGGCCAATCCATAACTGGGCACGATCCCGTAGAAAAAGTCCAGGATCGGCAACATAATGTTGTCCGAGATAAATCCAATAAAGTTCATTCGTGTATAGCCGACCTAAGTGCGGAAATTAGCAAAATACTGAGTTGACTGAATCTCTCACTGTTCCAGAAAATCTTGAGAGCTTCTACCCTTAACAAGCATGATTCTACTGGTAATGCATACTGTGGGCAAATAGCCAGCCAATTCCAATACTATTTTAAGATTGAGCACAAACTGAGACAATCCTTTCCATCATACTCACCTGAGCACCAAATGTTGAATTACTCAGGTCACTCAACCCCAAGCCTTAAGAGGCAGAGCCGCTGGCAACAGTGGCTTTTGCTTGAGATTTCGCTTCTACTTTCTCTTCAATATAGGCGGCAATTTCTCGGAATTTTGGCAAAGACT
Source organism: Acaryochloris sp. IP29b_bin.148 (assembly GCF_028285565.1). Lineage (GTDB taxonomy): Bacteria > Cyanobacteriota > Cyanobacteriia > Thermosynechococcales > Thermosynechococcaceae > Acaryochloris. The sequence goes on from NZ_JANQOY010000236.1 coordinate 4,055, forward strand.
TTAATTCAATGCGGCTGCCGTCTTTTAAAATAATCAACATATCTCCCCAGAATCCCAATCCTCTGGGAATCACAGAGACTTCCGAAATTTCGGAGTAGACCAAGTCTGTACGGCTACGACCAAACCAGCCCCCATTAACCGTGACCCGTCGGTTTGTAATTCGAAACCGTAACCAAATTGCTCTCACCAACGCACCAATGGTCAGAGGAATAAAAAATATCGTTAAAGCTAAGAAAGAATTTAAGATTAAATCACCAATATGAGGTCCCCCTTCAAAGTAGACCTCCTCCTTAATACCCATTTAGGATCTCCGCGTC
>NZ_JANQOY010000241.1 GCF_028285565.1 Acaryochloris sp. IP29b_bin.148
TTCATTTTATGAACTAATCTGAAAACCTTTCTCTGTATAAGATTTGATAGAATTTACATTTCGAAATCTACAGCAGCTTTTCGAGCCTTACCTACTTAGATCTGCCTGAGGAGGACATATAATTTCTGGATGAGGAGTAGAAAAGTGATAGGTCGGCAACTCAGGAGGCGTGGCAGAGGGACCACCTGCCCTTACCCACTCTAGGTTTAGGTGACGTTGCAACTTCTGGATTAATACGTCGATGGATAGCGGTTTAGCGATAAAGTCATTGCACCCTGCGGCTAAGCTACGGGCTTGATCAGGCTCATAGGCACTGGCAGAAGACATGATTACGGGAATGTCTGCACTAACAGGGTGTTGCCGAATGGCTTCGGTCAATGCGCAGCCATCCATATGGGGCATCATCAGATCAGAAATAACTAGGTCAGGCTTGTGATCCAGGATCGCTTGGAATCCCTCTTGTCCGTCTGTAGCCGTCACAATGGTAAACCCTAAGTCACTGAGTAACTCAAGCATGCCCGCACAAGTGTCTAAATGATCGTCCACAATCAAAAGGGTGCGGGGATGCCCACGATAACCTGTGATGGTTTCATAGGACTCAAGGGCCAAAGTCAATACGTCAGGTTGGACAACGGGTAGATCGAGGGTAAAGACGAAAACACTGCCCTGACTAGGCTGGCTGGTAACGGATAAGTTGCCCCCCATCATGGCCGTCAAGTGATGACTAATCGCTAATCCTAAACCAGTACCCTGATGATATCGATCTGAATGGCCCGCTTGTTCAAAGGGTAAGAATATGGTGGAGAGTTCCTGAGCGGCAATGCCAATGCCGGTGTCAATCACCTGAAACACAATGGATTGCACACTGGCATTAGGAGAGAGATCGTCTGCTTGACTCGTTTGTGGGGTGGGATCAGTGGCTAAAGTCACTTGGAAGGTTACACTGCCTTGATCGGTAAACTTCACCGCATTGTCGAGGATGTTGAGTAAAATTTGTCGTAATCTTTTTGGATCTGCATCAATACCAAGGGGGAGATTCGGTGCAAACTCTGTGATCAGTGCAATCCCTTTCTGTTGGGCCTTGATGTGGCATAGCTCAGTAATACCTGCCAGGAAATCAGGAAAATGAAAGGGTTCAGGATGCAGCTCCATTCGCTGCGCTTCAATTTTAGATAGATCCAGTAAATCTTCGATGAGGGTGAGTAAATGTTGACCACATTGATGCATGATATGGATGCCTTTCTGGTCCTTAGCACTTAAAGATGCAGACCGCTGGAGAATTTGGGCATATCCCAAAATTCCGTTCAAAGGCGTCCGCAGTTCATGACTCATATTGGCTAAAAATTCGCTTTTGGCTCGGTTGGCCGATTCTGCTTCCCGCTTGGCCAGTAACAATTCGTGATTTTGCGCAGATAGCTTGTGGCTTTGCTGTTTTTCTTGCTCTAATAATTGAGCATGGGCGAGAGCGATGCCCAACTGATTGGCCAACGCTTCAATCAGCTCGACTTCCTCTGAGGTCCATTGACGCAGCATACCTTGCTGCTCTGGGGTGGGCAGTTCCAAGAAGTCTTGGCGGTTCATTCGCTGCTGGCAGTGCTGCAATACAATCGCCCCGTTGGGTTGTCCTTGATAAGAGGTGCGCACGGCCAGCAGTGACTTCAGCTGAACCGGGCGATTGTCTAGGAAAGGGTAAATCAGCGGATCCGTATAAACATTGGATGTTAGCAGTGCTTTTTCTTGAGAGAGCACTTGTTGGGCATGGGCCAACTGATGGGGCAGTATCGTCACTCCCCACATGGAATCACAACCGGGCTGCAGATATTCGGCCACAATCGGAAACGATTCTGTTGGCGTGGTGATATAGCGATGGATATGGCAACGGCTGACATTAAAGACTTCGCCAATCATTTGAGCGGCTGTGGTGAAAATTTGTTGGATATCCAGACTTTGGCGGATATCCGCAGTGAGATTCCGTAATAGCATCTCCCGTTGAATTTGTCGTTCTAAGACCAGGGCCGCTTGCTTGCGCTCGGTAATATCCCGAGAAACCGCACTGAAGCGTTCTTCTCCTTGGAATGTAAAGTAGGTAGACGTAATTTCTACCGGAATAATTTGGCCCGATTTAGTCTCGTAAATTCCTTCTAAGGTGAGTGAGTGATTGTCCCTGATATCGTTCAGTAAGACTTGGAGTTTCTTTGGGGTAATCCAAGGGGCAATATCGCAAAAGCTTTGGGTTAACAGTTCGGTGCGAGAATACTCCAATTGTTGGCAGGCGCGATCGTTGGCATAGAGCAGCTGCCCATGAGAGTCCAGAAGGTAAATACTATCTTTGGCTTTGTCGAGGCTATATTTAGCGAGTTCCAGTTCTTGTTCGGCTTGTTGCCGCTCTTTGATTTCTTGCTGGAGCTGTTGGTAATTGTGAATCAACTGTTGCCGCTGATGTTTTTCGCGCTCTAGCAAGTTGGATTGGGCGAGCGCGATGCCGACCTGACTGGCGACCGTTTCTAGGAAGCTAACTTCCTCGGCGGTCCATTCACGGGCGTAATCGCATTGACTGAGAATAATCACACCGTTGGCTTCATCTAAATAAGAGGTTCGAATCGATAACATGGAGCGTACCCCGGCCTGAGCGAGGAGGGGACACAACGCCTTTAGGGTGGTATCGGTGTCCATGTGGGTGGATGAAAGCGCCTGATCCATAGACAACAGTTGGTGCATATAGGGGGTATTGAGGACAGGGATATCCTGACCCAATAGGGATGGCAGATGAGTCGTCCCATACTCGGCGACCACTTGTAAACGGGGTGTGGGAGTGGGGGTATAGGTGTGGATGTGGCAACGACTGACCTTGAACATCTGGCCAATATGTTGAACAGCCGTGTCCAAAATCTTTTGGGCATCCAAGCTTTGACGAATGTCTCGAGTAATTTGGCCTAAAAGATTGGCATTATCCAGCTGTTGCTCAAGGGCTTGTTGCGCTTGTTGACGCTCGATTTCTGCGGCCGCTCGGGCTGCGAAAATTTGCAGAATCATCTCATACTGAGAGACGTCTGCTAATGGGGCGGTATCGATAACGGCAATGTGCCCTAAAATCTGACCGGCAATGTTCAAAATTGGAATACCAAAATAGCTTTCGGCGGCTAGGGTGACGAGATCCGCATCATGGGGAAAATAACGCTGCACAGAGTCCAGGTAGATACAGGTTGCTCCGCTAATCACTTCTTGGCAGGGAGTGTCGGCTAAGGGATATTCGAAATTTTCGCCAAAGGACTCTCCCTGCCAGAAGGCCAGCGTACGGACTCGATCTTGGGCGGCACCGACGAGTTCTGTGATCATGGCATAGCGGACCTTCAAGGTGTCTGCTAAGGCTCGTGTACAGGTGCGAAAGAAGGCTTCGCCGACCTTGGTGGCAGTTCCTTCCAAAACCAACTGTAAGGCTTCTTTGGATTGTTTGCGTTCCGTAATATCCTCATAAAATCCCAACATGCCAACAATTTCTTGTTCGCTGTTCAACAGCGGCAGCTTGCTGGTTTCTAACCAAATTTGGCGGCCATCGGCTTGAATCTGGGTTTCGACAATCCGGTATTCAGGGGCATTTTGATCCATGATCTTGCGATCGCACTGTCGATACCAGTCAGATTCTTCCTTGGACCAGGGCAAATCATAATCCGTTAATCCCACAATTTGGTTGGGATCAGACAGTCCTGCATCTTTGGCAAAGGCGAGATTACATCCGAGAAACGTGGACTGTCGATCTTTCCAAAAGATGGATTGAGGAATGGTATTTAAAATTAATTGCAAAAAACGCTGAGATTCATATAGATCTGTCTGGGTTTGTTGGAGTTGTTCAAAGGTTCGCTGTTGTTCTTGCCGTAATAACTGGTTCAGGGCAATTTCTGCTCGTTTGCGATCACTAATATTATGCTCATTGACGAGGAGCGCCAGCTCACCTGTACGTGGATTTTGCGTGCCTCGGACATCAATCCCGTGCCATTCAATACCCTGAAGAGTTTGGACCTGGACCTCTACACTAAACACGTCACCGGCTTGAACCGCCGTAATAGCTTGGTGGGCGAGATCAGGATTCTGAAAGCGATGAGCAAAGGTAGGCTCTGATGGCTGGCGACTCTGATCGCCATAGCACTGTAAGGCAGCGGGGTTCTGGAGAATGGCTCGACCCTCTAGATCGTAGAGGGAAATCATCACGGTGGTATGCCGTAATGCCTCTAAGGAGCAGAGGCTATCCACATCCACTTGCTCTAAGGCATCAGAAACCCCTTCGGACAGCATGGCCAGACGACCCGATTCAATCGGAATACCTGAGAAAACACAGCGGACAGAAACAGCTGCTCCCCCTTTGGGGTAAAAGGTCCATTGTTCCGTGATGGACTCCCCCTGCTGAAACTTGTGCAGATAAGACTGTAAACGCACCTCGGTTGCTTCTGAATAATCACTCCAGTCCCGATTGAGCAGTTCCTCCAAACTGTCCGCATTCCACAGCACCAGTGCAGCCGTGTTGGCCCACCACATCCGCATCTGCTCGATATCAAAGATCCAGACTGGGGTTGCTAGCCGATTAAACAGGGCTAGCTCAGCAGGGGTAACGCCTAAGGTTTGGGAAGGATTCACAGAACGGCTAGCCATCACTCACTGACTCTAGACTGCCCAATTCTGCCCTTTGCTTAGCCTTTCTGGTGGGTGACTTGATCATCTCTCCCCTGATTTGGGCAGAATCAGTCTAAAATTGTTAAATAAAATTAAAGTTTTTCAAAGTCTGAGCCACTCTATTATCTCAGGTTTGCTAAACCCACGTTGATCGAACTCCTGTCTCTTTGGAACCTAGTATGACGCTTCTTCCTATCCGTAACGTCGCCATTATTGCCCACGTTGATCACGGCAAAACCACCCTCGTGGATGCCCTACTCAAGCAAGCCGGCACCTTCCGCGAAGGGGAAGATATTCCCGATTGCGTTATGGACTCCAACGATTTGGAGCGGGAACGGGGCATTACGATTTTGTCCAAGAATACCGCGGTCACCTATAAGGACACCTTAATTAATATTGTCGATACCCCCGGTCACGCCGACTTTGGCGGCGAAGTGGAACGGGTGTTAGGCATGGTGGACGGCTGTCTGCTGATTGTGGATGCCAACGAAGGGCCGATGCCCCAGACGCGATTTGTGCTCAAAAAGGCCTTGGAAAAAGGCTTGCGACCGATCGTATTGGTAAATAAAATTGATCGCCCGCAAGCCGACCCCCACGGTGCCGTGGATAAGGTACTTGATCTCTTTATCGAACTGGGGGCCGATGATGATCAGTGTGATTTCCCTTACCTATTTGCCTCTGGTTTGGATGGCTATGCCAAGGAAGATCTAGAGGCCCCTGGCGAGGATATGAAGCCCCTGTTTGAGTCTTTCCTCCACCATGTTCCACCGCCTGTGGGCGATCCTGAAAAGCCCTTGCAGGTGCAGGTCACCACGCTGGATTATTCCGATTACTTGGGCCGCATTGTGATTGGCAAAATTCACAATGGCACTATCCAGATGGGGCAGCAAGCAGCCTTAATGACCGAAAAAGGTGACATGGTCAAGGCCAAAGTCAGCAAGCTGATGGGGTTTGAAGGGCTGAAGCGGGTTGAGCTGGCGACAGCCTCTGCGGGTAATATTGTTGCGATCGCAGGTTTTGCCAATGCCAATATCGGTGAAACGATTACCTGCCCCAATGAACCTCGGGCGCTGCCGCTGATTAAGGTGGATGAACCCACCCTGCAAATGACCTTTTGCGTCAACGATTCTCCCTTTGCCGGGCAGGAAGGGGATTTCGTTACGTCGAGACAAATTCGCGATCGCCTAATGCGAGAACTAGAGACAAACGTGGCGCTGCGGGTCGAAGAAACAGACTCCCCGGATCGGTTTGCCGTCTCCGGTCGAGGCGAATTGCATCTGGGCATCTTAATTGAAACCATGCGTCGAGAAGGCTATGAGTTCCAAGTCTCTCAACCCCAGGTGATTTATCGGGAAGTCAATGGCCAGCCCTGTGAACCCTATGAGTATCTAGTGCTAGACGTGCCAGAGGCAGCCGTGGGTGGCTGTATCGAACGTTTGGGCCAGCGACGCGGTGAAATGCAGGATATGCAGGTCAGTAATGGTCGCACCCAACTGGAATTTGTGATTCCAGCCCGTGGTTTAATTGGCTTCCGGGGTGAGTTTATGCGCCTGACGCGGGGCGATGGCATTATGAACCACAGCTTTTTAGAATATCGAGTCATGGCGGGTGATATTTCCTCGCGACGCAATGGCGTGATTATCGCCTTTGAAGAGGGAACAGCAACCTTCTACGCCCTCAAAAATGCCGAAGATCGAGGCTCGTTCTTTATTGAGCCAGGGGTCAAAGTCTATAAGGGCATGATTGTGGGTGAGCATAACCGCCCCCAAAATCTCGATCTTAATGTTTGTAAGACCAAGCACCTCACCAATCACCGCAGTTCTACGGGAGATGAGCTGGTGCAGTTACAAGCCCCCGTGGAAATGAGTTTAGAGCGGGCGCTGGAATATATTGGGGCAGATGAGCTGGTGGAAGTGACCCCTAAATCGGTACGGCTCCGCAAGATAGAGAAGAAGAAATTGGCGAAGCGTTAGATTTAGGAGCACCCGATCAAAACTATCTAGATCCGTCAACAGAACGTCGTTATTTCACTGTAGCCCGGAAACGGATCGCACCATAGGAGTCTGTGGGAGTGCTAGTGCTGGTTGCATTGGGCAAATTCCCTAAATTGACGACAATGGCGCCATTATCTTCCTCCTTCAGTTGAGGAAGACTCACAGCACAGGCAGGCGGTAGCATTGAAGTGGGTGGATAATGCTCGGCCATATCACCATCAATATCATTGGAATAAGACAATGTGGTGGTGTCGTACTCAACCAAAATGCCGCGATTGGCACCCGCTCCACCATTGGGTGCGGGTGGAACTGAGTTAAAGACATCCGGCACAAAGGTTTGGAAGTCAGGCACTCTGTCACACAGGGTGACATCCACAGCCTCTTTGCCCCCGGTTGAGAGGAAGTAGATGGTATATTCAATTTCATCACCAGGCTTGGTTAGACCAGCATTAATTTCGCCGACTAGATAATTGCTGGGCCAGTTGGGATGATTGTCACCATCATTCGCTGTACCCCCATCCACAAAAGTATTCAGAGGGGTACTATCATTCGGATTGATGACTCGATTGCCATTAATAGCTGTAATCCGCTTGACCAGTAAAACATTTGGATCACTCACAACGGGAGACGGGGTATTACAGACAATGCCCTCCCAATCACCAGCAATAATATTGCGTTGGCCAAAGGCTGCTCCTGTCGCAGTATTGACGAAGAACAGGCTATTGGCATTCGGACCACCCGCGTTCGAAGAGACAATGACGAGGTCGTTATTCTCGTCAAAGGACATGCCCTCAATATCGTAGATGGTTGACACGGGAGCATTGCCGCCTGTAATTGCCGTGCCAGACAAGTTTTGGGGTGCTAAGGTGGCAGTCGGATTTGCTGCTGCCACATTTACTGTGAATAGATGACCAATATTGGTGGAGCGGCCCCCTCGATCAGTACTAACGACACCATAAAGGAAGTTGGGATTTCCTTGATAAAAGGTCAGCGCTTCAATGGTGGCACTCTGGGTCGCTCTTACCGTTTCATAAGGGGATAAATCAATGGCTAAATAGTCATTGCCAGGCCCAAAGGCACCCGTGATAGCGGCTCCCGTAGTGGCGTCGATTTTGAATAGATAGTAGAAATTAGTGCCTGGTCCCGTTGTGGGTTGGGTATCATAGGCTGCTGCCCAAATAATATTGGTTCCAGGTTGGTGGGCCATGGCTCTGGTCTGCACAACACTCAAGGTGCCATGGGTTGCATGACTTAAGGTTGTCACACCAGTAGTCGTAATATCGGAAAAGCTTCCGGTTGCTGGGTCAATAATGCCGAGATAAAGTTCACCACTCCGGTTCGCGTTGAGCGCATAAACAGTGCCGGTACTCACATTGGCCGTTAACCCTTCCACTGTGCCACTCGGAACATTCCAAGGACCAATTTCGGATAAGGTGGCCGGATTAGTGTGGTCAGTGATCTCATAAAAATGGTTGGGTTCAGCAGCCACACCTGAGTTGTTGTGGTGAGTCAGCAAACAAGCATTACCATCTCCTGGACCCGTGACTGGAGGGGGTGTCGAAGATGTACTGATCGCCACCTGATAATCTTCCACCTCACCATCACTAGCAGCGCCAGTAGGACTGAGATCGGTGTCAGAGCTGTAGCGGAACCGGGCATAGGTCTCACCAAGGGTTGCTGTGGCTGGGACCGCCACACTCAATGTAATCGTGCCATCAGCAGTGCTATCGGCATCACCTGCCCCACCATCAACAGCGTTGGTAGCGATTTGTTCGCCAGTATCATCAAAATCACCATCACTATTCCAGTCCATCCAGGCATTGAGCACCCCACTTCCGGCGGTGGTGATGTCCAACGTAACGGCGTTACCTGGCGTTAGACTCTGGCCCTGTAGTGAGGAACTACTCAGCTGCACCCCATCGTCATCCGCATCATCGGTAGCATCACCATTGGCGTCCGTGCCTTCACCAAAGCCATCCGTGTCGTTCGATACGGCACTGCCTAGAAAAGTACTGCCATCGACAATATGGCGGGGGCCGTCGTCACTCAGCAAGGTGTTGTAATTGCCACTGCCTGTCCCACTGCCTGTATCGGGTGCATCCCCAAAATCAATGGGCAAAGCTGCATCTCGACAACGGGCACCATCATTCCGATTCGCCGTACTTGAGGTCGCAAAGAATGATGTCAGATTTTCATCATAATCTGTGGCCGGAGGGACTCGTAGATCCACACGATAGATCTGACCATTACTATTGTTATAGGCGTAGAAGAAGCCATTGCTATCGAAGAAAACAGCGCCGAATACACCGGAAGGAACATTGGTAGGCCCCAGATTCACAGATGCACCCGTGGTTGGATTAATTCGGTAAAGATTTCTGTTTAAGTCATTCAGGGCATACAATTGGCCATCATTGGGATGAAACGCCCAGTCGGACAACTGTGGATCAGCACTTTGATTGCCGCTGAAGACTGGGGTGCCGGGTGTGGTATCTCCGTCTACATCCACAAGCTGCAAGAAGGTCGGGGATGCTGAATTGACATCAACTACATAGAACCGACCATCAAACTGGCTGTTGCTAGTCCCTGCGTACATATATAATCGACCATCGTCACTCACGTCACCAATGTTGAATCTGCTACCAGGTAATCCTGAGATAATCGCCGTTTCTTCAGTGAAGAAATCACCTGAAGCATCCAGGCCTGTAACGGTTAATGAGCCATTCGTCCTTCGGCTAGCCCCCCAAATTCGATTATCTGTGGGATTGTAGCCAATGGCATTAATTTGTTGATTGAAGTTGTCATTGGCAGCGTCTGTGGCACCGGTTACCAGGTTGACTTGGTTAATGAGGCTGTCCAATCCTTGAATTTGAATGGCCTGTTGGGGACAAGACAAGGGTAAGACATTTTGGAAGGGAACAGCTGCGATCGTTGCGGTTTGGCTAGCACTGGCTTCTTGACGATGATTCGTGGCATCCCCATTAATGGGAGAATCACTGGCTTCATTCGTCACGCCGTCAGCATTGTCGACGGTATATGCATCCTGTGTGCCTGCCACAAAAGGTTGGTTTTGCGTCGCAGGTGAATTATCGTTCGGTGAAACATCTCCGAGCACCACAGTAACTGTACTGCCATTGGATAACCCTGCATTAGCCTTCACCGGCACTTGAACCGTGACGGTTCCATCGGCAGGAACTGAGCCATCTACTAATCCAGGGATGTTCAGCGCCTGAGTGGTTGCCCCTGCCCCAGGCACGTCAACGGGGGAGCTGAGAGTGGTGGGTGGTGTGGTACCTGAACCATCTAGATCAAAGCCCAGCACCTGAATCGGGCCAGCAGGCCCGAAACTTGCATTTGTGACAGCGGAGGGGGCACCAGGAATAAAGAATTGGGTGGGATCGTTCCCTATATTAGTAAAGGTGTAGGTAAAATAAATCACGTCCTCAGCATTAATAGCACCATTCCCCTGCTGAGGTCCGGCCCCTGTCACACCGCTCGGTGCTTCCGTGGGGATGGTCGTACTGGTGATCGTGATACCTGCCACTTCGGCAACCGTTACCTGAACAATGTTCGATTCAATATTATTGGTTGAGCTATCGTTGGGGTTAACGAAGCTACCCGTAGCTTGGTTCTGGATCACCGTACCGGGAGCTGGTCCAGCGGCCAATGCTGAGACTGTAGACAGCCAATTACCGCCCGTTAACAAGGCTGCCAATAGAAGTTTAAAAGGTAAGGCGCTGGTGGATCTTTTAGAGGCTTTGATTGGGGAATGGGAGGTCACAGTACGTTCCAACATGGTTAGTTTTCAGAACTCATAAAGAATCTGGTAGAAGTCCGTTTAATGAGATAAAAGGAAGAAGCTATTGATCAACGGTGGTTGTAAACCGGAAAAAACCGTAGGCGTTATTCGGCTGTCCCTGTCCGGTAGAACCAGGAAGCGTCGTCAGGGAGGGAATACCTGTGCCTGCAGCCCCCGTAATATCAACCTGTAGAGTGCCGTTCGTATTGATGCCTGTGATGTTGCAGGTGGCGGGCACGGTACCCGTGGTAATCAGTTCAGTGCGGTCTACCGCATCGTTGGCTGCGGTCAGCGTCTGAATGGTGCTAGTCCCAAGCTGGAGTTGGACATCTGCACCTACCCCATAAGCCTCTGGCTTGAAAGCTTGATTGGTCTGTAGCCTGTCACAGATCCGAACTGCATCGGCATTGGCTGTTCCTGCATTCAGGAAATAAACGGTGTATTCAATTTCATCCCCTGGCTTGACCCGACCAGCATCAGTTTCACCTACGAGGTAATTACTCGGCCAGTTGGGATGATTATCGCCATCATTCGCAGTACCACCATCGACAACTGTGTTGAGAACAGTACTATCATTCGGATTGGTTGTGCGATTGCCATTAATAGCCGTAATCCGTTTGACGAGTAGAACATTGGGGTTATTCGTCCCACCTGTTGCACATAGCCCTTGGACTAGAGAAATGAGTTCAGCTCTAAAATCATTGGTATTGAACGTGCTAACGTTGTCATAGTCAGCCGTTGAACCATTCCCACCCGTAAATACGGTTGAGTTAGTACCATCAGTAATGCCAACCAAGCGGCCAATATTGACCCCCTCGGTGACCCCAAAGGCATAGATATGCTTACCTGCTGTTTTGATAGCGTTGGCAGGTCCCATCGCCTGTGCTAAGGCGTCTGCATCATCTTCACCTATAAATGAGGTACCGCCTCCAGTGCTAATCGTGTTCGGATTACCATCTGAAATAAAAATAACGACGTCAGCGTCAGTGAGCAATTCATCCACTGTTTCTTGGAAAGCAGCCTCCCAGTTTGTCAAAGAGCCAAGGGTGGCTGATTGGTTCTTATAGGTATTTGTTAGATAAGGCTGAAAAACATTGGTAATATTGGCAACTGTGACATCTGTAAAGCCACCACCTAACTGCACTTCAGCTGTTTCAGCAAACTCGACAATTCCCACCTGCACCGGACCGCCGATGGTGGCTAACTCATCTAACATGCCTCGAACTGCTTGGCGAGTTAGATTGGCCTCAGTCGCATTAATTGAGCCAGATGCATCTAAAACAACGGCAATATCAGTATTTGCACTACAACCACCGTTATAGTCAGGGTTAGGGACAACGGCAGGGAAAGCAGGATCGTCAAAGAATGCCTGATCGTTGAGAATAAGTTGACCGCGATTATAAGTTCCAGTGCGGTTAGAACGTCGATCGCAAAGTTCTAGCGTCCATGTTCCTTGAGAAGAGGTGCCGTAAAAAGCAGCTAGCCTACCATTAAATGAAGGGGCGTCGCGATCAAAGAAAGGAGCACTTGTGTTATCAGCGTTTCCATCGTCCAAGTTATTACTCGTATTGTTGACGAGTAGGACATCGTAGTTATCATCCCTATCATTACTATTATTGATAATTTGGACTCGTTGCCCGCTAGGGGAAGTCAGGAAAGCAGCGATCTCGCCTCTGCGCGTGTGATCAATATTTAACCCTAAGGTGACATCTCGAACAGTGAAGCTCTGGGTGACGTTGAAGGTGCGGGTCAATGCGATATTGCATGAGCTATTTCCCTCAGGAATGACTAATGGTACGGCTGGAATATCGTCATTGGTTGAGCTGATCGCCCACGCTTCAGCAACTGGAATGCCCAGTAATGACCCCGTAAAGAGGGCAGTTAATCCATAGGAACGAACCCACCTAGGTAATCGAAAGATAGGTTGACGCCAATTTGAAGAGTTGAGCATGGGAACATCACAATAGATTACCCGTGCTGACAGCACAGGCAAATTTACATACAGATTGCGCAGCACAACAGGGGTCGAGAGTATCGACCTACGCAAAACTGCTGAAGATTGAGGCTTTCTAGTTATTTAATGGTTTAATGACTTAGTGAGACTTCTAATAGGTGATAGATGTCACACACCCCTGTTCTTTTAGAAAACCCAAAATGGGTATTTACTTGATCACAGGAAAAACTGGGTTTAGCTTGTTTGCTGCTGCAATCTTAGGTCTAGAATGGCCTACAAGTTGCTTACAAAAACACTAGCTACAGAAATTCCTTGACCATCTGTAACCAGTGTATATAGACTTATATAGGTTTGATATCGTCAAAAACACCGATTTTTGTTGACGACGATTTAGTACAACAAATTCTTACCATACGTTAATATTACCGACCTCCTTAAAACTACGGATCTTCTTGCAAAAACCTGCGATTTACACCGAAAGTCTACGGAGAAAGATAATGGGTGTCTTGAGCACAATAGCCTGCACAACCCTTTTATAGTGGCAAGATGGTGTCATCCTGGATGTGTCGAGAGCCGGGGAACAGCATGGTGACAGGGGTAGGTCATTGTATGCTGTGACGTTGGCGGTTTTAGGATGAACACATCATCTTGTCTACAGTCCTATTCTGTGGGGTCGGTGTTTGCGATCGCGTCAACAAACACATTTTTCTTCTGTATAACTTTGTCCCTATGTTGTCGTTCAGAAGATGAACAATCTGCAAAGCCCGATATTAACCTCTATCTGTCTCCTCATTTGATATTTCTCACCCCTATGCTTCAACTGGTTAGGATATGGATATGTCTTCAGCTAGTGATAGAGAGTTCCAGTCATGCGGACGTTAACCCAGTGGTCAGTTGCAGACTATCAGCATATGCGAGATCTAGGCATTCTCGATCATCGGCGCTGCGAACTCATTAAGGGAGAAATTTGGGATATGGTTCCCGAAAGTGAATTTCATCGATTTATCAATCATCGCGGGGTCAACTATTTACGCGAAATGATGAAGGGCAAAGCAGAAGTTTTTGAAGCCCATCCCATTACGCTTGCTGAGTCTGAACCAGAGCCAGATATTGCGATTGTGCGTCTACCGGATACACGTTATCTCCAGCATCATCCCTATCCTGAGGATATTTATTGGCTAGTAGAGGTTGCTGATACGACTCTGGCTTACGATTTGGGCACTAAACGAAAGCTCTATGCGGAAGCAGGGATTGCGGAGTATTGGGTCATTGATGTGGCTGGCAAACAAATGGCGGTGTTTCGAGACTTACAGGATAGCGATTATTCAAGTCAAAATACCGTCAGTGAGGGAATCGTGTCCTGTTGCTTTTCCTGATATATCGATAGAAGTTCGGCAATTGGTGAATATTCCAGAATGATTTTTGAGACGTTTGAGTGAGCAGTTTACTGGAGATAATGTTCAATCACTTCAATGGCCATAGCCGTTCCATCTTCACTTTGAATTTGTTGGCTCAGTTGTTGGGCTTTGTGCTGCATTGATGGAGTATTAATGATGGCCTGAATCCTGTCAGCTAAAGTTTCAGCCGTTAACTCAGCAAAAGGAAGCGGTGCAGTTCCAACGCCTAACTGCTCTAGCCGTTTACCCCAAGCAGGCTGATCGGCAAAAAACGGCACAACAATAGAAGGTGTTCCAGCCCTGAGTGTGGCGGCAGTGGTACCCGATCCACCATGGTGGATGGCAGCAGTCACTTGGGGTAGAAGCCAAGCATGAGGTACCTCCTGGGTTACAAATAGGAAATCAGGCACCTTTTCGGTTGTAAATCCGCCCCAGCCCGTGCAGAAAATAGCGCGCTGTCCAGTTTCACGAAGAGCCGTGACAATAGCGTCAACAATCATTTCAGGCTTGCAGGCCATCATACTGCCAAAGCCAATGTAAAAGGGTTTTGGCTCAGCTTGGAGAAAGGCTTGCAGCTCAGGAGAGGGCGTGTAGGGAGCTGACTCATCCAGAAATAAATAGCTGCCTTGATGCACTTGGGGTGGCCAATCTGGTGGCGGTGGCAAGACTGCCTGGCTATAACAGTTGAGTACAGGCAATGGTGAAAGGTAAGGGGGATGGGAGCGACGATAGCGTGCTCCCATACGTGAGAGAGGAGGCAACTGCAGCACCTCTTGTCTAAACCGATTCATTAACGATCGGCTTTTTTGCCAAGAGAGAAACTCTACCAGTCGATAAGTGAAGGTGTTGAAGTAACCCGCTAATTTCCCTTGAGAAGCATCGGCAAATTTGAGAAACGGATAAGAACGAGTGGCGATAACGGGGATTGGCGTAACCAAAATAGCTGGAATATTGAGCGCTTCGGCCAGATGATATCCCCAGGCAGCTAAGGGGGCAAAAATTAGTAAGTCACTCCCCTGACAGGCATTCCAGGCATCGTAATATTGCTGCCATCGCAACTCATCATCTATCAAAGTGACATTGGTATTGCCCTGGAGCAAGGCCAGCCCGTCAGGTGTGGATAGAAGCTGTCGAAAGTCACCTGCAATGGGGGCAAAGGGGATACCCAGCGCTTGAACAAAATCTGCAAAGTTAAAGCTGGCCGCCAATGTCACAGAATAGCCTTTTGCCAGTAGACCTTTTGCCAAGACACAAAAAGGCTGAATATCCCCACGGGAGCCGATCGTCAAGATAGTGATTTTGGTCATGAAAGTAGGGTCTCGTGCAAAACCTGCTGGTGGCTCAGGGCTTGCTGAGTGCGATTTTCAATCTCATTCTTCGATAATGCAGTTCCTTGCTTGAAATGCTCCAGCCAGCTTTGGCAAATCACCTCCGGGTCTTCAGGAATTCCCTCTAAATCCCAGCCGGGACAATGTTGGGCTTCCATAAATTGGCGTACCTTGGGGTCATAGCTGAGGGCAAAGCAGCGGTTGCCTTCGGCAGCGGCCATAATTAACCCATGCAAACGCATGGCAATGGTCATATCGACAGTTTGGAACACCCCTTTCAGATCGCTGGGATTCGTCAGGCGGATCAGAGAACTGTGGTCAGGAATTTGATCGTGGACAGATTGGGCAGTCTCCAAATCCTGCGTGGCTTGAAACGGCACGATCAGGATATGGGCTTGAGATTGGGCCTGAAACTTGACCAGGGCTGCGGTCAGTTTTTGCAGGCGAGGGGGAGTCAGTTGAGGATGCGACCTGAGCACCACTGCCACCTTCGGTGATGGCAGCTTATTCACCCATCCCACGGGCTTTGCCGCTAGATTCCACACCGGATCAGGGGCGATTTGGTAGGGAATCTCCCAGTCTTCGATATATTTAGCCGAAGCTGGGTCGCGCACGCTGACGGCAGAGCAGTTGCGAAACGCTCGTCGAGCCAAGATTTGAGTGCTTTTACGTTTGAGGGGACCAATGCCCTGAGCCCAGGCAATGGTTTTTAAGCCCAATCCTTGAGCCAATCCCATTAAGCCAATGTAATAGACCGGACTAAGGGCGCTTGTCGCATCTTGAATTAAGCTGCCGCCGCCCCAAATAAAAGCTTGAGACTGTTGGATGGCTTGAAATACGCGAATGGAATTGTTGCGATCGCACGTCTCCACCTGATACTGTCGTGCGGTCTGCTTGGGATTAGACGACAAAACTAGGGGCGACACCTCCTTCGGCAGCATTTGCAGCAGGGTCGCAAGCAAGGCTTCATCACCACCATTGCCGAAACCATAGTAGCCACTTAAAATTGCTCGCATCGGTTTCAGACCTCTCCCAATCCAATCTTCTGTAAGATTATCGTAGACAGCCCCTTATTCATGTATTGGTTATGCACGCCCTCTCAATTCCCACCTGGATTATTCACGTCTCCAGCGTGATCGAGTGGATTATGGCCATTTGGCTGATCTGGACCTATAGCGAAGTCAGTCAAAACCCAACCTGGCGGTGGTTTTCCTTAGCAATGTTGCCTGCCTTAGTCGGGGCCATGTGTGCTTGTACCTGGCATTTCTTCGATAATCCGGTCGAGCTGGAATGGCTCGTGACCTTGCAAGCGTCCATGACCGTCCTTGGCAATATCACCCTCTGTGGTGCAGCTGCCCTGCTCTGGTCCCAACGCCAACCCAACCCCGATGCTTAACCTGCTGAACCATGGCTACTAAAGACGCACTATTTGCGATTTCTCTGATTCCCTACCTGGGGTTTTTGTGGTTTTTGACCCGCTCAGGTCAAGCCCCCCGATTGGCCCTGATTGGCTTTTACCTCACCCTGTTGTTTATTGCCGTCACCGTCCCAGCAGGCATTTATGCCCTCAAGACCTATGGCGTTTCCTTAGCCAATATTGACTGGCTACATGGCTCAGCAGAGGTATTCTTGACCCTATCTAATATTGTGATTGTGCTGGGGTTCCGTCAGGCCATTCTGCAAGCTCAACAGGAAGCAGATTAGAGGGTTTTTAAGTATTCCAGAAGATCGGCCATTTCTTGAGGATTAGCTTGGAACTTGGGCATCGGCGGTGTTTTGCCGCTGGTGATTTGATAAATCAAACCCACCTGAGATCGATGCGCAGCAACCCGATGTAGACTGGGGCCGACTTTGCCATCGCCTGAAGCGCCATGACAGCCAGAACAATTGAGCTGAAAAATAGCATTCCCTTGGGCAACGGTACCTTCATGGTGCAGTACATCTCGCACATAGGGATCAGATAAGCGTAGCTGATAAACAGCACCGATGATCACTGCGATCACCAGGAACCAGCTAAGAGCGACCAGTAATGCTTTTTGAACATTGAGGTCAGGATTTAAGGTTTGCTCTGATTTCAGTGCAGGATCTTCCAAAAGCTTTACTAAGGGGATTACGGCTTAATCTTAAGATTTTTTGTAAGAATAGATAACATATCTTAATATAACTTTCATCATTACCCTCTGTCATTGATTAATGATTTGCCGCATATAGCCGCCCCACACATCCGCCGCCTGGGCACTGCTGCCAGAGGTGGGGCTATTGTCATCATTGCCAAGCCAAATGCCCGTTAATAAATTGCGGCGAGGCACGTAACCCACAAACCATAGATCACGTCCTAGATTGGTGGTGCCCGTTTTACCCGCAGCCCCTGAGGCAACCGCAGCACCTCGCCCCGTCCCGGATTGAACCACTTGGCGCATCATATCTTGCATCACCACGGCAACCCCTGGATCGAGCACCTGGGTGCTAGTATTCTGGGTGCTGTCATAGATCACTCGGCAGGTAGAAATAGAGCGGGAATCTTTGCAGTCTCCGGCATCGAGCACCTGACGAATCGCGCGGGGAGTATGACGACGACCGCGATTCGCCACAATAGCAAACGCCCGGGTTAGTTCCAGAGGCGTTACCTCACTTTGCCCCAATACTAGAGCTGGAACTGCCTGCAGGGGAGAGGTAATTCCCAGTTGGCGTGCCATTTGAATCACTCTGGCAATGGTCACATCTTGGGCTACGCGCAAAGCCACAACATTTTCGGATAGGGCAAACCCCCGAAACATATCAATATTGCCGCTGCCGCCGTTCTGGCAGCCAGTAAAGGTTTGTCCCTGCCAGGTAAACGGAGAACAGGAATAGGTTTTGTTAGGAGAGATATTGGCATCCACAGCTGCCGTATAGCCAAACAGCTTAAAGGTTGAACCGGGTTGCCGCTGGGCTTGGGTGGCGCGGTTAAACTGACTGTTGCTATAGTCGGTGCCGCCCACTAACGCAATAATCTCTCCTGCTTCATAATCCACCGTCAGTAACGCTCCCTGAGAATAGCCAAAGGTTGAACCAGAGGTGGCGACAGCGTTAGCCAGGGTTTGTTCGGCTGTGTTTTGAACTGCCAGATCTAAATTAGTGGTGACAATAAAATTGCCTTCTTGGGCCAGACTGGCCCCTAATAATTCCTCTAACTCATCAAAGACATAGCTGTAATAGTAAGGGGCCTTTACACTTTGCAGTTCTTCTCGGGCCTTGGGGCTAATCTCGATGCGGGAACGACGGGCGCGATTGGCTTCTTCTTGGCTAATTCGACCTTGCTGAGCCATGCGGGTAATGACTCGATTGCGGAATTCTAGGGCTGCATTGTAGTCCTGAACAGGGTTAAAGGCGTTAGGGGCGGGCAAAATACCGACGAGGGTAGCGGATTCGGCAATGCTTAAGTCTTTGGCAGACTTATCAAAATAAAAGCGGGCCGCATCTTCAAACCCATTGGCATAGATGCCCAAATAGACCTTATTCAAATAAGTCAGCAATAAAAAGTCTTTGCTGTAGTAGGTCTCTAATTTAAGAGCAACGACTGCCTCTCGGAATTTTCGATCTAGGGTGTCTTCACTCCCCACATAGCTGCGAAAGACGCTGCGGGCCAGCTGTTGGGTAATCGTACTGGCTCCTTCTCTCAGGCTACCGCCAGCCACGTTTGTAACCACTGCCCGGACAATGCCAATCGGGTCGACGCCCATATGCCAATAGAAGCGACTATCTTCCGAGGCCAACAAGGCGTCCACAATATAGGGGGAAAATTCATCCAGACTTTTTAACTCGCCATGGACTGTGTCTCGGCGTCGTGCCAGTGGGGTTTGGTCTCGGGACAAAACCACGATCGGCCCTTGGTTGGTCGTAGGTAAGGGGCGAACCGTGAATTTCTGCCATTCTGCAGCCACCACAATGAGGGTTAAACCCACAACGCCTGCGGTGCCATAGAGGAGATAGCGCATCCCTCGCACGTACCAGGGCGGTGGATCGATATATTCGACACTGACTGCAGCTTCTAAAGCAGCGGGGCCGAGGGTCAGCATATCCTTATGGCGCAAGGCATGGGAGTCTACCCGGCGTTTGCGGCGGAAAATGCCGTTGGTGGATTGCTCATCCCGAATCAAAAACGTGCGGCGCTTACCGTCTCGCTGAATCGAGGCATGCACCTGGCTGACAATGGGATTGCGAATCACAATGTCACAGGTGCGGGCACTGCGGCCAATAATATAGCGATCGCTAATCAGAGGATAGCTTTGGGGCTCCCCTTCACCAGAATTAATTTTTAACTCTGGCACCCGAGCATTCCGCTTCAGGGTAAGCTTTGACAGATCTGCTTTCGCTTGAATGGTACGAACCACCTGCGTCACATTCCCTAGGAAGGTCTTTGACGGAGAAGGTTTAGGAGATGTCATGGGCAAATCTCAATCGTCAGGTTGATAGCTCGGTAAGTACCAATGCGTCGTATGGGGGGCTTTGGGTTCGATCTTATAAGCTGTGCTTGGCCCAGCGGGCTATTTCTCTATCCTACTGGTCTGATGCCGAAAGCTGCTGTGATGGACTGAATTGCTGTTGAACTCTCATCTCTCCTATTTAGCACTTTTCCCCCATATCCGGGTGTATCGCCGATCATTGACCCTGGCTTTGATCTGTACGGTGGTCTATGTGCTATCCATGCCGATGATTGCTTTTCTAATCGGGCAAGCGGCCCAGTATGTGGGAGACCAAAACCTCCAGGCCCTCCTTTATTTACCGGTTGTCGTGGGTCTGTTTTTTGTGATTCGGGGTGGATTTGAATATGGCCAAGATGTGTTGATGGCTCAAGTCGCCTTTGATATCACCTTGAACCTGCGTCGTCGCGTTTATGCCCAATTACAGCAGCAAGAACTGCCCTATTTCCAGCAGGCCGCCACGGGCGATTTGGTCTATCGGTTAACAGAAGATATTGATCGTATTGGTGAAATCCTCAACCAACTCTTTCATCAATCCGTGCCCTGTACTCTTCAGCTAGTGGCGGTTCTGGCCTATATGATTTATCTCAACTGGACCTTGACCGTCGCCGCCTTGGTCTTAGCGCCATTGGTGGGCTGGGTGATTGGCTGGTTTGGTGAACGCTTGTTGGCGTTTGCCCGCAGAAGTCAGACCCAAGTGGCCAGCTTGGCTAGCCTTCTGACGGAGACCCTTAGCGGTATGGCAGTGGTCAAAGCCTACGGCGCTGAAGACTATGAGATGGAGCGGTTTATGCAGGTGGCTCGCCAGAGCCGCCAGGCCACCTTTGCCGTCGAGCGGATTAAGGCGATTCAATATCCGATTGTGGGCATTATTGAAGCGATCGCAGTCTCGCTACTCTTTCTCTTAGGTGGCTGGCAAATCAGTTTGGGACAGTTGACCCCCAGTCAGTTTATTAGCTTTGTGGCTGCTGCAGTTTTACTCATCGATCCGATTAATCTGATCACCGAAAACTACAACAAGTTTAAGCAGGGACAAGCCTCCATCGATCGCATTCAGGCTCTCCTCGATCTGCCGTCTTATCCTGAACCTCAGAATGCCCAACCACTGCCCCGGATTCAAGGGGCAGTGGAATTTCGGCAGGTATCCTTTGCCTATCATCCTCAGCAACCGGTGTTAGAGAACCTGAGTTTTCAGGTGCAAGCTGGAGAAACCGTCGCCCTAATTGGCCCATCCGGTGCTGGGAAATCAACCTTAGCTCATCTGTTGTTACGCCTGTATCAGCCGACGGCAGGCCAAATTCTGATCGATGGGATTGATCTGCAAACTGTTACTCGCCAAAGTTGGTATCAGCAGATGGGTATCGTGCCGCAGCATACCTATTTATTCTCAGGTACGATCGGCCAGAATATTGCCTATGGTCAGACTGACTTTGATTTAGCCCAGGTCCAGAAAGCCGCTGACATCGCCAATGCCAGCGAATTTATTCAACGACTGCCCCAAGGTTTTCATACCTATTTAGGGGAACAAGGTACGACGCTCTCAGGGGGACAGCGGCAGCGAATTGCGATCGCACGGGCCATTTTTCATAATCCCCGCATTTTGATTTTGGATGAGGCCACTTCCGCGTTGGATACGGAGTCAGAGGCATTGGTTCAGACTGCCCTTGAGAATCTCATGGGCAATCGCACGGTTATTCTGATTGCCCACCGCCTCACAACCGTTTTAAACGCAGATCGTATTTTCGTGGTTGAGCAGGGGCAGATTGTCGAATCAGGCACTCATCAACAGCTGATGGTCGATCATCGTTCTCGCTATGCCAGGCTTTACGCTCAGCAGTTGGAAAGATGACAACAATTTATTCAAAACCCGAGTGCAGGACTCCAGATAAAACTTCTTGAGGGCTTTGCCATAATACCAATTACCCAGCTAAATGACCTGTATAGATCGCCAAACGCATTGAAATTTGGTCAATCATTTGGGTCAAACAGTTTATCTCCATACGAAATTGGTATAAGGAGACAATACTGTTTTTTCTTAGGCAGAAGACTAGTTAAAAGCAACGAACGAACTGATAGGTGGCAAGCTCCTACCTTATCTGCATCAATGGGTGAAGCATCATTGATGCAGATGCAGAATGTTTACATCTCCTTGGAATATTGCAAAAACATGTGATCTTTATCACAGAAATAAATGTGTTATCCATCAAAGAAGATAATTAGCTTTCGCCAAAAACAGTCTTAAAAAGCGAAGCTATTTTTTTGCTAAACACTTCATACATAAATAGCTAGAACCCTTGCTTGTCAATGCTATTAACTACTGAATAAAATCCTCTAATCAATGCAATAAATTGTCTAGCTTCAACATTAAATTCTTTCAATAGCTACCATTAAAATCTTTTTTAATCAGTATTTATGCGTTGTTTTTGTGAGTTGATAGCTGACATGAACTTTGATTTACTGCTTGGGATTGTAAAGTAATATTTTTTCTCACGTAAGCATGTATTTATTAACTGAATACATTAATAAGGCAACAAGAAAAAGCGAGTATTTATGAATCAAGAAAAAACCGAATATCCTCAAATTAATCAATCAGGAAGCGCTGGCAGTAATTTGAGTCAAGCAGCCCGAGACCAAACTATCACTACAGATTCAAGCCAGCGGGGTTCTAATAACCAAATTTTGATTCCCATTATGATCGTGATTTTTGGGGGCGCTGCGGGTGCTCTTTATCTTGCAAAAAGCCAGACAAATGGTGGTCCAACTCAAGAATATGCGCCTGTGGAGAGAAGCTCACAATAAATTCATTGATGCTTTATTGGTTTAAAGGGGAACTATGGTTAGTCATCCAAAAACACATGTAAGTCAAACAGCGGCAGCGGGACGAGACTTAATCCAAGCTGGTAGAGATTACATCCAATATATTCAATACAATATCCAGGAACGGAAGTGGGGGGTGGTATGTGGAAACATAGCTTTTGTATTGGTTGCAGGCGTAGTTGTAGTTAGTGGCCTAGCTAATACTACTCGCTATATTGCAGAAGGTTTTGGTGATGAAGTCAATGCCAGAGAACTTTGCAAAGCCATGAACAGCTCAATTGAAGATCTAAATAAAAGAGTTGTTGCTGTGGGTGGAATACAGGGCAAACCTGGCCGAGGAATCAAGACTTTATCAGAAACTGCTGATGGAAAATTGAAACTTCTATTGGATGATGAGAAAGAAGTCATCACGGATCTATCTCTACCAAAAGGCCCTCCCGGTGTCGGTATCCAGAAAATAGAGAATAAGAACGATGGGGCTTTAAAAATATTCCTCACTGATGGACAAACCCTAACGACTCAAAACTTGAATGGAAAGAATGGCATAGATGGAAAAAGCATCAAAGCTATCAAGACAAATGATAACGGAACGTTAACATTTAGCTTTACCAAAGGAGAACCCATCACAACCCAAACTTCTTTGAGAGGTCAGAAAGGCCCCAAAGGAGATACAGGAAAATTAGGCCAGCAAGGGCCACAAGGACCACAAGGACTACGAGGAGAGCAAGGAGAGAGAGGGCGACAAGGACCGCGAGGGCTAGCAGGACAAAAGGGTAGGCAAGGGTTAACAGGGCCACAGGGAGAGAGAGGGCGACAAGGGCGACAAGGACCGCGAGGACCGCGAGGGCTAGCAGGACAAAAGGGTAGGCAAGGGTTAACAGGGCGACAAGGACCGCGAGGAGAGCAAGGAGAGAGAGGTCCACAAGGGCCGACTGGACCACGAGGACTACCAGGATCACAGTATGACGGTGGACTAGAGTATCGGGGAGCGCACTGACACTAGGAGCAAATTGAGTCTTGTGCTTGAGCAGAACGAGAATCGTTCAGTCTACGATGCAACAATTTAGGGTCACTACACACGATTGGGGAGCTTTTGAGTTTTGTGTCTTCACCCAGGACAGGAGTGCTGAGCTAAAAGCTACTCAATCGTTGTTTGCACTGTCATTTTTTGGCTCGATCTCCACCAAGGCACCGTTAAAAAACTGGGCAAAGCTGCGGGCGGCTGAGGTGAATTCATCCGTACTTTGCCAACTGGATGCTGGCTGTGGCGGATCCGCCACGGCTGTCGGTTGATGTGCTGGCGGCGCAGGGGGTGTTGTCGGGCTAGAAACAGTGGAGGGGGCAGAGGACACTTTGGCAGACTGAGGGCGGGATGACTGCGCCTGGATTTGTTCTTCGGTCAGGATTTTTAAGGTGACTTTAACTTTGCGATTAAAGCATGCTTCGAAGGTCTCTTCCAGCTCTGCCACTTTCCCCTGGGCTAATCGCAACAGGGTCTTGCGGATACCAATCCGAACTTCCCGCCCCTGCCAATACAGTAATTGACCATG
This sequence comes from Acaryochloris sp. IP29b_bin.148, assembly GCF_028285565.1. Taxonomy (GTDB): domain Bacteria; phylum Cyanobacteriota; class Cyanobacteriia; order Thermosynechococcales; family Thermosynechococcaceae; genus Acaryochloris. The sequence continues at coordinate 23,965 of NZ_JANQOY010000241.1, forward strand.
CTCCTTCAGCAAGGCCCGACTGGGCAAGTTGAGCTTTTCTAATAACTGTTGCCAAGTGCTATTCAGATCGACCTCAGCAGTAGGCGGCGGTGGAGCGGGTGTGCTAGAGGGCTGTGGGGTAGGTGTGGCAGGGCGAGGGGACGGGTGTTGCGTTGGCCTTGGCGTGGGTAATCGCCCTTCTGACTTGGAAGCAGGCTCAGTGGGTGCCTCAACACCATGGATCAGCGGCTCAGGGTCTAGTTCGGCGGCTTCCAGTGGTGAGTGTTGGATCGTCTCCGATGGGCTGGTCTGGATCGCTTCAACTGCTGGTAGAGCAGCAGGCTCCGTCTCGCGAGCAGCTGGGGCCTCTTCCGCCTCTGGGACTGGGGTTTCCGTAGATAAGGCTTTAGAGAGCGCTGGCGACGGCGAAGCTTCAACAGGCCGCTCTGGTGCATCAGCGACAGCAGCGGTGCCATTATTTGCCTGAGGGACAGGCGTTAGCAGATCGGCCGCTGGCGAGGCAGAGACGGCTGAGACGGGCGGCCGAGCAACGGTGGGTTGTTCAGCAACCGTTGCTGTAGACAGCAATCCCAACAGCGAAACTTCTAGCCAGAGCCGGGGTTGAGTCGAGTTTTTAATCTGCCCTTCACAACTTCTCAGATGCTGTTGGTTGGCCAGAATATCAGCCACCTCAAACTGTTGGGCCAGCTTACAGAGATCTGTCCAGGTTGCTGCGGTCATGGCCACCAAATCCCGGCGATCGGGAGCTGTTTTGGCAATCAGTAAATCTCGATAAAACTCAGCTAGATTTTGCAGAACCGTTAAAGGCTCGCGGCCCCGATTGAGTAAGGCATGGGTTCGTTCGATGACTGCGGCGGGCTGTTGCGCCACAATCGCTTGCAGCAACGCCAACAACGCTTGCTCTGGCACGGACCCCACTAAGTCCCAGACTTGGTTATTGTCAATCTCACCCGCCAATAAACTGAGCTGATCTAATAAGCTTTCTGCATCCCGTAAGCCTCCCTGGGCCACTTGGGCAACCAACTCCACTGCGCTAGGGGTAATGGCAATAGTTTCCTGGTTGGCGATATAGGTAAGATGTTCGACCATCGCCTGGAGGTTAATCCGGCGAAAGTCAAAGCGCTGACAGCGTGAAATAATTGTGGGCAAAACGCGCTGCGGATCGGTGGTCGCGAGAATAAATACCACCCGATCCGGGGGTTCTTCCAAGGTTTTGAGCAAGGCATTGAAGGCTGCCGTGCTCAGCATATGCACTTCATCAAGGCAGTAGATTTTGAAGCGGCATTGCACTGGCGCAAATTGAGCCCGTTCAATTAAGTCGCGAATATTATCGACTCCGGTATTGCTGGCAGCATCAATTTCGATCACATCTAAGGAGGTACCCAGTGCCACTTCTTGACAGACTGAACAGACACCGCAGGGAGTCGGGGTGGGGTGTTCACTCTGTAGACAGTTGAGGGATTTAGCCAGGATCCGGGCACTAGAGGTTTTACCTGTGCCCCTGGGACCAGTGAACAGATAGGCCGGGGCAATGCGCTGGGACTGGATGGCGTTGGTGAGCGTGGTTGCGATCGCATCTTGTCCCACTAAATCGGCAAACACCTGGGGTCGATATTTATGATGCAGCGGTTCGTAAGCCACAGCTCACCCTAGTTAAAGACGTGAAATTCCACCTCTACTCTAGTGGATGTCTCTCCCGATCGCGTATGCCTAGCGGTCTTGCTTGGATCGTCTGGAGGCTCTTGGGGACCGCCGAAGGCACTCTCCAAAGGCACATCAATCGCAACTGTCGCTCCGTAACGAACCCTTAAGTTTTGGGTTAAGTAGAGGGGGGAACTGGAATGGCTTGCAGATCTGGGGTGTAGAGATTACAAAAGATTTGAAATAGTATATTTGTACTGCTATAATACAAATATACTAATAAAGCCTGATGAACCTTGTCGTGGTCCCCATCCTGAATCACGTCCTTTACTCATTGCGATGTCACTTGTCCTATGTTTCAACGCCGGATCGCTTTTTTAGAGTCCCAATACACCAGCCCCTATTACCAAGGGCTAGAGGATGCCTTGAAAGCCAGGCTCCCTCGATATCCCCAGCATCCAGAGTATATGCAGGGCTATAACAGCCTGGCATTTTGTACCCAATGGGCTGCCTAACTCCCGCTTTTTTCACCATCCACTACTTGTTCAAGGAGATTTCAATGATGATGTCCACCACCCTCACCCGACCTGCTCCGATTGATGAATTTGCCGGGGATGAATATGGTCCTGCCTATCAGCCCTTGCCCTACTTACAAGTGCTGAATCATGAAGATCCACAGCAGGCCGGATTCTTTATCTCTGCCGATAATGCTGCGGCTGTAGACTTCCAACCCACCCCCGAATGGCAGTCCCATGATGCCTATTTCTTATCGGGAGGGGTAGCAGTAGGCTATCGCAGTCTCACAGCTCGCTTAGTGGTCTTGCGACGGTCCCCCTTGCTGATGTTTGCACGCAAAGACCGTGCGTTCTTAGGGCCGTTTGATCGGGATGCCTATAATCCTGATGAGGTCATTCTTAAAACCCGCTATTTAGTGTATTTAGTCAGCCGACAAAAACAGCTCCTTCATCAGTCCCCCCTGCAATTCACCGCCAAGGGCTCCCTCTGTGGTTCCTTTGGAGAGCATTTTAATCAGTTTCACTCCCAAATGAACTGGGCCTACGGTAAGCCGCGTGGCGATCGCTTTTTTGCCCTGTCGATTTTTGCGGTTAAGTTGCAACCGATTCTGAAAGGACAAGAAAAGAAATCCTGGGTCTGTTCGATCTTGGAACATGGCCAACCCACCAATGAAAATTGGCGCAACTTCTTCTTAGGCTACGACCCTAACGTTAAGCAAAAGCTACTCGCAGACTTTGAGGCCCACGCTAACTTTGCCCAGGGTGATCGGGATAGAGTGATGCCCGAACGCTATGACGCTACAGGGGATGATCTCGCCTTCTAACAGCCTTTGACGCCTGTGTAGGCAACTCAGACTGCCTACACAGCGTTTATCCAACTGCATCATGATCGCTTAATCATGATGCGGGGTTTTCTTAGCCTTGCCTTAACCTAACTGCGCCAGAATCGAAACGCATTACTGAGCAATTTCTGCATGACTTGGATCGATTTCGGCTTACGGCTGACCGTTGCTCTGATTTTGGGAAGTGCGATCGGCATCGAACGGCAGTGGCGACAGACTCGTGCTGTTCTGAAAACAAATGTTTTGGTCTGTATTGGCTCATCGATGTTTGTAATGATGTCGATGATGCATGCTCAAGACTCTAGCCCCACCAGGGTTGCAGCTCAGATTGTCTCTGGAGTGGGGTTTCTTGGAGGGGGGGTTATTTTAAGAGAAGGCACGAGTGTGCGGGGTTTAAATACGGCTGCGACCTTATGGTGTTCTGCCTCCATCGGTACCCTTGTAGGGGGTGGATTTCTCTTTCCCGCCTATTTGGGGGCAGCAGCAGTGGTGTTCTCAAACTTGGTGATGCGGCCCTTGGTGGAGCAGTTGAAATTTCGTCCCCACAAACCTGGATCATTTGCGAGTATCTATCGGTTCGTACTGATTTGTGAGACTTACGAAGAAAAGAAAATTCGCAACGTGTTTCTTGATTCCATTAATACAGCCAATATGATGCTTCGGGCTTGGCGAAGTGAAAGTTTAGAGTCGCTCGGGAAACCCAAGCAAATTGTGCTGGAGATAGAACTGATGACCACGCAGCGGGAAGACATGCTTCTGGATCATTTGGCCGAAACACTGCAGGAAAAAGCTAATACCCAGCAAATTCGCTGGGAACTCGTGTCTGATCGGATCAAAAGCATTGCCCCATCCAAAAAATAATAAAGGATGGAGAGTCTTGAGCAACCGGCATGGATTGAGGCCCTAATCTATCCTTACTTGGACCTCAACCTAAGGATCTAATCGCAGTAAATCTCTGATAATCAGCGTTTTTCAGTCAATATCGATTTAATCTCTCAATAAATATTAAAATACGATAAAGAATGCGGTATAGTGATAGTTTTGTGATTCGCTTGGTTAAGCGAAGGATAACAAATCGTTCAAGTTTCGTGGGGGATATCAAAACTATGCAGACCAGTTCGAAGAAAATGATTCTTGCGTCCTCTTTTGTTATTTTTGGCTTAGTAGGACCGATCACGTTTTGGCTGGGGGAGCGGAGTAGCCGCGCTTCTCTAATCTGTGCTCCGCAACCGCATCATTCCAATAGTCCGGTGGTCAGATCTCCCAGCAAATCCCCTTAGCCACATCAAGGGAAAGCTTGTGTCGTCTGCTCAAACTGATCTGAGGTCGCGCAAGCCTGTAATCGGTGCCGCATCGCTTGCCGCGATCGCATAATCACCGCTGGATCTTCATAGAGCTGAAAGGCCCAATTGGCTCCGAATAAGAGCATATCCAGCTCGTAGGCCAGTTGACGAGCATCAGTATTGTCATGAATATCTCCTGCTCGTTGGGCTTTCACAATTAATCGAGCAAAAGTGTGCTCTCGCTCAGCCATAATTTCAGCTAAGCGATCGCGGATAATCCCAGGACGGCTATTAAATTCGGTGGAGGTGGCCGCAAAAAAACAGCCGCCCCGAAAAAGCTGCTGCTCCGTATAGTGCAACCACGCTTCGCAGAGAGACCACAGACGCGGTAAGCCTTTAGGCGTACGGAGGGCCGGTCGGACCACCTGTCGTAGCACTAAGATGCGGGCTTCTTCAATCACCGCTAGCTGGAGGGCTTCCTTAGAGCCAAAATGGGCAAATAAGCCACTTTTACTCATCTTCAGTTCCTTGGCAAGGCTGCCAATAGAAAGACCTGTCAGCCCGTCCACAGAAGCTAAATCCATCGCACATTGCAAAATGGCTTTTCGCGTTTGTGCGCCTTGGGTTTTACGGTGGTGAATCGTGGAACTCAAAGTCTGTGTATGGTGAGAATGCGATAGATTATAGCTTGAATATTCTAGGAGTGAAGGGACCTGTCAACTGGTTCACCGCTTGACAAGACCATGCTATAAAATCACGAGTGCACGTTGTCGATTTCTTATATCTACCTATGGCAGGACATAGCAAATGGGCAAACATTAAACGGCAAAAAGCTAGGGTTGATGCCAAAAAAGGGAAAGTCTTTGCTCGCCTCTCTCGGGCGATTATCGTCGCCGCCAGACATGGCTCCGCTGATCCCAATGGCAATTTCCAATTGCGATCGGCCATTGATAAGGCGAAAGCCGCAGGGATTCCTAATCACAATATTGAGCGGGCCATTGCCAAAGGATCCGGCCAATTAGACGCTGAAGGGGATCAGTGGGAAGAGATTCTCTATGAAGGCTATGGGATTGGTGGGGTGGCCTTGCTGATTGAGGCCATGACCGATAATCGCAATCGCACCGCTGCTGACCTGCGAGCCGCCTTTAACAAATATGGGGGAAACCTCGGTGAAACGGGCTGCGTGGGCTGGATGTTTCAGCAACGAGGCATTATTTCTGTGCTGGGGCCAGTGGATGAGGATCGCTTTCTAGAGTCCTTGATCGAGGCAGGTGCTGATTCCTATGAATTTGTCGAGGAAGAAGAACACGCGATCGCAGAAGTCAGTACCACAGTACCTGAGTTGGAAGCAGTGACCATTGCCCTCAAAGCTCAGAACTTCCAGGTGGTCGATGCAGAAATCCGCTGGATTGGCGATACATCAGTAATGGTCACTGATGTATCGCAGGCCAAGTCTCTACTGCAACTGATGGATACCCTAGAAGATCTAGACGATGTTCAATCTGTGACCGCTAACGTCGCCTTCGTGGATGGTGTTCTAGCGGGTATAGCTTGAATCAGCACCGTATGGAGGCGCTCCCTAGCGTAGGACAGACATGGGTTCAATTGATCTGTTCAACGGACAAAGGGGTACTTTAAATATAGATAACTCTGGCTCTTTTTGCTATCTAAAATGAATAGAAGCAAAAAGCGTTAAGCTCGATATAATGCTCTGAATTCACTCAGATAATACCCTTTATGCTTTCCTATGATCCCTTAACCAAGCGCCTCGGCAGTTACCTCATTGATGCCGGATTACTCACTGAATCTCAAGTCGATGTTGCCTTAAACGATCAGGAGGCCACTGGCATGCGATTTGGCGATATTATCGTGGAGCGGGGATGGGTGAAGCGCCAAACGATTGAATATCTCACCCGCAAAATCATCCGCATGGAACGTGAAATTGGTGAGCCGCTCAAATCTGGGCTGATTCAAACCAGTTATGTCAAACGCAAGCAACGTTAGGCACCTCTACGCGATTCACTTTCGACCAAACTCCACAAGGATTGCCTATGGCCAACGCAGCCCATCTCGAGTTAATTAAGCAAGGCGTTGAAGCTTGGAATCATTGGCGGTCCCAGAACTTATTGGTTCGACCAGATCTCACGGGGGCCAACCTCAGCGGCCATGTCTTTGAATATGCCAATTTGGATCAAGCCAATCTAGCCTATGCCAACCTAGAAGGAGCTGATTTACGGCAAGCTAATTTATTTCGAGCCTGCTTGCAAGGAGCGAACCTGCGCATGGCCGATTTAATCCATGCTCATTTAGAGGCGGCAAATCTCGAATGTGCCAATTTAGAGGGCGCGGATTTATATAAAACGAATCTGTCCCAAGCTAAATGTCATAAAGCCAATTTATCAAAAGCGATCATTCGGAGAGCCAACCTTGTGGGCGCTAATCTCAAGGCGACCGAAAACTCCCGCACTGATTTTTTTCAAGCCAACATGATGCGGTCAAACCTCTACATGGCGAATGCGAATAAGGCCAATCTAGAAGGGGCCAATTTGATTGAAGCCAATTTAGGCTTAGCTAATTTTTTAGAAGCCAATCTGCGCAAAGCCAATCTCTGTCGAGCCAACTTATACCGGGCCAACTTATGCCGAGCCAATCCCTATGAAGCACTGCTGAAAGGGACCACGATGCCTGATGGCACAATTCATGATTGAGGCGGGATTTGGATCCACTGCTGTAGCTGATTGAGCAATGTTTCAGCCATCGTTGCCAGCAGGGCAACTGGAATCGCACCGACCAGGAGAATGGCAGGAGAATTCACTGCAAATCCCAGCGTGATAAAAGATCCTAACCCGCCAGCCCCAATAAAGGCGGCTAAGGTTGCACTCGCAATCACCTCTAGCGTCGCTGTTTTCACCCCAGTTAAGACCAAGGGCAATGCCAGCGGCATGTCCACGTGCCAAAACACCTGCCAGGGTGTCATCCCGGTGGCCCATCCCACTTCTCGAACCATGCCTGGAACGGTTCTAAATCCCACCTCTGTCGCCAACAACACGGGTGGAATCGCTAACACAGATAGCGCCAGCGCTGCGGCTTGAAAAGTCAGACCGAGAGATGGAATCGCCAAAAACAAAATGGCTAAGCTAGGAATGACCCGCAAACCGTTAAACAGGTTGAGAATTGTGATGACTGCAAGTTTAGGGAACCACGCTTCTTGATCCGACCAACGAGCACATTGCCACCCCAAACTCCCGCCCACTAAAATGGCGATGCTCAAAGGGACGATCACCAGCAACACATGTTGTTGGATCGCCATCATCAATTCCGCTAAATGGGCAACAGCATAGTTATATGCTTCGATGAATATCATCAATGATCACTACGAGACGAACGTCCTTGGTAGAATCCCCTCTTGGAATACTGTACGGGATCGGTGTCGGACCCGGTGACCCCGAATTATTGAGCATCAAAGGCTTACGGTGTTTACAACAATGTCCAATTGTTGCCTATCCTGCCGGTATCAACGGTCAACCCGGTATTGCCGAGCAAATTGTCACCCCTTGGCTGACGTCACAACGTCGATTACCCTTGGTTTTTCCCTATGTGCAGGATACGGTGACTCTCCAAGAGGCTTGGCAGCAGGCAGCGCTGACGGTTTGGGATGCGCTTTCGCAAGGGCACGATGTTGCCTTTGCCTGTGAAGGGGATGTCAGTGTTTATAGCACCTTTACCTATCTGGCTGAGACCCTCCTGTTTTTATCTCCTCAAGCCATGATTAAGCGGATTCCAGGGATTAGTTCGCCGATGGCAGCCGCTGCCGCTTTGGGGATGCCGCTAACGTATCAACGCGACCGCCTCGCGATTCTACCCGCACTTCAGCGGTTAGCTGATTTAACAGATGCATTGGCTTGGGCGGATGTGGTGGTTCTGCTGAAGGTCAGTCGCGTTTACTCAGCCGTATGGCAGATACTACAGGAGAGGAATTTGTTACAGACTAGTTGCGTCGTGGTTCGCGCTAGTACGCCCCAGCAACAAATCTATCGAAATTTAGAGCAATACCCCACGCTGAAACTTCCCTACTTTTCGTTACTGATGATCACTCAACCTTAGGATCCGCCTCCCTTGAGATGGGTGAACCGATACTTATAAAAAACTACAATTACACTTCTAATCATCTTGTCTGAAAACTATGCGATTCCGCACCTACACGCATCGCGCGTCACGCTAAGTTTGGGTGTGGCAACGGTCACCCCAAATGCACCGTATTCAGAGATAGACCTTCTAGCAGCGGCGGATAAAGCTCTTTACCCTGCGAAACAGCACGGACGTAACCAGGTCAGGTCTCGCACCCTACAGGCGGTTAATAGGTAGAAGGATTGGCAGATAACCCTTGTGCTGCATCCACCGTGGATAGCTTCGAGGTGCCAGCCCATTGTAAATAGTCATTGACAAGCTGGTGACCCAGACGCTGTTTAAAGGTTAAAAAGATACCCTGGAGAATGCGCTGACCCGCAGCTTCTAAGATCGGCTGTGGCGTCATCCAAAACAGCGGCGGTAGCTCCACATTGACGCTCACATCACCTTTGCCCATCAGCTGGCTAGGGCCTTCTACCGCCAGAGGATAGAGTTTCCCATGCAAGGTGAGATCAAAGCGATTGTTAATATACTCAATTCCGCGAATTTCACACCCCACCGACTGCAAATGAACGGTCCCATTAGGTTCAGTCCAGACCTTCAAATCGACAACAGGCTGAAAACTAAGGGTCATAAATTCCCGTGGCCGCATCGTCAGGCGAAAGCACTCCTCTGACAGACGCTCAACTCGAGTTCGATCGGTGAGCGCATAAACGAGTCGCTGAGGCTGACGTAAATAGTGCTGAATCGGCACCGAGGCTTCAGGAACTGTGATCAGAACGGAGTGAGAGGCTGCAAAGTTAAGTTGCATAAACGAGAATATAACAGAACTGTTAAGGTAATTTTACATTTCTTTGGCTACTTCGTGGGGAGATTGGGTCCGTGAACCTCAACAAACCCAGATAAACTATGAGTACGTTCAGGGATGTCTATGCCGCTAACCATTGCCCATCTAGGGCCTGCAGGAACTTATGCTGAGCAAGCTGCACTAGCTTATGCCGATTGGTACAGCCAACGTACGCAGCAGGCTACCCCCCTTCTCTGTCCCTGTCCCAGCATCGCGCAAGCGCTACAATCCACCGCTGCAGGCCACACCCAAATCGCCGTCTCACCCGTCGAGAATTCAATTGAAGGCAGTGTTTCCGTTACCCTCGATACCCTATGGCAATTGGACATCTTGCAGATCCAACAGGCACTCGTACTCCCGATTGAGCATGTGCTGATTGCTCAGGGGAAAACCTTACAGACGATTCAGGCGGTGTACTCCCATCCGCAACCCTTGGGGCAATGTCAGGCTTGGTTAAAGCAAACCCTACCCCAAGCAACGTTAGTGCCTACGACCTCAACCACGGATGCCCTGCAATATCTAGATGAGGAAGGAACCATTGCTGCGATCGCATCTGAACATGCGGCCCAACTCTACCAACTGCCGATTTTGCAGCGATCGATTCAAGATCATCCCGATAACTGCACTCGGTTTTGGATGGTGAGTCGCAAGGACTCCCAGCTCCACATCAGTGTCCCGCAAAATAGCCCCATCTATACGTCCTTGGCGTTTAGTCTGCCTGCAAATGTTCCTGGAGCCTTGTTGCAGCCACTCAAAATTTTTAATGATCGGCATATCAATCTCAGTCGGATTGAATCTCGTCCGAGTAAGCGGTCTCTGGGAGAATATGTGTTTTTTGTCGATGCTGAAGCCGCCCTAGACACCCGCTTTTTTCAGTCGGCCTTGGATGAATTGGCATCCCATACGGAGGTTCTCAAAGTTTTCGGTAGCTATCCCCTCCTCCAAATGGATGAATCCTCGACCGTTTGACCTTGGATTCCGAAAGCTTCAGCTCTAAGGTCTAACCGTTAGCCTGACCGGGTGCCATACACTGAAGCAGTACTTCCTCTCTGCTATGTGCTGATGCCTTCTTCTCCTGGCTATCTATGGGTTCATGCTTTACGACAACAGGCTGCCTCTTTACTGCTCTACTCATCTGTTTTAGAGAATCAAGTGGGTCAAACCTTAAACACTATGTTGGCTGCGATGGCTGAAGGCCGGTCGGAGACCATCGCCCCCTCAGACTCGCAAGAGGTCACCGATCCATCTTTGCTCCTTGACGTCCTCCCAGCCTATGGGGATTTGTTTACAGCGCTGGCCGCTCGCCAGCAAAGTTGGCAGCAGTTTGTGGTGCAGGCGGTCTTGGAGGCGGACAACCCCTTTACCCAAGGGGTTCAACGTCAGCCTCTGGAGGACCTTCCTCCAGAACTCTTAGACGCTGCTCGCCATGATTTACAAGTGCTGCAAGATCTCTGGCAATGGAACGGAGATGGACTGGTTGAAGCCATTCAAGAACTGGGGGGTCCCACACTCCCTCCATTAGCGGGGTCAACTCCTCTTAGAAATGCTCTGCAAGGCACCCTCTTCACAGGGTATGACAACTGGGCAGAGGCCCTTCCGGCCCTAGCAAACTATCACCGACAGTTTGGCTGTGGTCAGATGGCTCAGTACCGAGCCTTTAGTTGGTCGGCAGGACAGCTACAAGGATATCCTTATCCCGATGGGATAGCGATGGATGAACTGGTGGGCTATGAAGATCAGCGCGATCAGCTGATCAAAAATACGGAAGCGCTGTTGCTCGGTTATCCCGCCCTTAATATTTTGCTCTACGGCAGCCGAGGGGCAGGAAAGTCGGCCATGATTAAAGCGTTATTACCCCTCTATGGCAATCGCGGCCTGCGCTTGATTGAAATCCGCAAGTCCGTCTTGATTGAGCTACCTCAAGTCTTGGCGCACCTGCAAAACTGCGCCCAAAAGTTTATTATTTTTGTCGATGATTTGTCCTTTGAAGAAGATGAAGAAAGTTATAAGGCTCTCAAAGTGGTCTTGGAAGGCAATATTGCCGCTAGGCCAAAAAATGTCATTGTCTATGCCACCTCTAACCGACGGCATTTGATTCGGGAATTCTTTGAGGATCGGCCTCGGCCCAGCCAGGGAGATGAGATCCATGCTTGGGATACGGTGCAAGAAAAGCTGTCTTTAAGCGATCGCTTTGGCCTCACCCTAACCTTTGAGCCTGCCAATCAAGACACCTATTTGCGCATGGTATTTCATCTGGCTCGGCGGTCCAATCTCGATCTGGCTCCAGAAGAACTCAAATTTCGAGCTTTGCAGTGGGCCACTCGGCACAATGGCCGTTCCGGTCGCACCGCTCGTCAATTTATTGATTTCTTGCAGGCAGAGCTAGCGCTGAGTGCTGATTTGGGTTGAATCTACTAAGTCTGTACTTTGGTGGGCCGGATCGGCACCTGGCGATGCGGGAGGGGGCACTTTGGCTAGGGGGGTGAGACCCTCCACTGCTGCTAGCAGTTGTTCAAAGGACTTTAAAGCGGTAAATAGTTTGTCTTGGCGGGGCGTGCTGCCGAGGATATTCATGACCCCATTCACCTGCACCACAATTCCAGCCACATTGTCTAATAATTTGGGTTCTCGAAAAGCAGGAAACCAATTTAAACAGCCCGCCTGCGTGGCCTTTTGTCGTTCAGGTACGAGAATTTGGCGTTCCTGACTGTTGGTGACAAGGATTTTGAGTTGGGGAAACGTCTGGGCGCACCACGTACAGAGTGCATAGGTTTGATCGCCAAAAATATGAGTGTCCAGCACCAGCAGTTTGGGCAGGGCGGCTGCGGCCACTTTGCGAGGTAAATAGGCTTTCAAATCAATGTCAGCCGATTCCCAGAAGCTATCTATGGCTTGCGATCGCAAAATCGCTTGCCAGATTTTCCCTTGCAGTGCATCGGCTTGCAGGAGTAAAACAGGCGCTTGCGTATCGGAACCACCCCCGGTGGAACGGTGAGCCACGCTATCTTGAAAAATCAACCGAGTATCGCCAATTTTGATCTGATCGCCATGCTGGAGTAAAGTTGGTTGCTTAATCGATCGGCCTTTGAGTCTGGAGCCGTTGCGACTATTCAGATCCACATAACAGTAATGATCATTCTGGAGGCTGACCAGTTTGGCATGCTGGCGTGATGCACAGCGATCGCTCAGCACCACATCGTTGCTGGGATGGCGTCCTAAGGCGTATTCTGATCCAGACTGTAGCTCAATATGCTTGCTGCTACTCTCGGCCTGGATTAGCAATTGGGGAATATCTAGAATAGTTGCAACCACACTCAATTCAGTCCTTGTACTCAACCAACACCTGCTCTTAGTATGGCCAAGTTGATTGCCCGACTGAACGTTTCAGCAGAATTAACTGCTTGAAGGGGGACCGATCAATCGATAAAAGAGCTGACACAGACCGTTTACAGCATTGAGCCGGGGACTTAACAACACCTCGTAGAGAACCATCAATTTACTCGCCCCAAAGCTTGGTTAAGCGCTGATCACGACCACAGCTATATCGATAAAAGCGATACCGATTGGCATTGGTTTGGTAATAGTTTTGATGATAGTCTTCCGCAGGATAGAAGGTCTCAGCCGCTACAATTTCTGTGACCACAGGGGTGGCAAACTGTCCCGACCCCTCTAATTGAGCCTTGGATTGTTCTGCCAATGTTTTCTGTTGGTCGGAGTGATAGAAAATATTGGTGCGGTATTGATCGCCGCGATCGCAAAATTGTCCCCCAGCATCCAAGGGGTCTACATTGTGCCAAAACGTCTCTAGCAGCGTTTCATAGTTGACTTTGCTCGGGTCATATTCCACCTGTACAGATTCGGCATGGCCGGTTTTCCCGGACGATACTTCTTTATAGGTGGGATTTAATTTTTGACCGCCGGTATACCCTGAGGTGGTGGAAACGACGCCGTCAAGGATATCAAAGGGCTTTTCCATACACCAGAAACAGCCACCTGCAAAGGTTGCCTTGGCTAATTCCTGGGCTTGAGCGGCCATACTCACGGGACCTAGCCAGGTGAATAGAGTCAGGATTGCGATCGCCAACCAACGCTTCATACTTTTTTCGCTACCATTACTTTCGTCTTGCTCTCTATATCCTACGCAGAACTGGCCAACGCCACACGCAAAGTTCAGAAAAGGAGGGTACTTTACATATCTGAGATGCTAAGAAGCTGAATTCATGGAAGAATCTTAGCGGCCCCTGTATCTCGATAGCACTACACCCACTGATGGAAGAACTGGAACAAGAATTAGAAACGCTCAGGCAAGAAAATACCCTCCTCCAAGGTCTAATGACCGGAGGATATGCCTATTTTTTGCACCACTTTATGGTGGGGCATCAGAGCCAAATGGGATTAACTGCTGATGCCTGCGAAAAAATAGTGATCGATGCCCTGAAGCGAGTTCTATCGACTCAGAATCGGTTTGACTGTGAATATCTCAGCGAAATTGAAGCGATTCTCAATCAAATGACCACAGTTGTGCCGATCGAACCCTATTTACAACAAATACCCTCTACTGATGACTTACATCCGCCAACGGGTGAGGATTCATCCCCCCAAGATAGCCCGTGATACCCCATAGCCTTGAGAGGCTGCTTGAGAAATTAGTAAAGCTCTCAAGGAGAGTGATTAAAAGCAGAGGAAACGCTGATATACCGTCTTTAGAGCAACATTCATTAGGCAAGGATTGAGACGACGGGAAAAACCCCAAAACCCCGACTATGTCACTAATCAAAGCAATCTTTCTTCAATGTAAGTTGCCGGGAGGCTGGAAGTCTCCCTTTACATGATTTTCCACGGTTTTAATCGCTCTCGACCAAGAGTTGGGTTGTGAATCCTGGCTACCATCCATGCTGTTAAAACTCTGAATGTAAGTGATGTTAAGCTAAGGACGCTAGCAAGTTGCGGCTGCGGGTTGGGGACTGTGTGCAGGATGAGGTACACGCGCGGACAGATAAATCCGACCTTGAGAGTCTTTAATCCAACCTGTTGCTTCCACAATTTTGGGCGATGAAGTTGGCAGAGAAGATATAGAGTAGGGATCCACAGTGTTTGGTGCTTGCAGGTTGTAAGTGCGGAGGTCTTGCCAGATGTTATTGGGAGTTCGGGTTCCGTGAGGGCCGGGAGGGAGACCACCGCGACCAACGTGGACAAAGGTGCTGCCGCCAAGAGCTTGACCAGGTCGGCAACCTTGGGCAACTTCTTGACGAGGTTCTACAACTTCTGATTGTTCAGTTAAATTATCCGTTGGATCTGTTTCAGGAGTACTGACTATTACACTTCCATTCAATTGTGGATTGTTTTGAGATATAGCGGTTATATCACTAAAGATTGTATTTTGTTCTCGTACTCTTAGCCCAACTATTCCATCAGTAAAAAGTCTAATTTGTCCACCTTTTCCTCCAAAAGAGTTTGCAGTAATATCACTATTCTCTGTTGGTGCTGCAACGATAAAATCTGCCTTTATATCGATATTACCGCCTGTAGCATCATCCAAAGAAGTAGTCGATATATTACTTCCATTACGTAGCAGAATAAAATTTTCAATCGAAAGAGAGATATTACCACCAATATTGTTATTGGAATTAGCAGATATAGTACCACTATCTAAAAATAAATTACTCGAGCCCAAAAATATACTACCACCTGGTCCAGTTCCTTCACTATTAACCGATATTTTTGCACCGTCTTTTATTAAAACTATTCTAGGATCAATAGTAATACTGCCACCTGGGCCAGTAGAACCAACGGCTGTATTTGCAAATAAACCACTACTATGACCTTCAACTAATATTGAATCTTGTACTTCTAGATCAATATTCCCAGCAGATTGACGACCATTAGTTGTCGTAACGAATTTTCCCTCTTTTTGTACGGTTAAATCTCTAGCTTTGACGAAGATATTACCACCCTGTGCATCTCCTCCAGTATTTGCGAATAAACCACTCTCTTGACCACTAATTCGAATTGACTCTACAGCAGAGACATTGATGTTACCTGCATTCCCAAAACCTAATGATGAGGTTAATATTTTGCCTCCTTTGGAAACATCAACTGATTTAGCAAGTACGGTAAGATTACCTCCATTTCCCAGATTCAATGCAGGCGCAGAGATCTCAGCTCCATCTTCAACAATAAATGCATTCGTCTTAATCAGAATTGATCCAGCATCACCACTACCAAATGATCCTGAATTTATTAGACTGGGAAACCGACCATCTCGTCTTACTCCAGAAAGTTGAACAGATTCGGAAGTAGAAATAGTTATATCTCCACCTTTCCCAGATGAGAAGGTACTAACTGTTATACCTCCTCCTTCTCGAAGAAATAAATTTTTCGCATTAAGTGTTAGAGCAGAAGCATTTTTATTAGTATTTGTAGCTGCAGTAAGAAAACTTGTAGCTGCACCACTTTTTGTTGACCCAAAGATTTCTACATTTCCAGAAGCAGAAATAGTTAATTTTCCGCCTTGCCCTTTATCTGAACCAGTTGAAATGAAACCTCCATTTATGAGATTTAAATTCTCAGTACTGATTTCAATATTTCCTCCTTGTCCTCCATCGAGTGTAAGCGGTGTACGAGAACGAATTGCACTGGAGACTGATGCATCTATAAGAAAATCTCTTGTAATAGGGTTATTGAAGGGAATCTGATCTTGGACTAAATCAATAATAGGTGCTTCTCCAGAAATATTCATAGATTCCAAAATATTTATTGATATATCACCTGCAGCTCCTAAGCTATCAGTGGCAGTTGTAATATCAGCTCCATCATGGATATTTAGTGTCTTCGCATCAATCTTAATAGAGGCAGAACGGCCAGTCCCTAGCGTTGATGAAAGAATGCTTGTCTTTTGTGGAATGAGAAAACCAAACCTCTTGAAACGTGTGTCTAGTGGACTATTAAGATTTGTGTTACCTAGTAATGATAAAGACTCTGATGCATTCACAATAATTTCCCCTCCTTTACCAGGCCCGAAAGTCAAAGATTGAATTCTTCCTCCTTCTTTAAGGGAAATATTTCTTCCAAAGACTTGAATATCACCTCCTTTTTTTCCACTAACATCTGAAATCGATAAATTTGAGATATAAATATCTTCAAAATTTAATACATTATCAAAATTAAAAATTAAATCAAATGGGAATGAGTGATTTTGAGAGAATGAGATTTTATTATCATAATCAACAGAAGCTAATACTATCTGTCCATCAGGAGCTATTAAATTACCACCTTCAAGCTTTAATGTTTTTCCGATCAAGCTAATAGTTCGGCTTGGTATAACAGATAAGCCTTCTAAAGATTGATTTTGTATACTAGCTGATTCCAATGAAAATAATAGTTCAATAGGATTACGTATCGCTAACAGTGGTTCTATATTTTTTTTTGAAGAACTATATATATATCCATCATTAAATTTAATACCATCAGCTGTTGTAGCTAAGAAGCTTCCCCCTATATCAAGACTAGAATTTGGGCCAAATATAATACCATTAGGGTTTATCAAGAATAAATTTGCTGTACCATTTGATCGAATTTTTCCATCAATATTTGAACTTGATTTTCCTGTAACTCTTGCAAATATATTAATAATTGAATTCTTGTTATTAAAATAGATAACTTCATTTCTTTTACTATTTAATGAAGAAAAGCTATGAAATAGATCGACACCTATTTGACTGCCGCCATCAATAGTAGTTATTGATCCCGTTTTGCTAGTAATAGTTGTATTCTTAAGAGTGCTATCAGGAATTATTTGTGCAGACACAGAGCAAGATTATGTAAACAAAATACAGCAAGAAATTATTTTTAAAGCAAACGGAAAGACAAGGTTTTTTGAGCTTTTAGTAGTACAGATTTTGAAAGGCATATTTCTAGAAAAAACAATATATTATTAATCGATCAAAAACTACATGACTCCAATAATACATATTTTACTTTCATGAATTCTGTTGACTTAAGCTTATATTATGAATATTAATAATTTCCAACTTAGACAGCACCTAAAAACTACTGTAATGATTCAGATGTCAGAGACTGTTTGAAAAGTCAGGGAAGGTCTCAAGAAAGTAATGTGTCTGTAGAATTTCCGACAGGATCTTGAGAGCAATGTCTACAGCTTACGATAGCGGCCTAACCGCAGGGCAATGGGAATTACTCGAACCCCAGATTCCCGCTGCTAAACCAGGGGGCAGACCTCGAAGCACTGATATGCTCAGTGTGCTGAATGCCATCTTTTATCTTGTGGTTACCGGTTGTCAGTGGCGACAGCTGCCTCATGATTTTCCCTGCTGGTCAACGGTGTACAGCTATTTTCAAACATGGCGCGGTGATGACACTTGGCGTCAAATCAATATCCATCTGCGCATGCAAGTGCGAGTGAGTGAAGACCGTCATCCGAGTCTCAGTGCCGCCATCTGCGATGCTCAATCGGTCAAAGTGGGCAATCCCCGGTGTCACTCCATTGGGTTTGATGGTGGAAAAATTGTCAAAGGCCGCAAACGCCATGTGCTTGTCGATACTTTAGGGTTGATCCTGATGGTTGAAGTGGTCACCGCTGCGAATATCTCTGACCAACGAGGGACCAAAATACTATTTTGGAAAGCTTGACGCCAAGGTGCAAGTCTAGGCCGTCTGGTTCGGCTATGGGCCGATGCGGGCTATCAAGGACGAGCCTTTATGTAAGTGGGTGATGGACCGTTTTCAATATGTCTTAGAAGTAGATCAAACACTCGGATAATCTAGCCGGGTTTCAGGTGGTTCCCAAACGATGGATTGTGGAACGGACTTTTGAATGGTTGTTGTGGTCTCGACGTCTCAATAAAGATTATGAGGTCTTGACCAGAACAGCTGAAGCGCTTGTGTATGTGGCAATGATTCGACTCATGGTTCGAAGGCTAGCGAAGGAGTACTAAAACTTTTCACACAGCCTCTGAGACCTATCAGATCGGTGAATCTTACCGAAGATTTTCTAAAGCTGCCAATAGGCCAGCGATGATGGCGAGCAAGACTAGCCCCCAAATCACAAACCCAGGAAAAAAAGTAACCACCTCTAGCCCGCGGAGGACATAAACTGCGATCGCACCTGATAGAAAAAAGAAAAACCACTTGGCAGCCCAAGACTGGGCAAACTGTCTCACGATGCGTCCTCCCTTGCTAGGTCTATGGTAACCAAAACTCATTCATCACAAAGGCGAGGGCGGCGCTGACCAGCGGCACCGTCAAATTATCGATGCCCCATTTGGAAAAAGCTTCTAACGTCGACACAATTAGCGAAATAGACACCGCACTGATCCAAGTGGCCATTCCATGACCCTGAGTAATCGACAAAATGTCATAGATAATAACGCTACTGACCGCCACCATACTCAAAGACCCTTCCCAGCTTTTGTTCATCCCCCAGGCTTGGTAAGGGTGCCGGCCAAAACGCTGGCCAATCAGGGCCGCTAAGCCATCTCCCCAGGTCATCGTTAAAATGCCAATCGCTGCATATTGAGGCAGCTTTAAGGGCCAAAACCAGGCAATTAAAATACCAATGCTCAAGGCATAAAAAAAGGTGCCTAAGCTCTTGCGACCCACACCACTTACACTGGCCAGAATCGGATAGCGGTAAGACAACAAGGTAACAATACTAAAAATGACCGAAGCAGCAATGCCGACCCAGGTGGGTATATCCAGCCACCAAGCCAACAAGATGACGTTGCCTGTGCCAATATGAACCACTTTACGCGTGATTTCAGGATCAGTTGTGATCAGTCGCTTCAGGAGTTCAGCACTTCCGATCACAATTCCTAGCCATATGCCCACCAGCAAGAGTTGTGCGGTAATGGAACTCGGAGGGTTCAGCAATGCAAACACAGCTAAAACAATAACCCACTGTACTTTTGGCCAATGACCTTTACTGTAGTGGATTCTGCTAGCCCTGGGAAGCCAACTCACAGAGGGCAGAGACAACGGCGGCCCTCGTTGGCGGGGTAGGAATCGTCTAAAAACACATCCATCATCCACCTTCTAGTCCAAAAGAACTACCAAAAAGTAGTACCGACTGGAGCCATAGTTAAGACCTTAGATCCTGGTATCCCCCTCCATGGATTGAATATGCTGTAAACATCAAGTCAAGCCTTCACATCTATTCAATCAGGAGCCACAATCCACCTATGAAATTTCGTTCTTCCACTCTTGTCGCCGCCGCTATTCTTCTACCTACAGTCGGTTTGATCAGCCTTAATCTATCTTCTCAGGCACAGTCTAATCCCAACCAATCAACCGTGCTGGCACAACGCAGCCAACGGAGTCCTGAAGAAAAGGCTGCTAAGCGGCAGGAAAAAGCCGCAAAATTTAAAGAGGCCTTAGGTTTATCAGAAACTCAAGCAACGCAAATCGAAGCGATTCGTGAATCCTACCGCCCCCAGAAGGAGGCCCTACGAGAGGAAGGTAGAGCCCTACGAGAGGGAGATGCCAGTGAAGAGGAGCGCCAAGCGCTGCGAGCGAAGCGTCAAGAATTACGTCAACAGATGTATAACGACATCAAAGCTGAGCTGACACCCGAGCAAGTCCAGAAATTGGAAGAACTCAAAGCCCAGCGAAAAGGGCAGAAGCGCGGTCGTCGCTAAACGGGTTGAGCGGCCTGCACTAACATCAATCCTACTTTTCACCTTTTACTCCCACTGAACGCCGATAACTCCGAGGTCTAATCGATTTCTGAAGCATCGGCGTTTTTCTCTGTGGCCCGCCAGCATCGGTCCCAGTTCTGGCCTCAGGCAAAGCTTGCGATCGCAACCGTTAGAGCTAGGCACTTACCTTAGACAGTTGGCGGACATCCGCAACCTCACCTTTAATGGCAGCGGCGACTACCATCGCTGGACTCATCAGCAAGGTTCGTCCAGAGGCGGATCCCTGTCGTCCTTTAAAATTCCGATTCGACGAGGAGGCACTCAACTGCCGTCCTTGAAGCTTATCGGGATTCATCGCCAAACACATGGAACATCCCGGCTCTCGCCATTCAAAGCCAGCTTGTTTAAAAATATGATGTAATCCTTCCAATTCAGCCTGCTGTTTGACTTGCTCTGACCCTGGCACTACAAATGCTTTTACCCCTGTAGCAACCTGGTGGCCTTTGGCAAACTGGGCAGCCTCACGCAGATCACTAATTCTGCCATTGGTACAACTGCCAATAAAACAGACATCCACCTTGGTCCCCTGAATGGGTTGGCCTGGCTGCAAATCCATATATTGATAGGCTTCTGAGGCAATAGGCTGATCGGCATCTGTAAAGTGGTCAAGGCCAGGAATGGCCTCATCAATGCCAATGCCCTGTCCCGGCGTAATGCCCCAAGTAACGGTGGGTGAAATATCCTGGGCATCAAAGACAACCACATCGTCATACACAGCATCGGCATCACTGCGAATACTCTGCCACCATTCCACCGCTCGATCCCACTCTGCACCGGTAGGGGCTGCTTCCCGCCCTTGGAGATATTCAAAGGTAATGGCGTCTGGATTCACGTAACCACAGCGCGCCCCGCCTTCAATGGACATATTACATACGGTCATCCGCTCATCCATGGTCATTTGCTCAAAGGTGGTGCCCGCAAATTCATAGGCATAGCCCACGCCACCTTTCACTCCCAGCGTGCGGATGATATGTAGAATGACGTCTTTAGCATAGACTCCAGGCGGCAAAGTCCCGTTGACTTCTACTTTGCGGACTTTCAATTTAGAGAGGGATAAGGTTTGAGAAGCGAGAACGTCTCGAACTTGGCTGGTGCCAATACCAAATGCGATCGCACCAAACGCACCATGCGTCGAGGTATGACTATCTCCGCAAGCAATCGTCATCCCCGGTTGCGTTAATCCTTGCTCAGGGGCAATCACATGCACAATCCCTTGTTTACCGGAACCCAGGTGATGGAAGGTAATATGGTGGTCTTGGCAGCTCTGTTCCAAGGCTTGCATCATTTCTTCGGCCAAGGCATCGGCAAAGGGGCGAGCCTGATTTTCAGTGGGGACGATGTGATCCACGGTGGCGACCGTTCGTTGGGGATAAAGCACGGTTAACCTTCGCTCTTTGAGCATGGCAAAGGCTTGCGGACTAGTCACTTCATGAATCAGGTGTAATCCAATAAACAACTGTGTCTGACCAGAAGGAAGTACACCGACCGTGTGTAAGTCCCAAACTTTATCAAACAGCGTGCCTTGGCTCATGATGGAGATAATTAATGGTACAGTTGGACTCCAATTTTATCTCAATTCTTGAAAGGGGTTGAGAGTGATCCTCTCGTATCTTTGGGTATGCACTTTAGAACAGGTAAGTTCAATGGGTAAAAAACAGCGACCTCAATCGGATCGTCGAGTGTATCGAGAATTTGGCCATGCCCCGCAACCTGATACCACCTCTCGACCCGACCCACCTGCTGCTCAACAAACTCTGAAGATCGAAGTCTCTCGCAAGGGTCGTAAGGGGAAAACCGTCACTATGATCAGTGGCTTTCAGGCGAAACCAGAGACCTTAGCAACACTGACCAAAAAACTGAAGGCCCAGTGCGGTGCAGGCGGCACGCTCAAAGACAAGAGTATTGAAGTCCAAGGAGATCACCGCCAAAAGCTGGCAGACTACCTGCAAAAGCAAGGCTATCCGGTCAAATTTGTGGGGGGCTAAGGCAAGGTTTGCGGCCCGGAGGATCGTAGTCGAGGCGGTCATCTCCACAAGAGGATAGTGATGGCGTTAAAAGCCTAGGCTATGTCTCTTCTAGAACAAACAGGAAAGGTAGTTTCCTAGAGACGGATCTAGTCGTTTCTCCTGCTCAAGGTGAACCGCTTGGATTGTTCCTCATTGAGGCAATAAATGATGGCAGTCCTGGTCTTGTCTCTACAACAGACGGTATGCCTGAAATGATTCATCAACTAAAAAATGGATGAGTGTTAGATCCTTTCAAACCCTGAACCGTTAGCCGATTTAATGTATCGCTTGCTCTCATAGCCTCAACTGTTCAACCAGAGGTCAATGGATACACGACATCGTGTCACAGCAGCGTTGAATTGGACCGTGGTTATGACCAACAGGTTAAGCGTTGTTCAACAGATAGAGGGACTTGCTTTAAAAACAGTATTTATGTACTATCATACTAATCATTGAATCATAATCCATACCCTGTGTGCCATGCAGTCGTGAGGTGTTAGACACTGCAAGATCGGGAAGCGTCAACTCTGTGCTCCAGCAGTAAAATGACTGTCTCAAGAACTGATGCCGATTGCTGGTCCTATCGTCATTGAAGGAGATTTCATGCTGACCCTTTACCAGTTTGAGCCTGTTTGGGGCTTGCCGAATGCGAGTCCCTTCTGTATGAAGTTAGAAACTTATTTCCGCATGACGGGTTTGGCCTATCAAACACATAGTAGTGACGATGTACTGCGTAAGGCTCCCAAAGGTAAGCTACCTTACATTGAAGATAACGGTCAGATTATTGCTGACTCTAATCTCATTCTCGAATATCTTAAAACCACCTATGGTGACCCCCTGGATCAGCACTTAAGCCCCCCTGATACTGCGATCGCCTTAGCGATGCGACGGCTGCTTGAAGAGAATCTATATTGGGCGCTGGTCTATAGCCGCTGGGTTGACCCCAAAAACTGGCCCCAGACCAAAGCAGTCTATTTTTCAGATTTGCCACCGATTTTGAGAACCATCGTCTCTAAAATTGCCCTCAACCAGGTGACCCAAAACCTCAAAGGCCACGGTATGGGTCGGCATACTGCCAGCGAAATATATCAGATTGCCACCTTAGACTTGCAAGCCCTCTCAGATTTCCTCCAAGATAAACGCTATTTTATGGGTTCTCAGCCGACGACCCTGGATGCTTCAGCCTATAGTGTGTTGGCCAATATTCTCAATGACACGTTGGTGTCCCCCTTGCGAGATCAAGCCCTACAATTGCAAAACCTCGTTGCCTATTGCGATCGCATGCATCAGGCTTACTACGCTTAAGGTTGGCTAGATTGCCATCATGCAACCCAGTGCTCGTTTAGTACCCAACCCTGGAGACCATGGCTAAGTCACCTCCCTTAGAACAGACTCAAATTCTCCTAGCTGAGTTGCGGGACGCTCCCATAACCCCTGAGACAGGGGAGCAGTGGCGACAGGTGCTTCAGAGTCCTCATGCCTCAGTGATTACCCAAGCTGCAAAGATCTTAGGCCAACGAGCGCTCACGGACTTCAATGCAGACTTAGCCGCCACCTTTACCCGGCTGATGCAAAAGCCTGTCAAACGTGACCCCAACTGCCTAGCCAAGGCTACGATCGCCGACACGCTGTACCGTCTGGAATCCCACAATGCCGCCCTATTCTTACAAGGCATTCGTCATGTGCAACAAGAACCCGTATGGGGGGGAACCGTGGATACTGCGGCGACCTTACGCGGCAACTGTGCCTTAGGGTTGGTGCGCATGCATTATCCCAACGTGATCACAGAGCTAGCAGATTTACTCGCCGATCCAGAACAGCCAGCCCGGATAGTGGCAGCCAGAGCCATTGCCTATAGTCAAGACCCCCAGGGAATACCGTTGCTACGACTCAGAGCCAAAATGGGAGACGAACCCCAGGTCTTGTCGGAATATTTGGCTGCGCTGCTGAAGTTGGCTCCACAAGCTTCCTTAGCCTTTGTCGCAGCGTTTCTCCAAGATACCAATCAACAGGTACAAGAACTGGTGGCCCTGGTCTTAGGGGAGTCCAGGCAGCCGGAAGCATTAGACAGCCTGATTACTTGGTGGCATAGCATTCAGGATCCAGAACTCAGCGTGACGGGACTGCTTGCGATCGCAATGCTCCGAACCGATGAGGCCTTGCAGTTTTTGTTGGACCTCGTGGCGGAGGGGAGTGAACACACCGCCCAAGATGCGATCAAAGCCCTCGAAATTTATCGCCAAGATTATGATCTCTGGCAGCGGGTCTGTGAAGTTCAAGATCACCGTAATAGTCAGCGAGAATGAGTGGGTGAGCACATGCCTGATGACTAGATGCTGGTCACGAATATGCTACACATTCAGCTACCGAGACGGAGCTGAGTACTTCTGGATGACTAACAATTTCGGTCAGAGCATCCTGTTTTGGATAATTTTTAAGATTATAAAAAATATGGAACCTGTTGCCAGGTAAGTCAGTATGACTAAGGAAGTAGGAGGATTATTCTCAAAGCCCGAAAGATAGGCTACAAGAAGAAAGGCAAAACTAACAATCAGCCAGACAATCAAAAATGAGATGGCTATCAGCAGCGGTAAAACTTGTTTGGCACTGATCGCTGTAACTGCCATATACACAGGTAAGATGACATTCCCCATAAGCGAGATCAGCACCACAATCACTCCTATCCAATAGGCGAGCAAGGACATCGTTGATGATTTGGTGCGACGAATTACTCTGGACATGATTAG
This sequence comes from Acaryochloris sp. IP29b_bin.148, assembly GCF_028285565.1. GTDB lineage: Bacteria > Cyanobacteriota > Cyanobacteriia > Thermosynechococcales > Thermosynechococcaceae > Acaryochloris. Next base: position 48,686 of record NZ_JANQOY010000241.1, read on the forward strand.
AGATGAGTTACTGGCAACTGTCAACACAACCGATTGTTATATGATCCCTCAAAAGAAATTCATCTCTAAACAAGATACGAAACTCCCTGATCACAGCAATCTAATTCTAAATATTTAGAAAGCAAAAAATAAATATCTAGCTTATTTCTAGAATCATGTTTGGAAGGATGTGTTAGCCAAAAGCTCTTGCAAAACCTCTGGATTGATATCAATGGGATCTTCTCCTTCGGTGAGCGGTTCATCACAGTGGTCAAAGGCCGCTTCATTAATAATTTCTAGAGCACCATCCACCAGTAAGCCTAACTCGGCGACGATCGGTTCTAGATCCTGTCGTGGCCATGCCGCTTGTTGGCTAAGACGCTGCAAAAATTGCGAGTGAACCCGATCCAGTCCAGCAATGCCTTGTACAACGTCTGAGGTTGGCAGCGGATGAGCATCATCTTCGATAAACACATCGGCTAAGAGGGCAGATACGGTTGCCGATTCATTGACTTTGGCGGCAATCAGATCTGGATTGAGCTGTAGTTCATTGATAGTTGTGGGGCTAGGTTGAGGGGGAGACTGGCCAGACAGTTCATCTGGGGCTGGTGCGGCAGCGGGCGTTGTCCCCAGCGTCATATCGTGAATATGATGAAAGACCGTTTGCGGATCGAGGTCCAATAAAGTGTAGAGCTTGCTGAGAATACTGATTTCTTGGGGATTGATGTCGCCATCCACAGCAGCCAAGTGAATCAGAAATGGGGCGATGGCCTGTTTCCGTTCGGGCGAGAGGCGCTGCAATTTCGTCTTGAGACCGCGTGTACTGAGTTTGCTGGCCAGTAATCCTTGTAAATGCGCCTGCAGCCGAACCCGTTCACTCTCTTGCACATACGGTGTTGAGGCCAGATAGTCCTGTAAGCGCTGTTGCTCCGCTACCGTGACCTCACCATCCGCCGCTGCTACGAGTACTGATAGATGCAGCAACAGGGTAGCCACGATGTATTTGGGCGACGGCTCAGTTGGGATGCGATCAAAGAGCCGGAACAGAACAATGGGGGAGTGGGCATTGGGAGGTTTGCCGCCCATCCGGACATCCGGTTCAAGGCCGATTCCCAATCGTGCTAGATAGTCAGCTAACACCGTGGCCTCTGCTTTCGTGAGTTTCTCGATGGGGGCCTCCTGCCACCGTTGCAAGAGATCTTGCCCTGTGATCACGACCCTTTCATGAACGACTAAGCAAGTGGTGACCCAGTCGCCAAAGGCTTTAGCAACCGGATCCGCAAACTCAGCCATGATTGAGGGGGGCAATAGTAAGAGGGCGTCGTAACTCCCTCGGCTATTAGCATTCCGTCCCAGCCAGCGACTATAGCCATCCAGAGCCTGGGTGCCAGTCTCTAATAACGGTATCAACTGCTCCAAGCTAGATTCAGGATGCTTGAGGCAGGGGATATCGGGCAAACTCAAGGTCACCGGCCCGCCAAAGGACACGCTCGCAGGCTGATAGGTTGCGGTGGTCGGCAACCACTGATCCTCGTCTGGTTCCAGCGATAGGCCCGTGCCAAAAGCTTGTTCATACTCGCGTTGAAACCAATAGCGCCATTCTGGAAAACATCGTATGGCAGGCGTTCGTAGCTTGGGTGACTGATGCATGGCCCAGGCCAAGGCCCAATCTGCTGGCAGGGGGACCTGCATTGCGGCGACAGAGCCTAAAACCACAGCCAAGCTCAAGGGAATAGCCTGAGGTTCAAAGGTCCACGGCGGCGATAAAGCCGTGATCTGCTCAGGCACCAGTAGACGACAAATCTCTAGAAATTGCTGGGCTTCCTCACCAAAAGCGGCGTGCTCACCATAAAGGGTTTGCAAGCGTTCAACCTCGGCCATAATGGTGCGCAACTCGGGCAGGATCTGCCGCCGAGACCGACGGAGATCTCTCAGCACCCGGCGCTCCAAGCCGTAAAAGAATAAATAGACATAATCAATGGGCGCTTGTGGGTGAGAGCGCCCGGTGGCCAACCACTCCAGATAAGCGGCACGACTGGCCGAGGGAATTTCGCTATAGGAGGGCCACTGACTTACCCACTGACCGGTGCGATCGGGCTTGGCTTCATCTAGTTTCAGTTGGGGCCGAATTAAGCATGGTTCGATGCTGACATGGGAACTGATACCCGCTAACGTCTCGCCCACATAGATCAACCCTGACAGTGAGTAACGGCCAATGTGGATCGTTTGATCTGCTGGAATCCAGGTGGTACGGGCTGGAGAGGAAGGTGCTGGCAGAGTAGCCGTCGGCGAAGCGGGGGATGGCGTGCTCACGGCAGAGGAAGCCTCTACCGAGGGTGGCTCTGTTGTGGGCTGGTGAGGCTCAGTCGGAGGGGCTATTGCGGTTGTAGCGTCAGAGGGGGGCGATGGTTGGACCTTAGAGCTTTTAGGCTCCAGTACGCGTTTTAACCAGTGAACAATCCCCATTGCGATCGCATGTAAAGAATTAGTTGGACGTGTTTCAGTTTCGCTCTAATTTAGCGCCTTCAAGTATAAATTGCCTAGACAAGCATCTGAGCAGGAGGTTCCTGGGTATACTTCTGATCAAGTATTCGCCTCCTAGAACATCGGATAAGGAATCGCTTGATGTGGTTGTGGCTGGGATTAGGAATCGCGTTTTGCCTGATGGAGGTACTGACGCCCACTGCTTTAGTGGAACTGATGATGGGCATCAGTGCCTTTGTGGTTGCTGCCATTGCGTTGGTGGTGCCGCAGTTCTATCTGCAGGCTTTGCTGTGGCTCCTGCTATCCGTGGTCTTGATTGGGTTGGTCCGTAAGTTTGTCCCCCGCAAAACCGCCAGAATCTTAAAAGCAGAGGTAGAAGCGGAAACGTTAACTCAGATTCCGGCAGGGCAGACGGGTCGGGTGATCTATGAAGGTAGTTCGTGGCAGGCCCGCTGTGAAGATGACACCCTGACCATTGATAGCCACACTAAAGTTTACGTTGTCGGCCGCAAAGGAACGACGCTGTTTGTCATTCCGACTGAATTTGGGGACAGTCTGACCTTTGAATCGAAATCATAAACCATCTTGAATTGTAAACAGAACTCGTTGGGGGTAGAACAATGGAGCAATTTCTATTTTTTGTCATGGTCGCTTTGGGTGGATCAGGTGTAGCTAGCTCCGTCCGCATTGTCAATCAGGGGAATGCGGCACTGGTTGAGAACCTAGGAAGTTACAAGAAACGGCTCGATCCAGGCTTAAATTTTATCGTGCCGGTATTAGACAAAGTCGTCTACAAAGACACTTTAAGGCTTAAAGTACTCGATATTGACCCTCAGTCCTGCATTACCTGCGATAACGTTGCCATTACGGTTGATGCCGTTGTTTACTGGCAAATTATCGATATGGAAAAGGCATACTACAAGGTGGAGAATCTCTCGTCTGCGATGGTCAATCTGGTACAAACCCAAATTCGGGCCGAGATGGGGAAATTAGAGCTAGATGAAACCTTTACGGCTCGGACTCAAATCAGTGAGATTTTGCTGCAAGAGCTGGATAGCGCCACGGATCCCTGGGGAGTCAAAGTCACGCGGGTAGAACTGCGAGATATTACGCCGTCTCAAGCGGTTCAAGATTCAATGGAACTCCAAATGGCAGCTGAACGCAAAAAACGAGCCGCGATTCTAACCTCCGAGGGTGAAAAAGAAGCGGCGGTTAACTCAGCTCGTGGCTCAGCCGAAGCCCAAGTTTTGGCGGCGGAAGCCCGCAAGAAATCTGCCATTTTAGAAGCAGAAGCAGAGCAGCAGTCTATTGTGCTGAGAGCCCAGGGCGAACGTCAAGATAGCGTTTTGCGAGCCCATGCCACTGCTGAAGCCTTACAAATCGTCACACAAGCGCTCAAACAAGATTCGAAGGCAGAGCAAGCCTTACAGTTTTTGTTAGCCCAGAACTATATGGATATGGGCACCTCCATTGGCGAGAGCAATAGCAGCAAGGTGATGTTTATGGATCCTCGTTCTGTCCCTGCGTCTATTGAGGGAATTCGCTCGATCATTGATGAGTCAGGTCCAGCGTAAATTTACAGTTGGCATCTGAATAGAGATTGCCTACGCTAGGTTGAGTGCCTTGCAATTTCTGACATGCAGTATGAAACTGGATCAATTTCTAAAATTCCAGGGGTTAACTTTGACCGGTGGACAGGCCAAATACTTAATCCAATCTGGATTGGTGAGCGTCAATGGTGAGATCGAAACCCGTCGTGGACGACAGCTCAAACCGGGCGACATTGTCACCGTCGAAGATGAGTCCTTGGAAGTACAGCTAGAGCCAACGCTCAGTCAGGAAAGTCCTGCTAATGATAGGGATGCTTCGTGATCAGAGACGGCTCTAACAGTTGTGGGGTTAAAGGAATTTGTCTAATCGACGAATAATACGTCGTCACATAGAGTGGCATCCCCAAGGTTAGACATGCGATCGCAGTCCCTGTAATTTTGGAGAGAACATCGGAGCTACGTTCAGGAGGCTCGTCAGCCTGATCATGCAAATCCATAGAGTTTATGAGAAAAATAGATGAGAATATCTAAACTAGCATTACTAGCCTAACATTCCCATTTTATTTCGGCCCTTCGTCAAGCACTGTATTTGACACAACATAATTATGATTTCATCTTCCCTTGCCAGCAAAAAGATTCTAGTTACAGGTGGCGCCGGTTTTCTGGGCCGTCAAGTGATTGCCCAACTCCAAAAAGCGGGAGCCCAACTGGACAATATTTCGATTCCTCGCTCTTCCAGTTGTGACTTGCGATCGCTCAGTGCTTGTCAAACCGCCGTTCAGGGACAAGACATAATTATTCATTTAGCAGCCCACGTTGGGGGCATCGGCTTGAACCAGGTTAAACCTGCCGAACTATTCTATGACAACTTAATGATGGGGGCTCAGCTCATTCATGCCGCCTACGAAGCCAAGGTGGAGAAATTTGTCTGTGTCGGCACCATCTGCGCTTATCCCAAATTTACCCCCGTCCCCTTCTTAGAAGAAGCCCTATGGGATGGCTATCCAGAAGAGACCAATGCACCCTATGGTGTGGCGAAAAAGGCTTTGCTGGTCCAACTCCAGGCCTATCGGCAGCAATATGACTTTAATGGCGTTTATTTACTGCCCGTTAATCTCTATGGTCCAGAGGATAACTTTAATCCCCAAAGTTCCCATGTGATTCCTGCCCTGATTCGCAAAGTCTATGAAGCCCAACAGGCAGGGGCTACCCAAATAGAAGTTTGGGGAGATGGTCAACCGACTCGCGAGTTTTTGTACTCTGAGGACGCTGCCCGGGGAATAATAATGGCAATGGAACATTACAACGATCCCGATCCCATCAATTTGGGAACGGGCTCGGAAGTCTCCATTCGTGATCTGGTTACCTTAATTTGTCAACTCATGGACTTTCAAGGCAACGTGATCTGGCTTACGGATAAGCCCAATGGCCAACCTCGGCGGTGTTTAGATACCGCTAAGGCCAAAGAAAAGTTTGGTTTTACCGCCAACTTCAACCTACGTCAGGGACTACAAAACACCATTGATTGGTACCGACAAAACCCAGATTAACGATGAACAGGAGCACTGTGGCTGTGAGGTCATAGCGGATTCCACATGCCGAACCGTCTCTCAAGACCTCTCTCTGACGTTTAATCGCCAAACCTTAACCAACCTGACCCACGAGCAACTTGTTGCGATTATTCTGCAGCAGCAGCAACAAGTTGCGCAGCTCCAACAAGAATTAAGCCGGACCTATTCTCAGCCCGATCGAACCGCAGAGGTCTCCTCACGCTCGTTACTCCTGCAATCTGCACCTGACGAGAACCACCCCTACCTAAAAGTTCAAAGTGGGACCGGGAGTTATACCTTAGCGCTCGTCGGCAGTTCCTATTGGATGATTGGTCGCGGATCGGATAACGCCATTGTCTTGCCCGATCAATGGATGTCGCGCAATCATGCCATGCTGCAGTCGATGGGGACAGGAGAGCTATACCTGATTGATCTGGGCAGTCACAATGGCTCCTTCGTCAATGGACGTCGAGTTAGTGTACCGATGCCCTTACAACATGGTGACCAACTCACCTTTGGTCAGACCAACGTTGAATTTCATAACCCAGACGCCGCTCAACTGCCTACCGCAGCCCAAGGTTTATCAGAAGCACCCGTGACCGCCTTGCTCCATGTGCGGCGGTTAATCTCAGTCTTGGTCGTCGATATTCGCAATTTTACGGGGCTGACGCGGAGTCTAGACGAGCGCCTATTGTCGGAAGTTGTGGGCACCTGGTTTCGTCGAGCAGGCGATATTATTCGGGCTAACGGCAGCTGGGTGGCTAAATATATTGGAGATGCCGTGATGGCCGTGTGGATACATGGCACCCAAGACGTTAGTCAACAAGAGCTTCAGCAGCCTTTTCAGGCCCTGCATCAGCTCAATGAAATGACCCAAAACCTTCATTCCATCTATCCCTTACCGTTTCCCTTAAAAATTGGGGCAGGGCTGAACACAGGGTATGGCATGGTGGGTAATACGGGCAGTAGCGATCGCCCTGACTATACAGCTTTAGGCGATACCGTCAATGCGGCCTTTCGATTAGAGACCAGTACCAAACAAATTGGCTTAGATGTCGCTGTCGGCGCAACCACCTATCAACATATGCAACGGTGGCACAGCAAGTACCTACCCCTCCGTCAATTTACCGTGAAGCTGAAAGGATATGAGACCCCCAAGCCAGCATATGCTTGCTCGTTTCCTGAACTCAAAACATTTTTAGAGGCCAACCAGTAGTAATATTGGTGTATTGAAAATACAAATTTCAGAAAACGATACCCTAACAAATTTTTTTTGTGGGTTGGAGTCTGTAGTTGATGATAGGCTCTACTAAGAGCTGTGTTGAAATCTCTGAGACAGGGAGGTACTTAAGGAAATGCATTCGTTTGTCCGTCGTTTTGGTTTGATTGGTCTTGCTTTGGCGACTTGCCTCAGCTTTATGGGGTGGTCCCAACCTGTAAATGCCCTCAATTTGCAGTCTGGACCCACTATTGTGCTTGCAGATACCTACCGTAACCCAATTGACGAAAAGCTGGGAACGGATTTTGGTCAGAAAATTGATGTTAATAACACCAATGTGCTGGCATTTATGAAATATAAGGGCCTGTATCCTACTGTTGCCGGTAAAGTTGTGCAGAATGCCCCATACAGCAGTGTTGAAGAAGTTTTACAAATTGAGGGTTTAACAGACCCGCAAAAGAAAGTTTTGCAGGATAACCTCGGTAACTTCACAATCTCTGACCCTGATCCTTCTTTGGTCGGTGGTCAAGATCGTTATAATCCTGGTTCTTACAAGCCTTTAGGATTGCGATAAGCATCTCTGCTGGCACGTCCGTTAATTGATGATCTTTATGGACTGATGGTTTAGAACGTGGCCGAACTTCTATGCCACCGGTTTGTACAATTTCACTCTCTGCCTCTGCAGTCGTTGGCTTAACTACTGCTTGCAGGCAGGGAGTGTTTTTTCAGATGTACTGGTACAGCAGTTTGAACGTTGTCCTCTAATTCTGATACTCAAGTGTCTCCCCACTTTGATGTCCTAGTGGTGGGTGGTGGTGCAGCAGGGCTCTATACCGCTTTATCATTGCCATCACACCTTCGGGTGGGATTAATGACCAAAGATAGTCTGTCTCGATCGGCTAGTGATTGGGCACAGGGCGGGATTGCAGCGGCCTTTGATCAGGGGGATTCGCCTGAACTTCATGCCCAAGATACATTACATGCTGGTGTAGGGCTCTGTGAACCCAGTGCCGTCGATTTTCTGGTACATCAAGCCCCTGATCAAGTCAAAGCACTCCTGAAGATGGGGATTGCCTTCGATCGCCGCCAAGATCAGCAGTTAGCCATGACATTGGAGGCTGCCCATTCTCGTCCCCGAGTCCTCCACGCTGCCGATACAACTGGACGAGCCTTGATCAAGACGCTGACGGCGCAAATGTGGCAGCGGTCGAATATTGAAGTATTGGCAGATACCTTCACCTTAGACCTGTGGCTGCATCCCCAAACAGGCCGTTGTCAAGGGATGTGCGTGCTATCTGCCGGGCAGCTCTATTGGGTGTCGGCAGCAGCCGTTATTTTAGCCACAGGGGGCGGCGGGCAAGTCTTTTCCCAAACCACTAATCCAGCCTTAAGTACAGGAGATGGGGTGGCAATGGGATGGCGAGCAGGGGCCAAACTCAGAGATTTAGAGTTTTTCCAATTTCACCCCACGGCGCTGACAGTACCGGGGGCACCCCGATTTCTAATTAGTGAAGCGGTGCGCGGCGAAGGGGCGCATTTATTAGATACCTCCGGTCACCGCTTTATGTTTGACTATCACCCCCAAGGCGAGCTAGCACCGAGGGATGTGGTCAGTCGGTCTATCTTCACTCATCTGCAGACCTCTGATGCCCAAGACCATCAGGTATGGCTGGACTTGAGACCCATCGCCCCTGAGAAAATCCAGCGACGGTTTCCCAAGATTATTCAGGTTTGCCAGAAATGGGGGGTTGATGTTTATCAGCAGCCCATTCCAGTGTCGCCAGCGGCCCATTACTGGATGGGAGGGATTCAGACCGATTTACAAAGCCAAACCTCCATTCCAGGACTGTATGCTGTGGGAGAAGTCGCGAGCACAGGCGTCCATGGAGCCAATCGCTTGGCCAGTAACTCTCTCTTAGAATGCCTAGTGTTTGCAGCGGAGTTTGCCTATCTGGATGTATCGTCTATTCCGACTATAGACAGTGCTCCAACAGATACCGTATTCAGTGGCGATCTCACGTTTGGGCCGCAGGACGAAGCGATGTTAGCTAAGCTTCGCACTCAGTTACCTGACGTCTTGTGGAATAGCGCTGGGATTGCGCGAACGGGTGACCAGATGCAAAGTGCGATCGCACAAGTCCATCAATGGCGACAAGACTTTCTCAAGGCTTCTCTATCCCGGCAACTGCGCAGCTTACCACCGGGCCAAGCCGTTACTGTTAATCCTGCTATTCCAGTACGCACTTGGGCAGAAACGCAAAACCTGCTGGATATTGGCTATTTAATCCTGAAAAGCGCTCACTTCCGTACCGAAAGCCGGGGCGGACATTATCGCGCCGACTACCCTGAGTCTAAAGCTCAGTGGCAAGCCCATACAGTCGTGGAACAAGACACTTGGCAACAGGTCTCTTTGGAAGCTTAAAGGCTTAGCTAAACCGCTTGAGCTGAATCCGATAGCGTTCTTTCTTGGTGATTTGCACCTCACCCAGCTCCAGACGACCCTTGCCGCGAATCGTGACAAGATCGCCCGTTTTCAGGGCATGACTGGCTTGGGAAATGTCCTTCCAGTTGACTCGCACATCCCCGGTATTAATTAGGTTCACCATTTTATTGCGAGACAGGCCAAAGCCAGCGGAGGCAACGGCATCGAGGCGCATCGAGGCTTCCACCGTGGTCATCTCCTTACAGCGGGGCTCTCGCACCTTGAGCTGCTCAAAGGGAATCGGTTCCACCTGCACTGGCACCGTGCGCACCTGGGTCAGGTGGGTTTCTAGAAAGGGGACAAGCTGCGGAGATGCGATCGCTTGCGCACCTCGTTCACCCAAAACTAAAATATCGCCCACCTGATCGCGAACAATCCCGGTGCCTAAAATCGCCCCTAAAAAGTCGCGATGACTAGCTGGATCAAAGAGGAAATTGCCGGAAATGCTGAGGGCCGCTAGTTCTACCTGGGTTTGATCGAGGGGGAGATCAGAACGTGCGATCGCAAGTCGTTGCCGCTCTGCCTGAGGATAACCTCCCCAAGCCAGAATCGAGACTTCTGTCAAAGACGCTAGTAGTTGCTGGGCTTCCGCTACTTCGGGGGGCGAGAGAAAAGCCGAGATCACCACCTCCCACGTTTTCAACGCTTGAGTGGCCTGGTCGAGGAGACGAGACATACAGTCCGTATGTTCTGTGCCTTGTAATAATTTTGCCTTGGGTAGCATTAGCGCTGGAATAAATTTGTCAGAGAACGAAGACGGTACTGTTATCCTAACAAGCCAGAATTTTAATATTCCCCTAAAGGAAACTGCCGAAATCTTGCTAGACCTGCTAAGCTTTGAAAAAATATTTGAAATCTGTCCTATTTTTACGCTTTATCAGAGATGGTCAAGTCCTGAGTATCGCTGAAATTGCAGAGTTATCAAACCTTGGGAGTGATTGAATGCGGCAAGTTAACTTTACGCTGATTTTTGTGATTTGTCTGGCGGTTGTCTTGTTTGCCATTGAAAATACCCAACTCGTAAGTATCAAAGTGGTCAAGGGGGTTGAAATCAACGCTCCTTTATCGATTGAACTGATTATTACCGCAGGGATTGGTGCCGTTTTAGCATGGACATTTAGTGTTTGGACGACCCTGCAAGAACTGTTTGTCACTCAGGAAGCCTTACAGGCTAGAGACCTTGAGATTGAATCCTTACACACTGATATTGAGCGATATAAAGCCGAACTCGAAGAGCAGCGCTTGTTACTCCCCAGCGTATCAACAGCCACCTCAGCAGACTCGTCTGAGCTGCAAGTGACCTCGGTCATTGCTCGTCCTGAACCCGCAACCATCATCACCCCTCAACCGTCTGATCTAGACGCAGACTGAGATCTACCATGAGCCGTTCCTTTGCCCAAAATGCAATTTCCATGCTGATTGATTTGGCCCAACGGGGTGAAATTGATCCCTGGGATGTCCAAGTCATTGATGTCTTTGACCGTTTTCTCAGTCATCTGTCCTATCAAGATTCACAAGAACTGTCGGACTCTGGACAAGCCTTTCTGTATGCATCAATGCTGGTATTGCTCAAGGCTGAGACCCTAGGGGAACTAACCACAGAGCCAGAAGAACCAGAAGACATGGAGCTGTTTTTGTTCGATGATGCGGAAGCAGAGTCAAATGGGCTGCCCTCTCCTTTAGAAAAATGTCTACTCCGGCGTCCTACCGCTCGTCCACCCCAACGACGACGAGTGACGTTGAATGAGCTGATTAACCAGCTGGAGTTGATGGCCGTTGCCGTTGAACGGCAAGGTCAGCGTCCCCGGGTTCGCAAAGTTCGACGGGCCTCCAAAGCAAAATCCATGAAGGCGATTGCTCAACTGGCCCACCAAGAAAATCTATCTGAAGTGGCAGAGCAACTGGAAGAAATTTTTGCCCGCTTAGATCCCAATCAAGACTGGCTAGACTTCGAAGAGTTACTCACGTTTATGAATGACCGGGTCGGGGTGTTTTGGGCGTTGTTATTGCTCTGTGCCCAATCCAAGGTCGAACTCGATCAACAGGAGTTTTATATGGACTTGAGATTAAAACCGTTGACGCCTGAACCTGCCACAGTAGAACTCTTACCGAATCTCAAATCAGCCGCGTCTTAGAGGCATGCCTTCACAGAGCTAGCTCTTGACCAATGCTAAGTCTCTAATTCAATGGCAATTTATCATCGCTTAGAGTCCCCCACTCAGACATCAGAAGATGCCAAGCAACAAGTGATTAGCTAAGAAATCTGGGGCAGACCACCCCGAGGTAGTGAAACGGCGAAGGTCAAAGCCTATATGGGTTCCCTACCAACAGGAGCACGAGGGATTGAATTCACAACTGACATTGAGCGAGATCCCGGCTCACCACCAGGACATGCTTATTGGAGTGGACCTCGAACTGGAGTTAAACTGCAAGGCGACTTCGCTATACCCAAGGTGTTGACCATTATCAATCGTCAACAATGACAAATGTTTTTGCTGCCAATAAGCTTGTAGAACTCGTTGAGGTTACCTCAGCGGTGGTACCCATTGCTATATTCCAGCAAAGCCCAGCAGAGCTTTCTGAGCAGCACTCAATAGAGTTTCAAGATGGGTTCGATGACCTAGACTATCTGAAGTTCTCGTTATTACAGTTGCCATCTGGTAAGTCAGCTACTCTCATCTATCATCAAAATTCTCCTAACCCAGGCATGGAAGTTTGTGTCATCGCCGATGAATCAGACCGAGAGGGACTAATCCGAGAAGTTATGCAACTGTTAAATCTACCCACTACAGCAATAATGTGGGTGCATCCTGAGATTTAGAAAGATAAAAATGCTGAAGGATGCTTCTGTTGCTCTACAATCCAAAGCAATCTGAAGTGAGCGTGCCACAATAGAGAGAGGGATATCATTCAGCTCAAACTCAGCACTTGCGTCAGAGTAACTTAGAGAATCAAATCAATTCATCTCAATAAATTTGTAAAACAGCTTGTTCCCAATGGCTATTCAGCTAGGCTATGGCTTCTTCTACGCTAATCTTCCCTAACCAACAAGAGCTAACTCAATCCGTAATCAATGTGGCTCCACTTAGCAACCTGCAAATAGGGAAATCGATTGCATCAAAAATTCATTCAGATGCAGTCTCTCTCTACACTAGAGGGACTGAGCTGTACAATCAGCAAAATTATAAAGAAGCTATTACTAAGTTTGACACGGTACTTGAGTTATCACCAAATTTTGTTGAGGCTCATTTAAACAGAGGAGCTTCTTTTCTAAAGTCAGGTAATTATTCCAAGGCGCTGGAAGATTTTGAGTCAGCTCTCAAGTTTAAACCTGACTTTGTTGAAGCTTATATGAATAGAGGAGTTTCTTTTCTGAAATTAGGTAAGTATTCTAAAGCGCTTGCAGATCTTGAGTTAGCTCTTAAGCTTAAACCTGATTATGTCGACGCTTGGTTTAATAAAGGTGCACTTTTTGAGCGGCAAGGTCAATATGAAGAAGCATTATTAGCTATTGATGAGGTTATAAAATACCAACCCGATAATCCTGAGGGTTGGTATATCAGAGGTTATTTGCTACTACATTTAAAGCATTTTTCTGGTTCCATCACTGCAACAGAGCGGTCTATCCAATTGCAAGTTCACAATTATGATGCGTGGCTCAATCTAGGAACAGCGCAAGTATGCCTAACTCAGTATAGTAATGCTGTAAAGTCACTCGATAAAGCTATTGACATAGAAGCAAACCGTCCAGATGCTTGGAGTTCGAAGGGACTGTCACTGATCCATCTGAAACGTTACGATGAAGCAATTCATGCTTATTCTCAAGCGACTAAACTCAAGCCAGAATTATCTAAGGCTTGGTATAACAGAGCTTGTGCTTATGCATTAAAAGGTAATGCTGAGAAAGCTATCCAAGATCTTGAAGAGGCGATCCGCCTTTTCCCAAACTGGCGAGAAGATGCAAAAACTGAACCTGACTTTAATTCAGTTCGTGATCGCCTTCAATTTCTTCAAATAGTCAATGGCTCAAAAGAATTCTCTGTAAGTCAGAGCACTAATACTGACACCAAATATGCTAGTACCAATGATGCATTGGAATGTGAACAAGAAGCATGGCAAGCATACCTAGACTCTGAAAGAGAAAGAGAAGAGGTATATCGTCGCCTTGCCAACTCCTAAATTTTTAAACCTGGCTTTAGTACTCAAAATTCATAGCCAACAAATTGATAAATTTGGAGGCAGTCATGGCATCCGAGATCAAGGTCTGTTGGAATCGGCACTTGCCCAACCACAGGCTAGCTTTTCTGGTGAACTTCTACATTCAACAATTTATGAGCAAGCAGCAGTCTACCTCTATCATTTGGTCATGAATCATCCATTTATCGATGGTAATAAACGTACTGCTTTTGCAGTAATGGACACTTTTATTCGCTTCAATGGGTATTCACTGATTTTGGAGAATACTGAGGTCTACGAGATAGTTCTGCAAGTTGCTAAAAGTGCAATGGGCAAAGACGCTTTAACCATCAAATTACGAGAAAACATCAAGCCCAACAACTAAACCTTAACCCCCTCAAGTTCTTCGTCCGTCAGCTCATATAAGGCACGGAGTTGATCTAGCGTTTCCTGATCAGGACTCCAAAATCCTCGACCATGGGCCTCTAGCATGCGACCAACGATATTGCGGAAGGCTTCTGGATTAGCTTGGCGTAACTTCTCAGCCATTTCTGGATCTAGGGCATAGGTCTCTGCGGCTTGGTCATAAACCCAGCCTTCTTGGAAATCAGCAGTGCCACCCCACCCAATCAGGGCCGTCATCCGCTGAGAAATCTCATAGGCTCCTCCCGATCCTTGATCGGCCATTGCGTCAGCCCATTTGGGATTGAGCAGCTTAGTCCGATATTCCATCCGCAACAGCGAATCTAAATCGCGGGGAGTCGTGTCTTTGGAGAAACTTTCAACAAAATTGGCTTTGACCTTGCTACCCCGCTGTTGCTCCGCCGCTAACTTCAGACCACCCGTATTTGCATAATATTCCTGAATATCAGTCAAACCATATTCCACCGAGTCAATCTCTTGGACAATCTGCTCTGTGCTTTTCAGTAAGGTTTGCAGGACTTCAGGACGGGCTTGGCCCTTGTCATTACGGCCATAGCTAAAGGCATTGCGATCGCTCCAGGTTTGTCCCAACTCATCCGAAGATTCCCAGTTGGAGTCCGTCACCCGGTCATTGACCAAAGAACCGAAATCCCCGGCAGGGTTGGAGAACAGACGGGCAGAGACATTCTCGACTCCCTGCTCTTTCAAGGCCAGGGCATGTTTACGAATAAAGTTCTGGTCTGGGGGTTCGTCTGCTTCTGCTGCTCGTAAGAATAGATCATCCAACAGCTCAATAATGTTGACAAAACTATCTCGAAAAATTCCAGACAGGTTAGCCAAGACATCTACACGGGGGTGATCGAGCTGATCTAAAGGCGTCAGGCCATAGCGAACAATTCGTCCTGTCCCTTCTTTAATCGGTTCTGCCCCCACGAGTTCTAGAAGAATGCCGATGGATTCTCCGCGCGTCTTAATGGCATCTAAGCCCCAAAGCATCACGGCGACGGTTTCTGGGTAGGTGCCTTTTTCTTCCAGATTCTGGGATAGGATCTTGCGAGCAATCTCTCGGCCTCGCTCATAGGCGGCAGGAGAGGGCATCCGATAGGGGTCTAGGGCATGGATATTTCGGCCTGTGGGTAATACACCGGGACCATCCCGGAGCAAGTCTCCACCAGGCGCTGGGGGGACATATTCTCCGTTTAAGCCCCGCAGTAGGTTGGTGAGTTCATCCCCAGTTTGGGCCAGTAGACTCCGGATTTGGAGGGCTTCTTCTAGCTTAGGCGTACTGCCATTGAGTTCAAACCGTTGGCGAATCTGATCGGATGCTTCGCCCGTAGCAACGGCTGAAATTGCATCCTCTGGCAACTCTTCTCCAAAGTAGGCATGGAGGTAGCTCTCTAGCTTTTCAGCATCAGGGGATTCACCCAATACATGCAGCCCAGAAGAGAATAAACGCGTTTCTAAAACTTGCAGATACTCATATAGCTCCACTAGGTAGTGATTGAAGGCGTCAGCACTAAACATGCGAGCATTTTCAGGGGTAAATTCAATCCCCAACTGCTTGGCTTCCTGGAACGGACAATCTGCATCAATCCCCGCATCAATAATCTTTTTGCAGATGGCCTCCCGCAACACCGCATTTTTTTCCGGGTCTTCGCGGTATTCCTGAATCAGATCG
>NZ_JANQOY010000132.1 GCF_028285565.1 Acaryochloris sp. IP29b_bin.148
CCCTACTCGCCAAGCGACTCATTATGGCTTCATAAACAAGTGCTGAATCCTATGCTGGGTAAGGGGTTTCAACCGCTTCACCAAAAGCTGGGAAGAGCCTCCGCGATTTTTGCAATATCTGTTAAGCCTGCTGGCAGACTAAGATATATAAGATGCAAGCATCACTGGCAATGCCGAGCTTTGGGAGGAGAGGGCAGAATACCAACACATATCCTTTTCGAACCATCACTTCCTGGATCCCGCCAGCGGAACCCCTCATAATGAAAATAGTAGTGCTCATATTCTAGCGTAATACTCATGAGGCGGTGGAGTTTATTCCATTAGGACAATAGCTCCAGGACTTCCATCGAACTCAAGCGCCCCCTATCTGATAAGAATTTGCCATCAGAAAACGCGAAATCACTTGGTCGATTTCAGGACTGACTGATACCTGGCACCCTTGAAATCCAGGCAAGATAGCCTGCCCCGGCGAGATCGCTCTCCGTTTGCGAGGGCTAAGCCGACTAGATAATCCAGAGAGGAATGAACTTCCCCAACGACTATATTGAGTTTCTTTACGTTTAGGCTTATACCGCCGACAAAACCCTCGGTACTGAGTGGCGCACTCTTCCAGTGTTTTTCCTAAACTCAGAAAAGCTTGATGCCACTGGGTTAAACCATCTTCTACCAATCGGCCATAGCTGCCATAGTTACTAAAGTCGTAGAAGAAACCAACCTGCATCTTTGCAGCCTTAGGGTTGGCATGGATATATCGGAGAGTATTAAGGACTCTCTCGTGATCAGAACTTTCAAAACCACTACTGTGATAGCGTTGCTCCCAAAAATGTCCCTTGCGTCGTAGCAATCGATTGAAGCACATAGCTGTATACCAGTTGAGCCAGTGCATAATTTTGGGCAAATCTTCTGGCAGCAAAGGCTCTAACAAATAATGAACATGATTGCTCATAATGCATAGCCCATAGAGCTTATAGCCAAACTTAATCTGGCTTTTCTGGATACAGTAAAGCAATAATTGCCGACAAATCAGTTGCCTAAGATTAAACTCTCTGTTATTGCAGCGGACTGTGATGTGATAGCAAAAACCAGGTAGCAACTGTCTGGGTTGTCGAGTCATATTCGCCACGGTCTACAATTGAAGAAGCGTACTTCAAGGGGCAGCTAACCGTTGATGAACCTGAATAGAGGTTGCTTATGGACATCAGTCTTACCCCAGATCAAGAGCGTTTTATCCAAGCTAAGCTCCAAATTGGGAAATACCGCTCCGCCGAAGAAATTTTGGAACTTGCCTTGCGACTGCTAGATGAGTATGAGCAGTCTGAAGACGACTGGGTTAAAGACGTTCGTCAGAAAATAGATGTAGCCCTTGAAGCGTCCAAGCATACTTCTCCAGTAGATGGCGAGACTTTTGTGAATGGCATTGTAGAGCGATTTCAGCAGGCTAATTCGGCATGAGCCGCTACGTCATCAATGGACCTCTTGCATAAATCTTTTTCTGCGGCTATTGCCTATTTCGCGATCCATCACGGGTTGCACTAGCCCCCCCGGCCCCCCAACTTTGGGGGGAGAGCAACTTTATCTTGTTCTGCTCTGTTGTAGTAGTTGACCTGAATCAGCTTACCGTTTGCACCTTCCATTAGAGTTCTTATTCACACTCCAGTTTGAAGATTGGTCCGTAGATACTAGCAACCACCATCAGAGCTTTCAACATTCTCCCCCCAAAGTTGGGGGGCCGGGGGGGCCAATGTAGGGTTGCTATTTATGCAAGAAGTCTAATATAAAGAGGCACGATGCAAGCAATACATACTAAGGTATGCTGCGGTTTCGCTGGCAACATTCGAATGACTGCTAATATCTCGTCAACTGATTGCAAGTTACCGCTTGTGAAGAGAACAGAATAAAACTTGTTCGCTAGTCCTACAAAACAAAAAAATGTCTTCTATCAACGTTGGAATTCTTTGTGGTGGATCCAGTGGTTGGGTATTTGAGGCACTGGCAGAGCATCTTTCACAGGTTTTATCGACCCAGGTTGTACAGCACCCAGCCAAATTCAATTATGTACTCGCTTACGATAAACCTGATGAGATCAGAGAAAACGCTTGGTTTATCCCATTTGAAGGCATCCATATTGCATCGGATAAACGCTTAGTTGCTCAAAGCTTTCATATAGCTAATGTCTGTTCTCCGCAAACCCTCCTGTGTGATGATCTTAAGACTGCACAACAAGAAGTTCTCCGAGATTCCAGCCGCAATTGGTGCCTAAAATATCCCACCAGTACAGGAGCAACCGGGCACCGAATATTCAATGCAGGCACCAGTATCCCTACAGACTGGCCTTTGCCCATCATTCTGCAGGAATTCATTGAGTTAGAACGACCTGAAGTTTATCGAACCTACTGTGCTGGCGGTGAACTTTTTGGTTGGGTTGTCAGGAGGAACCCAGATGCAACCTCTAAGAATCCGTGGGTTGCTCATGCGAGAGGGGCTCAGTACAGTGACTGTGGCGAAGTGCCCAAGGAAGCTGTAAATGTTGCTGCTGAAGCGCTTAGAGCGACTGGTCTTCTGCAGTCATTCGGCTGTGTAGATCTACTTTTTAGCCCATCTAAAGGTTGGGTTGTCTTAGAGGTTGGAACGGACGGCATTTTCAATCATGTCGATCGAGATCTTGGAATTCCACATTTAGAACATGAGATGGATTTACGATTAGCCGATACTTTTTGGCATCGTGTAAGAGATTAGGTGCAAATGACCTCAAAATCAGTTACTGAGGTAAAGCACAGACGAAACGCCGAATATAAGCCAAACTTTAAGTTGTTCTGGATAGCATCAGATATGGCTCAACTGCATATCATCTGGTTTGGGAGCATTACGCTGAAATGCATTATTACCGACCCACATACGGACGAGATGCCGTTTCTTTTCTGGTTCTTCCCAATCGAGATACTCCGTGCGATCGTGAACGATCAAATGATTATTGAGGAAGATCATGTCACCCGGTTGGAGTTGCAGTTGGTAAGTACTGTCCTCATGATTGAGAGCTGCCTCAAATTGATCTAAGGCAAAAATATCTTCGTCTGTTAGAGGCAACTCGGCTTTGTGATGGCCTGCCTCAATCCAATAGCGCATATACCGACAGGTTAAACCCGGATACCAGCGACCGTACTCAAATACAGGGAATGAATTACGCATGCGATCGCTCAGGGAACGAGTCCCTATTTCATCCACAACAATTTTGTCGCGAATAAAAGTCTCACAAAGACGTCGTAAGACCTCTGGCTGCTCTTTGAGGAGTCGCTGATAGGCGGTCAGCGTATTGGCTAGGCGGTTGACGCCCCCTTCGCGAGCCGTCCGTAGGCAGAATAAGGCCACAATCCCTGGCATTAGATCCGCATCAGTGCTGTCCGTATGGTAGCCCGGAGAGGTACAGGTACTGGAAAAGAGGACATTATCTTGGCGGTAATCTTGGCCGCGATCGCACACATCATACAAAAGCCCTCGTTTATCTAACACTGACCCCAACGCATACCCGATTTGCGAGAGTAACAGTCGTCCTGCCGACTCCCCAAATTCTGCAACATCAAACCCTGATAGCAAGACCACCCCTGTCGTGCGGGTGAGATGGTAGCGCATTACATGGGCTAAGAGATCAAGATTTTTGATGGTGATGCCTTTGGCTTCCGGTGAGTCCCAGCGATAGCCCCTTGCTTCTAGCCAGTGATTCAACACCAACACCGATGACAAGATCGAGTCAGGGATTTTAATTTTCCAGTGGGGGTTTGTTTCCAGGTTGTGTTTTTCCCAAGCGGGCTGGAATTGAGTCTTGCTGATCACGTCAGCTAAGTCATTAATATGACCGATACTGGGTTCTGTAAGAATGGGCATGATCAAATCAATAGATTTAAGGACAGTGGTGAGCTTAACCAGTGTTCAATAGGATCTCAATGCCAGAGACCCTATTGACTGGATGGGGCCAGGCGAGCGCTCAGCCCGTTATGCAACACAAATTTGAGCCACCGCTTGAGATGCTCGTTCAATACCATTAAAGAACTGCAAACGGGCATCCATTGCTTTTTTGATGGCCCGATGGAGATAAATGGACTCTTCGACTGTCTTGAGTCGAGGTTCAATGAGAGCCTCCAAATGCGCTGCATGGTCATCATCTAGATCAATATGAACTTCAAAAAAGATCAGAGACTCTGTGGAAAAAGGAGAGGTATCCACAATGCCTTGACGAATTTGCGTATATAAGGAATTGACAATTCCCTCAGAGGCAAAGCACACGGCTCCTAACGCAGCTAAATAACCATATTGATGGGGTAAAGCCAGGTAGGTATCAATTAATGCTTGGGTTTCTGGCTCAGGAGGCGTCAGCAATAAAGTACCATCATCAATTCCGAGGGTGCGAGTAAAGTGCCGGAATAATTCTGGGTGAGTGTGGGCTAAATTCCCCTGCCCCATTTCATCCCAGAGATTTTCTAAGAGCACCAGTTGTGCCTTCTCATCTGAGCAGCAAGACATAATGCTTGCCAAGATGCGGTTAAAGGCTTGCGAGAATTTATACATTTGCACGGCCAAGACCCGCACTTCTGACAAGGTTAGCTCTCCAGTACGGCAGCGCTCCAGAAAGCGATGCTTCCATAAGGGATGGTATTCCGTAATTCTTTTGAAAGAGTCTACTGAATAAGCAGTAATTGTTTTCATTTGCACACCTCGATTGTCATATGCAACGGGTAATCAACTAAAGGTTGAAAAAAGTCAGGGTCCAGTTCGACATGCTCAGGGAGGACCCGCAATTCACGTACTGTGGGCATGGTTGAGAACCCAGCAATGTGCAAAGCTTCAAAGAAGTCTTGCAGTGTTTTATGAATCAGCTGCACGTCTAGCCAAGTGCCATCTCGCTTCCAAATTCGTCCTGGACATTGGCGATCGCGGCCACTAAAGTAGTTGTCTCCTTCTACCTCGAAATAGAAAGGGAACTTGGCCTGACGCATATAAGGAAAAGCTGGATGGGGAATGCTGAAGATAAACCGTCCACCGGGTTTAAGCACTTTAAAAATCTCAGCCATACAGGTCTGGGTTTGAGCAACTGTCAGGTAGTTGAACAGAAAGACTGCAACGACCAAATCAAATCGGTCCTGAGTATATTGGTGTAAATCAGTGGCGCAACCCACTTGGTAGGTAATACCCAAGGGAGCTTGGGCTTCTTGCTGCTGGGCTGCTTCAATCATGCGTTGGGACAAATCGATACCCAAAACAGTCTCCGCACCGCGCCGTCGGAGTTCTCGACTGCAATAGCCTTCCCCACAGCCCAGATCGAGAATATGCTGGCCGTCAACTGGCGTACACATCTCCATAATGGCAGGGCGGGCGGTGAAATCAGATAAGGAGCTGGGTTCACCGCGTACCCAGCGATTGGCTGTATCGTTGTACAGCGTTTCGGTTGAATTTTGAGTGGTCGTGATCATGTATTCCTTTCTTGAATAAATACGTAACTTGAGCGATGCCAAGATGGCTCCTTGCCGAGCCAACAGACGCCATCCGTAGGTGGGTTAGTCCTACCTCTGCGGGAAGCTATTAGGCAAAGACATGAAAAAACGATTCATATTGTTGAGAAAGCTGAGCAATTTAAGAGTGGCTGCCATTATAAAACTGCTGTTTCTCTAATGCTTCTAAGGAGAAATAGTCGAATATTTTTTAAGCCATATGGAAAATATATTCTATGCGGTTTCGCCCTGTTCTCTGGAGGCTGATCAGCTGTTTTGTATGAGTAGAAATAGAAAATATTTTCTATTTATCTGATAGTGGCTAATATAAAGTATATAAAGAATAATCTAATAAATATTAGATATAGTTTTTTATGGCAGAATATTAGCTTGCTGAAGTTTTAGATATTGGCTGCTAAAAATTACTTTTTTCCTAACAGTTACTCAGAGAATATTGGGTTTATTTTTTGATCGCATCGGTAGAACCACTTAATTTCTAGCATCATCACTAGATAAGATAAAGATGTCTTGCGTGTTTTTACGGATATCCTGGAGCTGTGTTGTATTTATTGCTAAAAACAAGAATCTTATTGTGTGGCAGTAAAATATTGATTTTTAGTCCTATAAATTGTATTTATCTACAGAATTTCAAATAGCTTAAATGCTTGATTTCTGGGAAAAAATCATAAAACACATCTTAATTTTTTGCATAAAAAATAAAATTTAGAGTCATATAAATATTCTGAGTATCTAGAGTAGGTATTTTATTTTTTATGCAAAAAATAAAATACTGGAGCTGTTTTTTGTTTTCTTTCTAAGTAAACTACAGGCAATCTTATTCTTTCCCAGAGTGTAAAATTCACCTAAAATTTTCGCCATTTGGAGCGATATCTGTAGAAATGGGGAACCTTAATGCTATTCACATCACAAGCAGATGAGCGGGGGAGTTCAAATGTATGGTTTGGTCAATAAAGCGATTGAGGAAATGGTGCGCAGCCATTTTAGTGATGACACTTGGGAGCAAATCAAACAGAAAGCGGAGATCAAAACGGAGGCCTTTGTCAGTATGGAAGGCTATCCCGATGATGTAACCCACCGATTGGTTGTCGCTGCTAGTGAAGTTCTAGAACTATCGCCTGCAGAGATAATGCATGCATTTGGTAAATATTGGGTTAAATTTACCGCTAATGAGGGATATGGTGAGCTAATGGATATGAATGGTGATGATTTGCCAGAATTTTTAGAAAATCTTGATGATCTCCATGCTCGAGTGGGCGTTATGTTTCCGAAACTACAACCACCTTCCTTTGACTGTGATGATGCGGATGAGGATGCATTGACGCTGCACTACCATTCCGAACGGGAAGGACTTGCCCCAATGGTATTGGGGTTAGTGGAAGGATTAGGCGAACGATTTGAGACAGAAGTAGACATTAGCCAAACTCAGAGTCGGGAGGAAGGGGCAGATCATGATCAGTTCTCAGTTAAGTACAAAGCCAAATGTCCCTTCCATGGTTCCCGTTGAGCGCAGTCTCCCCCCTGATTGTTTTGCTAAGGTCTTTCCCTTTCACTTTGCCTTCAACCAGAGTTTAGAGATTATCCAGGCTGGTGAAGTGCTGCAACGCATTTCTCCCGAAGGGTTTATTGGCGGTCAATTGGATCAGTTTTTTCAGATTATGCGCCCCAAGGTTGCTGTTGAGTTTGACATGATTCACAAGCGATCGAAAAAGTTTTTTCTGATTGAGTCCTTAGCTAAGGGATTTCAGCTCAAAGGACAAATGCTATACGTCGATACGGACGATGTCATGTTCTTTATTGGCTCACTCTGGGTAACGGATCTAACTGCCCTGAAGGAATATGGCGTGAAACTTCAGGATTTTGCAACTCATGAGCCGACAACGGACTTTTTGTATCTCTTGCAAGCCAAGTCAACGGCTCTTGCTGATACCACTAAACTGGCGGAAGAGCTAACCGCAAAACAAGCGCAGTTGGAACGAACCTTGGAGATTGTCCAAGAGAAAAACGACAATCTGCAAGCCATGCTGGAACAGTTGGAAACAACGCAAGATCAGCTCGTCCAGTCTGAGAAAATGGCGGCCCTGGGACAACTGATTGCCGGGATTGCCCATGAAGTCAACACTCCCTTAGGGGCTATTCGATCTTCGGTCGACAATATTGCTGATTTCTTTGATCGAAACCTAGACACGCTACCTCACTTTTTCCAGACGCTGTCGGCTGATGGCCATCAGTTTTTTACTGAGCTGTTGAATGCTTCTCGACGGAATCAGGTTATTCTGAACAGCCGAGAGAAACGAAAGCTGAAGCGGAGCAACACTCGGCTTCTGGAAGCCGAGGGGATCGATCAGGCGGATAATGTGGCCGATACTCTGGCAGAGTTGAACTGTTTTGAAGGAATTGAAGCTTTTGTCCCCTGTATTCAGTCCTCTGGTGGTCGCCAAACCTTAAATGTGGCCTATCAATTTTCCACGTTGCTTCATAGTACTCAAACGATCAAGACAGCCACGGACAAAGCGGCAAAAGTGGTGTTTGCCCTCAAGAGCTATTCCCACTATGACCATACGGGCAATAAAGCAGAAACCAATTTAATTAATGATATTGAGACGGTCTTAACGCTCTATCAAAGTCAACTGAAGTATGGGATTGACGTGATTCGAAAGTATGACGACATTCTGCCTGTGCTCTGTTTCCAGGATGAGCTGAGTCAGGTGTGGACCAATCTTATTCATAACGCCCTGCAAGCCATGGACTATCAAGGTACTTTAACCATTGATGTAAAGCAAGGAGACGGTCAGGTCCACGTGGGTATTGCTGATAGCGGCAAAGGCATTCCAGCAGAGGTGATGCCCAAGATTTTCCAACCCTTCTTTACCACCAAACCGCCTGGAGAGGGGAGTGGTTTGGGGTTAGATATTGTCAGAAAAATTGTAAATAAGCATGAGGGAGAGATTACGGTGGCGTCTGTACCAGGTAACACCATTTTTACAGTTTCCATTCCTCTACTCCCAGCATAGCTGTGGTAGCGATTACAACCCGAGTTAGCACTTTGAGTATGGAGGTCCTTTGATCCGATGGCAAAACCTGTGGTTCTGTGTGTGGATGATGAGGCACTCATTTTAGATAGCCTCAAAATTCAAATCAAGAAAGAGTTAAGTGATCTCTGCCAGGTAGAGGCGGCTGAGAGTGCTGATGAAGCCCTAGAGATCGTGGAAGAACTCTATGGAGAGGGAGTTGGGGTAGTGCTGGTGCTTTGTGACTGGCTGATGCCAGGCATGAAAGGGGATGAGTTCTTTATTAGACTCCACCAATCTCATCCTCAAATTATTAAAATTATGCTGTCGGGGCAGGCGGATCAAATGGCGATCGCACGCGCTCAAACGCATGGAGATCTCCATCGTTTTATCCATAAACCTTGGGATCAAACGGAGTTGATCACCCTCCTGAAGTCGAAGTTAGAAGCCCTATGAGTAAGCCGTTTGCCCTTTGTATTGATGATGAAGATACGGTTCTAGAGTCCTTAAAAATAGAGCTGAAGAAATCTATTGGCCATGAGTGTGTGATTGAAACGGCGAATGGTGGAGAAGAAGCGCTCGAGATTTTGGATGAGCTGCTAGAGGATGGCTTAGAGGTAGCAGTCGCCATTGCTGACTATATTATGCCCGGAATGAAGGGAAATGAGGTCTTAGAGCATATCCACCAAAAATCGCCACAGACCATCACCATTATGTTGACGGGGCAGGCAGACATGGATGCGATTGCCCATGCCATGACCTATGCCAATCTCTATCGCTACATTGCCAAACCCTGGCAACCTGATGATTTGCAATTGACCATTTCCAAAGCCGTCCAGAGTTATCTCGCAGACCAACAATTGGCTGCACAAACGCACCAACTCCAAACCATGAATCAGGCCTTGCAACAGGCCACCGTCGAACAAGAGCATATTATCCAAGACCGGACCGCTGCCTTAGAGCAGGCCAATCAAAACCTCAATCGTCAAATTCAGCGGGTCTTGTTGATCGAGCAAATTACCCAAGATATTCGCCGTAGTCTAGATACACAACATATCTTGCAAACCACCGCAGACCAGATCGGTTGCAGCCTGCAGGCCAATCGATGTTTTATTCAGAGCTATGATCTGGCTGCCTTCTGTGATGCTTCGGACGTAGCTGAGTATTTAGATCCTGACTATTCGTCTTGTCAGACCTTAGAAATGGGGAATCATCCCTTCCTCACGCAAATCTTTGAGCACGATCAAGTCTTGGCAATCTCGCAGTTAGACCCAAATGCGATGACTCAAGGAGAGACTCAGTTTTGTGAACAAGCCCAGCTCAAATCTGTGTTAGCTGTGAGAACTTCCTCTCAAGGACAAGCCAATGGGGTCATTGTGCTGCACCAGTGCGATCGCACCCGCAACTGGTCAGAGGCTGACCAAGAACTCCTACAAGCTGTTGCGGCCCAAGTCGGCATCGCCATTACTCAGGCCAAACTACTCAAACAGGAACAGCAGCAGCGCCAAACCTTGGAAGAAAATAATGCGGCGCTTATCCAGGCTACGCAAACTGCCGAAGCTGCCAATCAGGCTAAGTCTCAGTTTCTGGCCAATATGAGCCATGAGTTGCGCACTCCGATGAATGCCGTGATTGGGATGACGGGACTACTACTCAATACCCCTTTAGATGCACAGCAAACCGACTTTGTTGAGACGATTCGCAGCAGTGGTGATGCTCTGCTGACGCTTATTAACGATATTTTGGATTTTTCTAAAATCGAAGCGGGCAAACTGGAGTTTGAAATCCAACCCTTTGATCTTCGCGTTTGTATTGAAGATGCACTGCGGATTGTCGCTCCTAAAGCCGTGAATAAAACGTTAGAGCTGGCCTATCTATTTGAACCCCATACCCCTGAGTGGATTGTGGGAGATGTGACTCGTCTGCGTCAAATTATGGTTAATCTGCTCACCAACGGGGTTAAGTTCACGGAAGAGGGCGAGGTAGTGGTCTATGTCAAAGATGTGACTCAAGATGCTCCCGCACCTGAGGTGACCAACTGCAACCGGACGCTCCAGATTGAGGTCAAAGATACCGGTATTGGCATTCCTGCTGATCGTATGGATCGGTTATTTAAATCCTTTAGTCAAGTTGATCTCTCCACCACGCGTAAATATGGTGGTACGGGTTTAGGCTTAGCGATTTGTCATCGGCTCTGTGAGTTAATGGGCGGTCACATGTGGGTGGACAGCAAAGTGGGGAAGGGATCTTCTTTCTTCTTTACGATTTCAGTTCCCGTAGCGGAGCCAGAGACGCGTCCAGCTATATTCCCCGCTAAACTGACGGGCAGACATCTGCTGATTGTGGATGACAACCCCACCAACTGCAAAATTTTGACACTCCAAGCCCAGTCTTGGGGGATGACGAGTCAGGCGGTCCAGCGGGGAGCGGATGCGCTAAATCTGTTAACCACCCACCCGTCCTTTGACTTGGCCATCTTAGATATGCAGATGCCAGAAATGGATGGTTTGGCGCTAGCAGGACATATCTACGATCGCTATCCTGATCTTCCCCTAGTGATGTTGAGTTCTTTGGGACAGGATGAAATCTTCCAGCAGAACAACAAAGTTCAATTCGCAGCTGTGCTCAATAAACCGGTCCAGCAATCCCGACTGCACGATGTGCTGGCTCATACCTTTGGCAAGCAAGTGGTTACGAGTGATCACCATCGGCAGGCGTCTCCCCTTGGGGAGCCTGCCAGTCCCTCCGCCTTACGAATTTTGTTAGCGGAAGATATTGTCGTTAACCAGAAGGTGGCGCTGTTAATCCTGAAACAACTGGGATATAGTGCCGATGTCGCCAATAACGGCCATGAAGTCTTGGCGGCTTTACAGCGTCAGCCCTATGACATTGTCCTGATGGATGTGCATATGCCAGAGATGGACGGTCTGACAGCAGCGGAGCAGATTCAACAAGAATGGTCTTCAGCAGAGCGTCCTTATATCATTGCATTGACTGCCAATGCCATGCAGGGCGATCGCGAAAAATGCCTGGCGGTTGGTATGCAGGATTACGTGAGTAAGCCCATTCGCTCAGAAGAACTGAAAGCAGCTCTTGAACGGTATCTAGACTAATAGATTTGGCTCTAGCGATCAGTGCTGAGGCGAGCTGACAACGGGGTCGTGAATCAACAAAGTGTGGATAGCCTGGGCCTTTCTAGATTGGGTTCCTCGGCCTGAGTTTAGGCCAGGAACGGGTTGGGGAACCCTTCTAGTAGAGCCAATCGTCTTTAAGAACAATGGCCAAATGGCAGGGCTGAGGCGACAAGCGAGATGAATCCTCGCTAGAATGAGAAAAGGTTACAAAACATTAAGCAGTTGTGTATATCAAACTTCCTGTTGTTGGCAAGGTTAAGAAACCCAAGGTATGGGTGATTGGCCTTGTAAGTGCTGTGGTCCTCATGGGGGCAGTGGGAGCACGATCGTGGGTGAGCAGTGCTTCAGATCAGCCCACCTTAGAGGACTTGACGGTCAAAGTAGAGTCTAAAGATGTCACCCTCAGAATTACCGCTAGCGGTACCATTACACCTGCCAAGAGCGTTAACTTGAGCCCGAAGCAAGCAGGTGTTTTAGTAAAACTGTTGGTGGAGCAAGGCGATGAGGTGGAAAAAGGGCAAGTCATTGCCCGGATGGATACTCGCGATCTCGAAGGTCAGTTAATTCAAGCGAATGCGGCGGTTGCCCAAGCCCAGGCCCGGCTCGCGGAATTGCAGGCCGGAAACAGACCAGAAGAAGTTCAGCAAGCCCGAGCCCGTTTGGTCCGAGCGGAAGCCCAACTGGCTCAAATTGCGGGCGGTAACCAACTCGAGACGATTGCCCAGGTGCAAAGCCAAGTGGAGTCTGCGAAAGCCCGATTGCAATTGGCCTTGACTCGTCTGAACAGCTTTGAGCAACTCTATAAGGTGGGGGCAGAAACCCGCGATCGCAGAGACGAAGCGAAAGCCGAAGCAGATACCGCCCGAGCTAATTTAGTAGAAGTGCAAAGACGCCTGCAAATTTTGCGGCAAGGATCTCAGCCAGCAGAGGTCTTAAGGGCCAAAGCTGATGTGACAGAAGCCCGCCAAGCCTATCAGCTGATGCAGAAAGGCAGTCGCCCAGAAGCCATTTTGCAAGCGAAAGCCGCAGTGGCCGAAGCCCAAGGTCGTCAGCGCGTGGTGACGACTCAGGTTAACGATACGATTATTCGGGCTCCCTTTGGTGGGATTATTACCCAAAAGTTTGCCACTGAAGGAGCTTTTGTAACGCCCACGACCACCGCATCCAGCACCACTTCTGCAACATCGACCTCCATTGTGGCCTTAGCCCAGGAGTTGGAAGTGTTAGCAACGGTTCCTGAAGTGGATATTGGCCAAGTCCGTCCAGGACAGACCGTTGAGATTCGCGCCGATGCCTTCCCCAATCAAGTGTTTAAGGGGCGGGTGCGGTTAGTGTCGCCAGAGGCGATTGAAGAGCAAAATGTAACCTCCTTTCAGGTCAGGGTGAAGATTACCGCTGGGCAAGACAAACTGCGTTCCGGGATGAATACGGACCTCACCTTTTTGGGCGATACCCTCGCGGATAGCATGGTGCTGCCGACGGGTGCGATCGCAACCCTCAATGGCGAAACGGGTGTCTATGTCCCTGACGAGGAAGAAAAGCCAGCCTTCCAGCCCGTCACCATTGGCTCTTCCGTCAAAAATCAAACCCAAGTGCTGGATGGCGTCATCCCCGGACAGCGGGTTTTTATCACCTTCCCTGAAGGTCAAAAGCCGGAAGATTTGAAAGAGGAAGAGTAATAGTGGATATCCTCGAAAGCGTCAAAATGGCCTCAGCGACCCTGGTCGCCAATCGTCTGCGCAGTAGCTTGACCATGCTTGGGATGATTATTGGTAATGCCTCTGTGATTGCTATGATTGCCGTCGGTCAGGGTGCTCAAAAGTATGCATCAGGACAGTTTGAATCCTTAGGACCCAACATTCTGTTTATCGTTCCAGGAACCGATAAAGCTCGGCGACAGACCTTCGAAGTGCCGAAGACTCTGGTGTGGGCCGATGCAAAGGCGATCAAGGAAGCGGTTTCTGCGGTTCAATCCGTGGTACCGCAACTGCAGAACCAGTTGACCACGATTTACCAGGGCGCAAATACGACGGCCTTAGTTATGGGAACCACAGATGAGTATCCGATTGTTCGGAATCATGATGTGGCCAAAGGTCGTTTTCTTAGTCCGCAAGATATCCAGCGGGGCAATTTGGTGGCCGTGTTAGGCACGGACCTGGCCGAGCGATTAGTGGGTTCTGAAAACCCCATTGGTAAGCGTATTCGGATTAAGAATCTCAACTTTGAGGTCATTGGCCTCATGGAAGAGAAGGGCTCTTTCCTGGGGAGTAGCCAAGACGATGTGATCTTTATCCCCATTTCGACCATGGCGAATCGGGTGGTTGGGTCAACCTCTCCCTTTGGCACAGAGCTAACCTTTATTTCCGTCTCTGCCAAGAGTGAAGCCAGTATTCCAGCAGCAGAATTTCAGATTCGGAACTTGCTCCGCATTCGTCACAAAATTATTAATGAAGATGATTTTACGATTCGGACTCAAAAGCAGGCCCTAGAAATTATTGGCAATATCAGTGGAGCCTTGACGATTATGCTAGCGGCGATCGCCAGTATCTCTCTGCTGGTGGGCGGCATTGGCATTATGAATATTATGCTGGTGTCGGTGACGGAGCGGATTCAGGAAATTGGCCTGCGCAAAGCCATTGGAGCCTCTCAATCCGATATTTTGGTCCAATTTATGATTGAGGCCATTATTCTATCAGCCGTAGGCGGCATGATTGGCACCTTTGTGGGCGTCGGCGGCACGTTAATGGTGGGCAGTCTCACTCCCTTGGAAACAGGCATTTCCGTTCCGGCTGTGATGTTGGCGGTCGGTGTCTCGGGGGGAATTGGTCTGTTCTTTGGGGTTGTTCCGGCTCGGCGAGCGGCTCAGCTAGATCCAATTGTGGCGCTTCGCAGTGCTTAGGGGAAGAATAAGACTATGACATCTACACAGTCAGCCCAGGCCGTGACAGCAGAGAACGCGGATCAGGTCATTATTCGCCTGGAGCAGATCACTAAAATTTATGGTTCGGGTGAAACTGAAGTTCGCGCTTTAGCCGGTGTGGACCTCATCATCAACTCGGGTGAATACTGCTCGATTATGGGAGCCTCTGGCTCAGGCAAATCCACCATGATGAATATGATTGGTTGCCTGGACCGACCGACCTCCGGCCAATATTTCCTGGATGGGGTGGATGTGGCCCAGCTGACGGATACTGAATTGGCCCTGGTGCGTAATCGCAAAATTGGGTTCGTCTTTCAGCAGTTCCATTTGCTGACTCAAGTCAGTGCGCTTGAGAATGTGATGCTGCCGATGGTTTATGCCAATGTGCCTGTAAAGGAGCGAAAGGAGCGAGGTAAGGCGGCATTGGAACGGGTTGGACTGGGCGATCGCATTCACAATAAACCCACTCAACTCTCTGGAGGACAACAACAGCGGGTAGCGATTGCTCGGGCCATTGTGAATGAGCCTGTTTTGCTGTTGGCGGATGAACCTACGGGAGCTTTGGATACCAAAACAACGAGTGAGATTCTAGGTATATTCTCAACTTTAAATGCCAGTGGCATGACGGTGGTGATGGTGACCCACGAACCAGAGGTGGCCAAGACAACACAGCGAGTGGTGTGGTTCCGAGATGGCCAGGTGGTTCATTCTCATCTTGACCCAGAAGAGCTGCATACCACGGCTTTTTAATCCAACATATCAGTGCTCAATTCCCAGCTATATGAAAGCAGTGTGGCAGTGGTTGGATGAGTATAAACCAGGTCTTTGGAACAATTTGCATTGGGTCCCGCAATTATCGACTTGGAATGAAATACTGGCTGATTTTCTGGAACGTGCTTGCCAATGCCAAAATATGGCCAGTATTTAAGATCGGTCGGCACGCCATCAATGTTTTACCCCGAGAATGGGTACTACAGGTCATTTTGTTGCTGCAGTCTATTACAGGGCTATTTCATTCTAAAACTAGATAACGACTTTGCGTTGTTTTAGAGATCTGTGAACCAAGTACTTAATGCCTGAAATGACAATTTTTCGTTGCATCACAAAAGAGACTTATTTTGAATGAAATAGCCTTAGTCTATTACTGGAGAGTCAAGTAGCAAATGAACCCCAAGAAACTACAGATAAGGATATTTTATTAGCGATCCCTGTCGGAATTATGATTTGCTTTTCTGACTAATCTGTAGAAAATGCGTCTTGCATTTTGTGAGTGAATTTAAAACTTTTATAGCAAAATAAAATAGATTTCGTTGTGCTAGATGTTCATCTGTTTTAGAAGAAATACTTAAGTTGAACATGATTGACATGTTTTTAAACATGATTATAGACTTGGGCTTGGGATACTAAAAATAAGAGAAGTCTTGTGAAAGACTGCCATAAATTTTCGTTCTAGAACCCTGATGAGTCTAATGGAAAAAAATATCCCTACATATTATTCTTGCCGCAATTTAAGGAGAATAATATATTCCGCCTGCACAAAAAATATAGACTATAGATATATGCTCCATAACTCTCTTTTGTTACTTTGATAGGAGGGTTCTGTAAGCTTGAAATTATGTCAGTAAATGGCCTGGTGTAAACGAAATTACGTAGTTTAAAATTTCATCTGTCTGAATTGACAAAAGAAGGATAAGAGAAAAACTTCTATGTAGAACTCTCCTAATCTATTGGAATGTTTGCAACATTTTTTGCAAAATTCAATATCTCTTCAAAGCAGTTTTCTAGTTATTGAATTCATGTAAGTAAAGAATTCGATGTCTAAAAACTTATAACTCTTTGACTTTCAAAGGCTATAGCTTTCCGATAGAGAATGGTTTCTCAATTAATCCAGAAGCCGAAATCAGTAGCTTAGCTATTTCATAGCTGAGTAAAATTTTATTTTTGAGAAGATAATTTGTCCATAACAATGAAAACCCATTACCTCCCCATGAACTATTCCAGCCTAAAATCTTGCCAACAACTAGTTGTTATTGATCCTTCCATAGATGTCCCTAAACACTTGATTGATGGAGTAGTTCCCGGTACAGCTGTAGTAATGCTTAATCCGGAGGAGGAGAGTATACCTCAAATTACAAAAGCATTGCGATCCCATGGCCCAATCAGTGGCGTTCATCTAAGGCGATTTCTGGGAAAGAACTCACGGACTAAATTGGCTTGATGAGGATGTCCCATTTAGGTAATTGAGGATTTCTTTCCAATCGTTTCTCAATCCCT
>NZ_JANQOY010000133.1 GCF_028285565.1 Acaryochloris sp. IP29b_bin.148
TCTTTGCTGCTAACCAGTTTCTATCGGCTGAACAAGTTCAAAACAACCTGAATTTTATATTTTCACTTGTTCCATAATCTTATGGCGGGAAGGGAGTAAATATCACGAGCAGGCGTTTCGGTAATGGCATCCTGGGTATACGATCCGCATTCAGGCGGCATGAAAATTCCGGTCCGAGTGAAAGAGCCGATCAAACAGCGCATACTGACCTATGCGGCAGAGCACTATGCTGGCAAATACAATCGGATTGACGTGCACTTTCGAGGCAAGTTTTGCTATATCGATGCCTACCTAGAACCCGAGGTACCAGCGGAGAATTTTAACGAGGAATTCTATGGCTGCACGCGGGAAGAGCGAATTGAATTTTTGAGGACAGTGCCAACCCATCTGTGCCGCTTGCGCTACAGCGGTGATACGGAAAAGTGGGCTATGGCATTTTATACCTACAGTAACAACAAGTATGAGCCTTGTGTGTTCAATAACGGTACTTTCAAAGGCACACCAGAAGAGGCTTTTGAAAGCTCAGCCATGTATCTTCAATAGTTAATTTTCAGTCTGTTGTCATGAAAGTTAAAGTCACTATTTTCATGTCCTATTCACCTTCTGACCAATATTTTCAAAGCTTGGAAGGTGCAGCACTCACTCTTAGCAATTCTAAAAAGAGTGTGAAAATTGCAACCTCAAAAAACGATAAACAGCATGTTTTAACCGTGATGTTCACCATGAAAACAGCTCCTCAATACAAGGTTGTGGACAAAATTTATCGAGAATTTAGATCAGCAGCGTGGAACATTTCGGGGTATCAAGACCTGTCTGTTGAATTTTCGGAATGAAAGGAAGGAGCCGATGAGTGTAAATGGCACGATTAAAAACGTGAGTGAAAAGTTGCTCGTGGCATTAACCCAAGCCGAGCTTCAATCCTTGCTAGATGCGCTGTGGGTAGCCGTTTCCTTGGAGCAAAGGGAAAAGGCGATTGCTCAACTTTCTCCTGATACTCAAGCCATCATTAGGCAGCTACTCGAACCGTCCCCATCAGTTGAGCCAGATCCAACAGGTTCCGAACAAACGCCCCCTATTTCTTTCGCAAAACTATCGCAAACTTGGTCTAGGTTATGGCAAGAATGGGTTGACCTGGTTGCCGTTGCCGCAGAAGAAAACGGGCAATATATCGAACAGGAGGCAAGTTGGGAGCCACCTTATTTTGATAACTACACATTCGCAGAAGACTTGGATGCAGTGGCTAAGAATAATGAGATCGCACTTACCCTCAGCTTTTGAGCATGGGCTTGATCCTCAACAAGGTTTTGCTACTGAGCTGATAGAAGCAGAGACAGACATTAGAGCAGGCATTCCAGAATGGATAGAAATTGTTGATGGTATTGGTTTGGGCACACACGTGACCCATTGTCTACTGGCCTGGGAATGGCTAACGATGAAGGCACAAGCACAAGATGCCTTTGCATTCGCTCAGCAAGTGAGAGAAATAGAAACAGGGTTTTCTTACATGGCTCTGGATGATGATGAGCTGATTGGGTTCTTATGGGAGCTGCCTCAAGCTGATCAAGCTTGTATTGTGGAGGGTTTGACAGCTAATAAGGGCACCCGTTTGTGGAATCTGGCCTTGGGGAAGACCCACTCCCCTTGGCATTTATATTACATGGAAAAGCTCAACGAGTCCTCCCCTGAAGAGTACCTGAACAATTTGAGAGAGACTATTCCTCAGCAATGGAGCAATGGTCTGCCCATTATTGAAAATCTTTTGAAAACAGGCAGCTATACCAAAGCCATGGAAATGGTTCAGGTAACGCTAAAGTCTCTTCAGACGAAAAACGACAGACTTCAGGATTGGACGCCTGAGACTTCTCTGCTGGTAACCTTAGTATCAGGTTACGCTTACGATCAGCAATCTTTTTATCATGAGAAAACCCTGCTGGACTACTGGCAAAAAATCGCTGAAGGCTTGGGAAAAGCTAAACAGGTGAACGTCCTAGAAATTCAAAACCTGGCGTTTGACTATTGTTTCGACTGGTCAAAAATGTTTGAAACATTTGCCAATATTTCTGTCGCCAAGAAAACGCATAGGGCCTTGTTTCAGTCTTGGCGGGATTATGTTGTAAAGCGGGCAACTCCCTACCTGAGCTATGGATATAGTGGTTATGGCCTGACCACATCCACCAGCCCAGAGTCAGGATGGATACATTGGCTTCTCGATAGCATTGTAGAGGCTAAAAAAGGAGCACCCTGGTTTCAAAAGAAAGTGACCAAATGGTTAGGTGGTCTCTCAGGCGATCGCCGAACTTTGGGTGAGGATTTCGAGCGATTGCGGTTACTCACCCATGACCTGCAGAAAATACAAGCTGAGCAGCCTCAGTTAACCCCAACCTTTGATGAGGTTGTTATTCGCAAGCATGAATTATCAGCTCCAGATGATGCCTCCCGACGAAGCTATTTGCAGCGATTTGCCTCGAAGGATTTATGGATCCAAGTGATGGATTATTGGCGAGCAAATTTGCATCAGTTTGTCCCCGATCCTCTTGATGTCCACAAGTCGGACTATACTCGACATGCTCAGTGGATGCTCGCCCTCAAGGAGATTGCTCCTCGCGATTATGGGACGTTGTTGGCAACCTGGAAATCTGAACATCACCGTCGCAGTAACTTGTGGAAAGCCATGGCCAAAGCGGGCTTATGAAAGATGGTTTTTCGCCTAAGTTTTTTTCTAATACAGATTTTGAGGATGAAATCTGGAATTCAAATCACCAATCGGATATAGACACCTACCTGTATGACTTTGGTGATATGTAGCAACACGAAATCGAGGTAGAAAAAAGGCTTGAGAGTGCGCCAGGGAAAACCTACCCCGTTTGTCTGGCTGGGAAGCGGGCCTGTCCACCGGAAGACTGTGGTGGGGACTGGGGGTATGCCCATCTGCTGAAGGTTCTGAAGAACCCCCGACATCCACAGTACGAGGAGCGGATGGAATGGCTTGGGAGTGAGTTTGATCCGAAGGCGTTTGACCTGGCGGAGGTGAATCAAGCTTTGAGGGAGCTGGAGGTGGAGGCAGCGGGTTAGAGAATTACCAAGCCATAACTAGGAATGGATGAAACATCGTATTTGGTTGCCTGCAGTGGAATATGAGTTTTCTAGTGGATTTTGATGATAGTTCGCTGAAAATAAAGTAGCAATCTTTTTGAGAATTCAAATTTAAATGCTGGTATTGCTGATATTTCTATTTCTGTCTGATAGATGGAAAAAATTCGTCTAAGTGCTGACCAATATACTTAATAGAAAAGACATAAATCATTAGATGAATAATTATAGTCTTTGAGGATTTCGATAGCCATACTTAATAGCCTATCTGATGTAGCACTACTAAAGCGTGTTAAGACACTCACTGATCAGTACTCCACAGATGAAAACCTATAAGCATGAAATCCTCTCTAGTCAAAATGCGTAGTGCTATATAAAGTGACACTAAAATTTCTGCAAAAATTTAAAGACAGAATTAAATTATCTTGGAATATTTTACTCGCACTAGAGGATGCAAATATTTATTTCATAAGGATTTTGTCCTCAAGGAATATAGTACGTTTCAATGCATGCCCTTAAATCCAACCGCATCAATACATCTATAAATTTCTTAAGTTAAAATTCCTTTTTCGAGTCTTATTAATCACCAAAAAAAGGATAAGAGTTGAGTCTCATGAACGTTAAACATAAGGATTGGACTATTAAACATCTAAAAGATCATTTACAAGCAGCAGTAGATCTTGAGTTTTGGACAATTCCCTTCTATATGTCAGCTATGTATTCAGTCAAAGATCGAAGTTCTCAGGCATACCAGATGCTAAGAACAGTGGTCAATCAGGAGATGCTTCATCTACAATGCGCTGCAAATATAGCCAACGCATACGGGCTATCTCCGACAATGAAGGCTCCTGTTTACCAAGGGACCACTATTCCTCACCTTGATTTTAGCCTTGATAATCCCAAAGCAATTGCGCCTTACAAACCCTATACCGCTGAAATTGGTGCACTTGATCTAAAACACATCAATGCAATGTGCTTAATAGAAATACCAGAATATCTGGATGGGGAGAAGAACATTCAACTGCAAAGCAAAATTGAGGAATACGGCAGCATCGGCGCGTTTTATCAGGCATTGCGTTTTGGAGCTTACCTTTTAAGAGATAGCATTCAAGGCGGTGTTAGGCAGGTGGACTATTTCTCGGCGTTCTACCGAAATATGCCGAATATGACGATAACAGAATCTGGTGAAAATGGTTTTGATCAGATAGGGCTATTGATTGACCTTATTACCGATCAAGGCGAAGGTCAAACTAAGAAAGATCCCACCATTCCTTCCGCGTTCCAGAATACAGCTGATGATACAGAGCCTCACGATGATCACTTCGCGAAGTTCAACCAGATCAAGAACAATATGGGACACCAGTTACCTGATGTCTATATCGGGAAAGCTCATGGTGATTACACCGATACGGACAAGCAATTAGAAGTAATTTTAATCCAACAGTTTAGTGAACTGAGGAACCTTCTTGAGCAACTTTTCAAGGGTGATAACCCAGAAAAATTCTTTTCCATCATGGCTAGTGTTGGGGGTGCAATTAGTAACTGTTGGCATCATGGCGTAACTCCAAGATATAGCTGAATGTTCATCTCTAACGGAGAATCAGATCATGAAAAAGAGAACCGTATTCAGGGTGCATCCGACCATTAATTTTGCTCGATTCGGCACCAGTGAAGACTATATTCTTTCACCAGACACTAGTGCTGGTTTACCGCAAGACGGCACAGATATAACAGGTGGTCTTCCCATAAAGAAGGGAACCGAAAGTGAAACCATCACTAGTCAAGATCTGCGTGACCAGGATGGCAACTTAAAAAAACAAGCTGCTCGCTTTCGGCTCTATGCCTATGAAGTAGACAAGTTAGATACCTATCCTTCTGGGAACGGCACCGAAGTTACCATTGCTACTCAGCTACCTGATGGAAGAACAGTGACTGATCTGATCTGGTCCAGTCATCTAGCCAACAAAAAGGCTGCTGCGTATAACGTCGTCAATAACAAGGGTATTGAGGCTTATGCTAACAATCAGGTTCCGCAAATGCGAAATCCAGAAGTACATGGTTCCATTGACTCGGCTAATCGACTAAACCGCCTAATGATAGATGCTGGTCCCCGTGCCATTAGCGCCAAGAATAAGGAGAAGGCTAGCTTCGACCGTTGCTCAACTGCTTCATGGGTTCGCAAGAACGGGAAAATTGAAACCTTGCCGGATTACCCGATCCGCTTTCCCATAGACACCAATGATGAGCTTTTTGAACCTAGCGGTCCATTGGAAACTCTAGGTGACATATTGACGGATGAAAAAGGCCGATTGCTGGTCTTGCCAAGTATGGGTAACGCCGTAGGTCAATATGATGAATACGGTGTGCCTATCCAAATGACGGGTGATCTAAACAATGTGGGCTGGTTTGACTCTGCAGCTGATGGCCCAGTAAATGTAACCATCGTCTTCAACGATGGCAGTACCGAAGAGGCCTTCGGTGCCTGGGTGGTTTGTGGCGACCCAGCTTATGCACCTCAGATCCGCAATGTGGTGTCAGTTTGGGACGATGTTTATGATATGTTTGTGCGCGATCTGAACTTACAGCCAGAACTATATAACAAAGTTGAAGGAGAAAAAGATTTCGTCTTTAACCCAGACTATAAACCCAACTTTGTTCAGGATATACAACCCGTATTTATTGCTTGTAACTTACAACGTTGGACAGCAAATTTACCTCCGCTAGCCTTGCGAGGCCACACCGCAGTAGAGTCGATTTCTGAGGATGATAATCCTGATCAGACGATTATGGCAGCCCTCAACTTTATTCGAAATCCTAATAAAGATGAGACTAACATTGGTATGCCATTAATGCCTCTGTCTCTAGGGGCCGCGGGAACTTCATTTATGACTGTGACCAAAACCCAGTATTTTTTTCTAGAACAGTGGAGTAAGAAAAAATTTGAGACAGGAAAAGCTAATAGGTTAGGGCCTGGTGAATTCTTAGATATGTCTGCACTGGCTAACTGTCTAGGTGGACGTTATGTTCCTGGTATAGAAGTCAGCTATACAATAATGGACAAGGATATATATATACAGGATTGGAAAACGTCGGGGACAGGTCCTTTTCGTATCAAGCAATATCCACTGACTTACGAGAATCTCGACAAAGAGACCCCCTACCTCAGTAGTGGCTGGATTCCATTGCACAACATGACCAATGGTTTGGAACCAGGCGATGTTTCGAAATTTATGGCTATACCTTGGCAAACAGATTACAACTCCTGTTCTATACACGCAACCGCAATTAATACTGATGGGGTGAATGAAAGTAACGGTGCTGAAACCACCCTCTACTGGTCATGGCCATCGCAACGTCCAGATGCTGTGTATGTGGCTGAGGAAGTGGTTAACAATGTATTGCCCAAGCAAAAGTGGTCCATCCGTGGTCCTGGAACGTATGCAGTGAACCCAGCATCTGCGGCTACCTTCCAGGATCCTCTTCAGTCAGTTAAAGACTGGCATAAGATAGGAATCATTGTGCAGGGAACTAACGTGGACAATGATGAGCAAAAGTATTCCCCCAGTCTTTACCTAGAGGTACAAAGTCAGCTCACTAACCCCGGTGATACTACCGATCCAGTTCCATCATGGCCATTTAATGCTAATCCACCTAAACCCAAAAAAGGGTGTCCGTATCATTGAAATTAAAGCCGAAATACGATGTCGTCATCCTTGGTGGTGGCCCGGCTGGCCTAGCTGCAGCTATCTCCATTCGTGCAAAAGTTGATGCCTCTGTCTTAGTGGTAGAAGCGCAGGCACCAGATCAAGAGCGAGTAGGCGAAAACTGCCCGCCGGATATTATTGTGCTTCTAAAGCAATTAGGAATAGCCAAAGCCTTTAACCAAGCGGGTCATGAAACTTGTCCCGGTTATGCATCCTTATGGGGAAGTGACCACGTGGGATTTAACGACTTTATTGTGAACCCTATGGGACCGTCCTGGCGATTGAACAGGAAGCTGTTCGACAAGATGCTGGTTGAGCAGGCTGAGGAGGCTAAGGTTCAGTTTTCTTGGTCCACCCGATTCTGTGCCACAGAGAAGCCCATGGAAAGTAATCATGGTCGAATTGTTCATCTTGTTACTTATAAACCTAATAAAATTCCTCACACAATAGAAGCTGGTTTCGTGATTGATGCCACTGGATTCGAAGCTCGATTTGCACGCGCATTGAACATAAACAAGGTCATTGATGATCAGCTTTGTGCTACCCTTCGTTTTGCCAAGGTGTTAAAAGGTCAAGGGTCGAAGCGGGTACAGTTGGAAGCCTTCCACGAGGGGTGGTGCTATCACTCTCTTTTGCCAGAAAACAGAGTAGTGAGCATGATCGTCACAGAAAAGGAATCCCTTTCAGCTTTACGGGCAAACGGCTACCAAGGCTTCGAGGAAGCTTTAGCGGCCACGTCTTTTGTCAGCCGGAGTGCTTCTCAACTCACCCTTGGGAATTATAACTACCGCATTTTTTCTATTCAGTCGGGTTTGCTCCCAATTGTGGAAGGTGATGATTGGATAGCGATTGGAGATGCTGCTGCGAGTTATGACCCAATTGCCGCACAAGGCATATACAAAGGCCTTAGCCATGGACTATTAGCAGCTGATAAAGTGGCTGCTTGGTTTATGGATAATGATAGATACTCCTCTCGCTTTTCAGAACTGGTGAAACAGCAGTTTGCTAATTATCGTAAAAATAGGATGTATGTTTACGGACTAGAGCGTCGTTGGGCTGAGTCAAATTTTTGGAGAAAAAGAGAAAAATTTACTTCCCTTGCCTCTTAAAGAATTATTGATTTTAGACCTTTCAACTAAGCATTATGATGAATAGAGCGCAAGGTTCCCTTGCAATTAAACTAAATGCTCCTAGAACTTCTACCTTAGATCGTGGTGTGACTGTTACCAGCTTGGTATCATAGTGCGAATAGGGTAGTCCACGAACATCAAAGAAATTGAGATCTACGGTTTCCGTAAAGTCCAGCAGTGCATCACAAAATGCTTTGATCTAGTCGAGGAATAGCAATTGAAAGTGCGATCTCAAGTCTGAGTAAAAGTCACTATAGCAACGAGTAAGGCGATTTCTGGGAAAGAACTCACGGACTAAATTGGCTTGATGAGGATGTCCCATTTAGGTAATTGAGGATTTCTTTCCAATCGTTTCTCAATCC
>NZ_JANQOY010000013.1 GCF_028285565.1 Acaryochloris sp. IP29b_bin.148
ACTTGCATGTGTTAAGCATACCGCCAGCGTTCATCCTGAGCCAGGATCAAACTCTCCATGTGAGAATTTGTACTGAAATTATATTAAGTTGAAGTTAACCAACAAGAAAAAAGCGAACTTTTTACTGTCAGAAACTCCGACGAGGATGATTGTCTTAAATCTTTCAAACTATTGATTTGTCTAGGTTCGGGGCGCTTTCCGGAGGCGTGCCTCTTTTCGAGCGCTTGACCAATATAACAATGCTAAATAGTCATGTCAAGCTTTTTTTTGAAAAAAGTTTTGGTGCACCTCTACGCCCTAGTCCATCAGTCCTTCGGCCGACTCCAAGCGGCCGATCTCCAGACAGCCAATCTTGGCAACTCAGAATTTGTATTTACCGCCTTTAGCTGAAGGACCTACTTTCAGCCCACTCAGTTAAGCCGATATGCGACTCAAGGCCTGTAACCGTTGATTGGTCGTTCCCTCCGGCTAAAGGCTGTGATCAGTAAAAACGGAGTATCCATACTTTTAGGCCCATCGCAGATCACCTTTGTTATTGCTTGAAATGTTGAGTTCACAGCTTTCGTCTTGGCGATGGATGGCGAAGTGTGGACCCTAAACTATTGGGGAATCGTCATCTACCAGTAAGATTTTCTTGTTTGTGCTACTTCTATTTGGTTTTTGCCTATGTTGTCCCTGATCTCTGCTCTACTCGTCGCTCAGTCCTCTGCACCGGCACAGCCCGAGATTGTTGTCCAGCCACAAGAAGTGCGAGCGCTACCCGGCCAGCTGGATTCAGTGATGGTGTTTAACAGCAATAGTCCTGAGGTGGTTCAAACGGAGGGAATCTTGCTCTCTACTTTTCCGAATACAAACAAAGCTGTCCCCTCTGCCCACCTCAATCAGCCCTTGCAGGGGCGATTCGATGTGTTTGCCCATCATATTGCCAAGGCCACAGGCCCCGATGACTTAAAAACCTTATATATGGGGGTGCTTGTGCACAATCCGGGTCAAGCGTCTGTGACGGTGAATGTACTCCAGGCAGCGAGTTACTTAAGTCAGCCTGATGCTCCGTTTATCCCCTTAGATAATTATTTACCCAATCCTCAAGGAGCTGTATATGCAGGCCCTGGAGGCCGAGCCATGGATGATGTATTACGGGGTAAACGACAAGACAGTTGGCCTGCCCAGATTGTGATTCCTGCAGGTGAAAGTCGGATGCTGTTAAATGTTCCGATTCCAGTGAAAGAATTAGACCCACCGATCAATGGCCGCTCAACGCTGGCCAGACTGAGGAGTACGGGGAAAGTTTATGCCGCGAGTCTAGCCATGTTCGCTCCCACCGATGGCAAAGGGGAGGAGCGCGCACCCACCCTGACTGAATGGGAGAAGCTACTACAGGAAGGTAAGTTATCTGGCCCCAGGGATAACACGCCAACACCACCGGGACAACCGGGAAAGCTGATCTACGGGCGAGTCGCCGGGGTTGCTAAAGGCTCTCAGTGGCGGGCTCAGATTACCGATCCTGATTCCAAGGGCTATACCCTCAAGATTCCGGAGGTGGGTCAGGCTTTTTCTTATGTCTTGAGTAGTGTGGATCGGGGCGCTTTTGGGACTGAGCAAGTTCAAAGTGCACCGATGATTGTGCGCTATCCAGATACGGCCTATGCCGCCCATGGCAACTACGGAATTCAGTACAGTTTAAATTTGCCACTCCACAATCCCACTGACCAGGCGAAAAAAGTGGCGATTACGATTCAGACACCGATTAAGAATGATCAAAGTGAGGGCAATCTTCAATTTTTTGAGCCCCCTGCCAAACAGGTCTTTTTTCGAGGGACCGTAAGAGCCCGTTATCAGGATGACCAGGGGCGTCCCCAAACTCGCTATGTACATTTTGTCCAGCATCGCGGGGAACCTGCCCAAGCCTTGGTGAATCTGGAGATTGCACCCCAAGATATTCGCCTGGTTCAGGTGGATTTTCTCTATCCCCCGGATTCCACCCCACCTCAAGTGCTAACGGTGCAGACACAAGTAGAACTTCCTTAATTCTCTCTTTCTGAAGTTTGCCAAGTCTTGTGCAGCCCCAAGAAGAGCTGCTTAGGCATGCCGCTTTTGATGCCACTGCCAAGCGTGAGTGATGATCTTTTCTAGATCGGCGTATTGCGGCTGCCAATTTAAGATTTTACGGGCCTTGGCGGCACTGCCAATAAGGATGGCAGGGTCGCCAGCGCGTCGGTAGCCTTCTACCACGGGAATGGGCAGTCCAGTCACTTTTTTGGCCATATCAATGACTTCTCGGACGGAAAATCCATCCCCATTACCTAGGTTAAAGACGCTGGTTTCGCCACCCGATAACAGATATTCCAATCCCAGGACGTGGGCTTGAGCAAGATCGGTGACATGGATATAGTCCCGAACGCAGGTCCCATCTGAAGTTTTATAGTCAGTACCAAAAATAGTAATGTTTTCTCGTTGGCCGAGGGCAGTCATTAAAACGAGGGGAATTAAATGGGTTTCCGGGTTGTGATCTTCGCCTAAACGACCTTCGGGATCAGCCCCTGCAGCATTGAAATAGCGAAACCGAACGGATCGCAATCCATACGCTTGATCAAAATCTGTGAGGATCTTCTCCACCATAAACTTAGTCATCCCATAGGGGTTAATGGGATCCTGGGGATGCGCTTCGGGAATGGGAATTTGATTGGGATTGCCATAGGAGGCACAGGTGGAGGAGAACACAAAGTTCGAGACCTTGGCCGCTAGCATCGCTTCTAGCAGCGTCAAGGTGCCTAAAACATTATTTCGGTAGTATTTAGCTGGATTTTCGACGGATTCACCAACGTAGGCATAGGCGGCAAAATGAATGACTGCAGCTATATCATGTTGGGAAAAAACTTGGTCTAGGAGGGTGCGATCGCAAATGTCACCACAAATAAACTCAACTTGCAAGACCGACTCAACAATATCGCGATGGCCATAGACTAAATTGTCCAATATCAACACAGCATAGCCTGCTTGTTGCAGCGCAAGGACAGTATGAGAACCGATGTAACCGGCGCCCCCAGTTACCAACACAGTGGGTTTATTCATTTACGTAGATTAATGTAAGAGACCTGATTTACCAGTAACTAACCAATGCATCACCTTTTC
This sequence comes from Acaryochloris sp. IP29b_bin.148, assembly GCF_028285565.1. Lineage (GTDB taxonomy): Bacteria > Cyanobacteriota > Cyanobacteriia > Thermosynechococcales > Thermosynechococcaceae > Acaryochloris. The sequence goes on from NZ_JANQOY010000013.1 coordinate 3,133, forward strand.
GCCTAAAGACGTCTTATCCAACCTATCAATTTCACGAATACCTGTCGGACTGGTTACATTCACTTCCGTCAAGTACCCGCCAATGATATCAATGCCCACAAACATCAAACCATCCCGCTTCAAAACTGGGGCGAGCTGATGGCAAATGGTTTGCTCGCGATCCGTGATCTGAGCTTGAGCCACTCGCCCCCCTGTCGCCATATTGCCCCGGAACTCTTGCCCTCTAGGAATTCGATTGACCGCTCCAATAGGCTCTCCATCCAGCAGAATAATCCGCTTATCTCCCTGTTGAGCCTCTGGCAAATAGATTTGCACCATCACAGGTTCTTGTCCTCGGCGCGTACTAATCTCAATCAAAGAATTCAGATTACGATCCTCAGTCTGGAGCAACAGGATGCCTTCCCCCGCTTTCCCCCCTAAGGGCTTCAGCACCGCCTTCCCTTTATCTTGGACAAACTGCAAGATAACGTTTTTATCTTGGCTCACAATCGTTTCAGGAATAGCATCCCGAAACTGAAGAGCATACATCTTTTCATTGGCCGCTCTGAGTCCCCGAGGATGATTAATCAACAAGGTTTGCTGGGAGTCCACATAATCCAACAGATAAGTGGCATACAGATAGGCCACCGTCACGGGTGGATCTTTGCGCATCCAGACCGCATCCATGCTGGCCAAGGGTCGGAACTGGGATTCTCCCAAGGCAAACCAATCCTCAGACGCCACCCACTTGCCATCCACCAACTGCACCGGCGTCAAAGACACAGGCATCAGCGTAGCCCATGCCTGACCGTCGAGAACACTGAGGTGATCAAATTGGGTGATCCATACTTCGTGACCGGCAGCTTGCGCTGCTTCCATCAAAGCAACACTGGTATCGTGTCCAGGATCCAATTCAGCAATGGGATCAATGATAAATGCTAGCTTCACGCAGGACCTTAAGCTTGCAACAGCGAGTCTAGTTTACCTTGACCCTCTAACGCATAGAGATCATCACACCCCCCAATGGGTTCATCAGCGATGAATATTTGCGGTACTGAACGCCGTCCTAAGGCCCGAACAGCCATTTCAGAGCGAGCGATCTCATCTCCGTCAATGCCATGTTCAGTGTAGTTGACATTCTTACTATCCAATAGCTGCTTGGCTTGGATACAGAAGGGGCAGGTGGCCCAGGTATAAATTTCTACTTTTGCAGTCATCGTCTCCACAACTTATCCAAATAAACCGGCAACGGCCCGACCCATATTATTGGGTTGAAGTGCATCTACAGCAGCAGTCGGCTCATAGCCGCAATGAACCATACAGTCCTGACATTTGGGATTACCACTGGCCCGTCCATAATCATCCCAATTAGTCTGATCTAGCAATTCCTGAAAGCTTTTATAGTGTCCTTCATTGAGAAGATAACAGGGTTTTTGCCATCCTAAAACACTATAACTAGGGCTGCCCCAAGGCGTACATTCGTAATCCTTTTCCCCAGTGAGAAAATCTAAGAACAAGGGATTGTGGTTAAAGTTCCATTTTTTCTGTCCGGTCTGCAACGGAGAGAGAATTTGGCGAAATAGGGCGCGAGTTTGTTCCCGTTTGAGAAAATGATCTTGATCAGGAGCCCATTCGTAGCTATACCCTGGCGAAATGGTCATGCCATCGACACCTAGAGAGGTCACAAAATCAAAGAACTGATGCATTTCTTGAGGATTCGCTCCCTCAAACACCGTGGTATTGGTATTGACGCGAAATCCTTTTGACTTCGCTGCCTTGATGGCATTGACTGCCACATCAAACACACCCTCCCGATCAACACAGTGGTCATGGTGTTCGCGCAGGCCATCTAAGTGGACCATAAAACTAAAGTAGGGAGAAGGTTTGAACTTATGTAGATTACGCTCCAGCAAAATACCATTGGTGCACAGGTAAATATATTTGCGACGCGCAATTAACCCCGCCACAATTTCATCCATCTGAGGATGGAGTAAGGGTTCACCGCCAGGAATAGAAACAACCGGAGCCCCGCATTCTTCGACTGCTGCAAAACAGTCTTCGGGGGTTAGATTCTGGCGCAGGATCTCGGGGGGATGCTGAATTTTTCCGCACCCAGTACAGGCAAGGTTACAGCGAAAAAGGGGTTCTAGCATTAGGACCAGAGGAAATCGTTTTCGACCTTTCATCCGTTGGCTAACGATGTAAGTTCCGATTTCTAATGCTTCTTTTAAACTCACTGACATGTATTCGACTCCTTACATCCACATTTGCGCAAGCGATCCTTGGCAAAAACTATAACATTTGTAAAGCCAGAGAAATGGCTCTTATTCTATAGAGCTTCTGACGTAGGCTTGCCGAATTTGCTCCATTGACGCTCCTCTCGCCAGACCTGGGATTCTTTTAGATCACGATCCAATGGGGGAACACAGCCACCCAAGCTCTCACATCAAACGTGGGTCCTCTTGACTCCGCAGCATGCTATAGCTGTGCATTCTAACAACACCCTCCGGGTGCCCGCAGGGTGACCCAAGATCAATCAAGATAGCCTCCTAAAGGAAGCCGTTGCAGGGATTTATACTGTTCAACGTCTTGCTAACTTAAACCGTTACCCATGAGATGTCTATTTACAATGGCCCGTAGGGCAATATTAAGGAACGGTATCAGTCTTCAACTTGTTTGATGCCCTCGTTTCACCCGCGCGCTGGAGCGATTGTCAGCCTTATACTTTTATCTTTTCTATAGACTTATGCACGTCTTCGAGGACTAAATATAACAACCCAGACCGCCACAAGGTTATGATTTTCTGGATGAAGTAATGCAGCCCATCGGCTCTCAGACTTGAATTCATCTAGCAATTTGGGAAAATCCTTGTTTTCTGTATCGCTTTATAACCTGTAGCTAAACTACTACTTTCGCCAATTGCCCACTCTGCAAACCTGATGTGATTTGTTTATGATGAGCTATAAAACTGAGACAGCCCCTGAAATGTCGAACGAAGACGAAACTCTGAACTACACAGATGTTATTGAAACGGTTATCTCTAGCCTGGATCAGCACAACAAAGTTTTGGTAAATGCTTCAGAAGATGGATATATCTGGAAGTTCCAATACGGCTCGGTGGATGTCTACATTCAGTTGACAGGCATCTCGGAAGACGACACCTTTACGGTTTGGTCTCCTGTCTTACAGCTGCCAGTACAGAACGAAACACATCTGATGCGTAAGCTGCTGGAGTTGAATTGGTTGAGTACGTTTGAAGCACATTTCAGTATGTTCAACCAGCAAGTTGTGGCCGTCACGAGTCGATCCGTTGCCGATTTGTCCCCAGGTGAAATCTCTCACTTGATCACGTTGGTGGCGACGATCGCAGATGATCATGATGAAGAATTGCAGGCAGAATTTCCCGCAGTAACTGCTTAGCCATTGAACTGGCGACTGATCCCACCTCTCAAGGCGTCTGGGGCCGTACAAATGGCCATCGATCGGTGGCTGTTTGACCAGTGTGATCGAGGGTTGATGCCCCCCACGCTGCGCTTTTATACCTGGCGCCCCACTGCGATTTCCCTAGGCAGAAATCAGCGACATTGGCCGCCTCATTGGCAACATCTCACATGGCAGGGCCATGCCATTGATGTGGTCAGACGTCCAACAGGCGGTCGGGCGGTGTTGCATGAAGGGGACCTGACCTATGCGATCGCACTCTCCCATCCCCACCGCAACCGTCGCCAAGCCTATGAGGATCTCTGTCAATTCTTAATCCAGGGTTGGCAAACCCTAGGGGTCAGCCTGAACTTTGGCGACGCCCACCGGAACTACACCCACAAAGCCAATTGCTTCGCCACTGCCACTACTGCCGACTTAATCCTCGATAGTGGATACAAACTGATTGGCAGTGCCCAGGCTTGGCAAGGACAAACTGTCTTGCAACATGGATCGATGCGGTTAAATCCCAACCCAGCATTAGTCCAACAGGTCTTTGGGCCAACTGCATCGCGTCAAGGTACAGACCCAATGCTTAAGCAGCTACCAGAGCAAACAATTATCACAGCCTTGATGGAAGCAGCCCAGACTTGCTTTGGCGCCACGTTCACCTGTGCCCCCCTCTCTCCAATTGAGCTAGAGGCCATTGATCACGTCAAGTTGGCACCCATCGCTAATCAGGCCATTAATGCGAACTTGTTTCTGGGGTCGGTTTAGACACTATCATATCCGCCATCACGGAACGCGCAATCGCTGGCAGTTGAAGTGAAGTGGGATAGCTGCCTTCTTCCTTAATACGGCGAATATCGTCTTCAGAAATGGGAAGATTGAGCTTTTTCGCCAAGGCTTTCACCGTATCCCCACGATCAATAATGCCCGCCACTGCATCCGCAGGCGATAACACGGTAATGAGCGGCAACCGCTCTGTCTCTAACCGCTCAATCACCTCTGTAATTGGGGTATCTTGGCGAACCGTGGGAATTTGCTGCAGGGACCGCACCACGGCTTGCACAGGCTGCACATCCCATTGACTCCGCTCAATCGTATTCAAGCCATCGAGATCCACCAGTCCTCGATATCGGCCCTCAGAAGCCGCAAAGTACGCCGATCGGCGCATCGTATCCAGCAGATAGTCATCGGCAAATTGACGCAGAGATTCTTCTGCCTTCACGACTCGAAAATCACGGGTCATCGCATCCTGGGCTTGCAACTGGATCAGGGCTTCTTGCAGTTGGGTATAGCGTTCATAGGTGTAGGCATTGCGCAGCCCAAACCAACCCAGCATCGTAATCCACAAGCCGCTAATTTGTCCTAACAAAAAGGCCAAGGCCAAGCCCACCGTGACGGCAATCCACCCTAAGGCTTGCCCTACCCGAGCCGCCCATCGCACCCCCTGCAACCGATTCCCCGTCACCTTCCAAACCAAGGCTTTGAGGATCTGCCCCCCATCCAGCGGCAATCCAGGGATCAAATTGAACAGCGCCAAGACCAGATTCACTTCTCCCAAGCTCTGCAACAACACTTGTGCCGGAGAATTCGCCGCAGCAAAGACAGCGATTAAACGGAGGAAGAAGAATAGGCTAATACTAACGGCGGGGCCAGCGATCGCAACTTGAAACGCATGCTCTGGTGTCTTGGCTTCTTCATCAATGGAGGCAATACCGCCAAACAGAAATAAGGTGATGGAATTTACCTTTATCCCTTGCGATCGCGCCACCAAGCTATGACCTAGTTCATGAATCAAGACCGACGCAAAGAGCAGTAAGGCCATTACAAAACCCACAACCCAGGCCGTTCCGATCAACCAACCGGGATAAAGCTGCTGCCACGAGACCCCGTTTGCGAAGGTCACCAAAGCCAAAATCAATAACCATGATGAGTCGATATAGAGGGGAATATCAAAAATAGTCCCAACCTGCCAATTTGCCTTTGAACCTTGCTGCATAACGGTTATCTCAATGAAACCTTACTTTCTATGGTAGTGCCCGCGTTCCTGTGATGAGTGTAGAGCCGATGGCGTAAATTCCACACTCTCTTCAAAATTGTTTAGCAATAGCGCTAAGACTTGACACATTCAGCGTCTCCCCCATGCCTGAGATCAATCCAACCTCAGCATGGGAACACTAATAGGAAGCAACACTAGGGCATTGAACCTTATCCACTGCGGTATCTGCAGGTTCCAGGCTCAAAAGAGAAACAACATTTCTTATGCTGCACTCCCAAAATTTTCCCGAAGAGGAATACACCATAGCCTCTAGCCGTAAGGCCAAGAATGTCTTCACCATCGACAGAGAGCTCAAAGCTCTTGCTCATCTCAATCAGCACTATCACATTCTCGCCATTGAACACGAGGGTAATCAACAACTGATTTCGTTGGAAGATGCCACCTACACTATTGGCCGCCACAAGGCCAATGCCGTTGTTTTAGACAACCCAACCGTTTCCCGAACCCATGCATTTTTGCTGCGAATTTGTGACGTCAGCACCAAACAATCTGCTTTTCGGATCATCGATGGCGATCTCAACGGTAAGCGCAGCCATAACGGTTTGTGGATCAACGGCAAACGGTGCTTTGCTCACGATTTGCAGGATCAAGACATTATTTCCTTAGGCGAGAACGTTCATGTCACCTATATTTCTACGTCTAACCTCACTGATCCCAGAATCCTGGACGAATCGGATATTCTCGCATTACCCAGTCCCCTACCCAAAACCACTTTAAGGACTGAATCCACTCTGTTTCATAAAGCAACACTTGAGACCGTACAAGACTCACAGGCTCACCTCGTCCAGAAGCACCCAGGCGACGTAGCCGCGATACGTTTAGCTTCTTTCCCAGAATTAACCCCTTTACCCATCATTGAGACCAATCTTGACGGTCAAATCACCTATATCAATCCAGCGGCTGCCACCCACTTTCCTGAACTCAAAACGGTCAGCCATCATCCCCTGACAGACGGTTTATACCAAACCCTACTTGCAGAACAATCAGAGCATGTGATTCGGGAAATTACCATTGGCAACGCTATTTATGAGCAGGCCATTTACTGCATCCTCCAAAGTGGTTTGATCCGCAGTTACCTGATCGATATCAGTCAATATCGCCAAACTGAGCAGCAATTAAGGCTCAGCGAAGCTCGGTATGCAGCAGCTGCCAAAGGCGCCAACGATGGTTTATGGGATTGGGATCTGAAAACTCATACTATTTATTTTTCTGATCGCTGGAAAAATATGTTGGGTTACACCAACTCAGACATTGGCGACAGCCCTGACGAATGGTTTAACCGCATTCATCCCTATGACAAAGATCGAGTCACAGCAGATCTATCCGCCCACTTACGCGGAGAAATCCCTCAATTCGAATGTGAATATAGAATTCTCCATAAAAGTGGAGACTATCTGTGGTTTAGATGTCGTGGGCTTGCCCTTCGGAATGATCAAAACCAGCCTTTTCGGGTCGCAGGTTCGCAAACTGATGTTACCGCCTATTACTCTACTCGTGCCCAGTTGGAATACAAAGCGCTGCACGATGAAATGACTCAGTTGCCAAATCGCGTCCTGTTTATGGAGCGTTTAGCCCATACCTTTAAGATGGCTAACCACCAGCAGATGTTTGCTGTATTGTTTCTGGACTTAGATCGATTCAAACTGATCAACGATAGCTTGGGCCATGCCGTTGGCGATCAGCTATTAATCGCAGTTGCTCAACGACTCAAAGGCTGTCTGCACGAGCAGGACACAACGGCCCGCTTTGGCGGTGATGAATTTGCGATTCTCCTCAATACTATTGAGGACCTAGATGACGCCATCCAGGTTGCTCAGAACATCCTGAGTACACTCAAAACGACTCTGTTTATAGAAGACCACGAGATTTACACCAGCGCCAGTATCGGTATTGCTATCTCTGGCCCAGACTATCACTCTCCAGACGAACTGTTACAGGGTGCGGATACAGCGATGTATCGTGCCAAAAAGCAGGGAAAAAACTGCTATGAGGTGTTCTCGACAGGCATGCGTGCCCAAGTCCATACTCAATTACAACTGGAGACCGATCTGCAACGGGCGATCAGTAATAATGAGCTGTACTTGGTCTACCAGCCGATTGTGGATTTAGCGACAGAAAAGACCACTGGTTTTGAAGCACTTTTGCGATGGCACCATCCTGAACGAGGATTGATCCCCCCTTCAGAATTTATTCCTGTGGCAGAAGATGCTGGTCTCATGGTTGCGATCGATTGGTGGGTCTTAACAGAAGCTTGTCGGCAAATGGCTCAGTGGCTCACCACCTATCCCCATGCCTCGCGTCTGACTATAAACGTCAATATTTCGGCTCATCAGTTCTTGCAGCCTACTTTTTGCGAAAAAGTTATGGCGATTATCCATGAAACAGGAATGCAGGCCCACCATCTCAAGCTAGAAATTACGGAAGGCGTCATTCTAAGTAATGCACCCAATATTGCTGAACAGCTGAACAATTTAAAGAAGTTGGGCATTCAGTTAGCCATTGATGACTTTGGTACTGGATATTCCTCTCTCAGTTATCTGTATGCCTTTCCCCTTGATGTCTTAAAGGTGGACTATTCTTTTGTCGCCAGAATGGATCAAGAGGATGGTTTAGCGATTGTCCGTACTATCGTGAATCTGGGCCAGAATCTAAATATGAAAGTGGTAGCAGAAGGCGTTGAGACTAAAGTCCAACAAGAATATCTGCGAGAAATGGGATGTGAATATGCTCAAGGCTATTTATTTTCTCGCCCCCTTAAAACAGATTCAGTGGAAACCATCTTGACGAAGCAGCACCCGCCTCATCCTTCGGTGATCACTGCTTCAACTGCTGCTGCATCTCTTTAAATAACTTCTTCCAGTTGGAATTTAAGATTTCTAAGACTATGCATCTGTCAGACTCTCAGTCTGAAGTTAGAGGAAGCCCCTTGATAATCTCCGCAACCAGTTTGCTAATCTCAGCGGAGTAATGGGATAAATGCCACTGCACCATCACATAGATAAATCCCACAAAGAATGGCAGAAATGGCATCAAAAAAATGCCTCCCTCCCTAGATGCAAAAAACAGGAAACCTAACACGAAAGCCAAGCTATATAACAGGCCAAAAATGTCTCGACGGCTCAACTGAATCAATAACTGCACCACCAGTTGTTCTCCTCTATTATCCAGGATCCCCCGTGTGCGAAAACAAAACTGGCGGTGGGCCTTTGGGCCATGCAAGACAAAGTGTTTGCCGTGCATATGTCCCCAATAATGTCGCGAGCATCGCCAAAAACTACCACGCAAAAAAATATCATCCACGAATGCTTCTTCTAACCGTTGAGAGGCTTGATTCATGGGTATGGAAATAGTCAGCATGATCTGCCGATGCGGAATTAATTGACGAAAAAAAGATAGTTTGAATGGATCTGGTTGGTTTTGCATTTTTAACCCTCTGCACGCATTGCGCTACAAATAAGGCTCTTTTGCAATTTTCTGTAATTCCTGGTTCGCAGGATTTGAGCAGGGTCACAACGCCCCTTTGTACTCGATCACACCTGTCGATCGAGTCTGAATTCCCAGATGATGCAAGATTCAATCCAACTATTTGAGCGCCCCTTCCTCGCTGCGATAGTTACTAGCGGACGGGGAGGCTCATTCTTCCTGGCATTGGGGACAGTAGTAGTACCGACGCCCACCTTGAGCCGCTTTGACAATCGGGGTAGCACAGACCCAACAGAGCTGCCCCGCTCTAGCGAACACCCAATGTCGATATACGCGACGGGTAAACCCTTGTGATTTCAATTTGGCGGCCCAGGCAATATCGTTGGTGATGCCTCCCGTTTCATAGGACTGTCTGGGTAAAGCCAAAGCAGCTTCTGCTAGTTTCTCCAACTGCTCAGAGGTGCAGTCCATAGGTCTTAAAGAGGGATGCACTCTAGCTACAAACAGGATTTCACTTCTCAGGTAATTTCCCAATCCAGCTAGGAAATGCTGATCTAAGAGTAAGGTCGTAAGGCGGCGACGGCGAAAGCGGCGGCAACTCAGTCTCTCTTGCACCTGATCGACAGTCGTCTTAGAACTGAGAACATCTGGTCCAATCCGACTTAGAAAAGGATGGACCTGAATCCCCGCCGCATCCAAGACATCAATATCAGATGCGCTGTAAAGGAGAGCAGATTTGCGATCGCAATGCAAAGCTAGCCGCAATTGTCGCTTGGTTTGGGGATAATTATAGGCTTTCCGAATCATCCATTTGCCATAGAGCTGATGATTATGACTATAGATGCTAAGACCACAGTCAAAATGCATCAGCAGACCTTTACCCCGAGTTTCCACCTGTTGAATTTGACTGGCACCTAATTGAGCTTCGTGCTTTTTTAGGTGGGGAAAGGCAAACCAGACTTCTTGTAAGGGTTGGTAGACAATTGCGCTTGCAATATGATCCGCAGCACGCTTAATTTCAGGTCCTTCAGGCATAGAATCAGTAATTGGCTGAGCAACAATCTCTAGTAAGAAAATGAAGAGAACTGTTGAGCCTACAGAAAAACACCTGGAGCAATTTTGAACCTATCCTTTAATGCTCGGACCATAGACTTATAAATTCCTCAAATACACCTTACACAAGCATAATATGAGTATTTACATCAAAACCCACCTGATTAGTAAAAATAGCCAAAGTATCCTGATATTCTCCCCCCACAAACAACTCTCCTGTTATTGCATTGAAGGTAATCTCATTGACACCCATTATTCCAAATGCCGATTGGGAAATTTGCAACATATCGCCTTCTGAGGCATTGAAATCCTTAATATGGTTAATCCCCTCTGTAGCCGCATTCACCTCAAAGACGAATGTATCTGCATCAACTCCACCAACGAGAATATCGTTGCCCGCACCTCCTACAAGACGATCATTACCTAAGCCGCCAATGAGTTGATCGTCCACGTCTTTAGATAACGATACATTGACTTGAGCATCACCAAAACCGACCAAATCGGCCTGGCCATCACCATTGATATCTGCTACCTCACGAGGATTATTATCAAAACTGGAAAATCCATTTTGGATCGTAAATCCTTGATGAACTGTGGTTGCAGTGCCAAAGGTGCCATCACTTTGCCCTAGGGCCACAGCAACTGTATGGTGCCCAAAGCCAATAATATCTGCCCGACCATCACCATTCACATCTGCTACTTGTACAGGGAAACGGTCGTTGCTGGTCCAGCCTCCCTTGACGACAGTAAATTCATCGGTCGCTGTGAAACCACGTCCAAAAGTACCATCACTCTGTCCCAGAGCAACAGCAACTGTATAGTGCCCAAAGCCAATAATATCTGCCCGACCATCACCATTCACATCTGCTAATTGT